>JAICYT010000014.1 GCA_025934075.1 Gemmatimonadaceae bacterium
GCATGAGATCCGAGCGGCCGCCGTAGGCTGCGACCGGCAGTCCGCCACCGATGACCTTGCCGAGCGTCGTGAGATCGGCCGTCGTATCGAATCGTTCACGCGCGCCGCCGAAGGCGATGCGGAAGCCCGTCATCACTTCGTCGAAGATGAGCAATGCGCCGTGTTCATCAGCGAGTGCGCGCAAACCAGGCAAGAACGCTGGATCGGGGGGAATGAATCCACTGTTGCCCACAACCGGCTCGACGATGATTGCGGCGACCGCATGTCCGCGCAGCAATGATTCCACCGCGCTCAGGTCGTTGAACGGCGCGACGACGGTCAGCGCCGCAAGCGCGGCAGGCACTCCCGGCGAGTTCGGCAAACCGAGAGTCGCGACGCCGGAGCCGGCGCGTACGAGAAACGAATCGGCGTGTCCGTGATAGCATCCGTCGAACTTGATGATCACGTCGCGACCCGTGGCCGCGCGCGCGACACGCACCGCGCTCATGGTCGCTTCCGTTCCGCTGGACACGAAGCGCAGCATCTCGACGTGCGGCATTCGCTCGACGATCAGCTCACCAAGTTGAACCTCGAGCTCGGTCGGAATACCGAAGCTCGTGCCGCGCCGCATCGTCTCGCTCAGCGCATCGAGGACAACGGCGGGCGCGTGCCCGAGCACGAGCGGTCCCCACGAGAGCACATAGTCGATGTACTCGCGACCGTCAGCGTCCCAGATGCGTGATCCCGCACCGCGCTCGACGACAAATGGCTCACCGCCGACTCCACGGAACGCACGAACCGGCGAGCTTACTCCACCCGGGAAGAGCGCGCGTGCGCGCTCCATGATGTCGTGCGACCGCGTCGTCGGCTTGCTCGCTGTACTCATCGCGGTCATCGTACTCACCGGCCGAAGCTGCCGACCGAACTCATGACGGGCAGCGCACGCGTAGGACGCAGGCGCGTCGCCGGCGAAGAGACGACGCGCAAGTAGGTTGCGCTGAAGTCGACGTCATCGACGACGTCGTCCAGTCGAACATCGATGAATGTGCCGGGTGCGATCCCGCTGGCGCCAGCCACGTATGTAACACCGTCGATGTCGTCCGCCTGGCCCGCGATGCGTGCCTGCACCGAGTCGTCGTCCACACGATCGACGAGAGCGCGTACGGTTTGGCCAAGACGCCGCTCATAACGCTCGGCGGTGATCAGTCGTTGCAGCTCGTTCAATCGCTCGAGTCGGGCGCGCTTCACATTGTCAGGAACGTCGTCGCTCAACTCAGCGGCGCGCGTGCCTTCTTGGGGCGAATACGTGAACGCACCGACGCGGTCGAACTGCACTTCCTCGAGGAATGCCAGCAGCGTGTCGAAGTCCTGTGCCGTCTCGCCGGGAAATCCAACGATGCAGGTCGTACGGATCGCGACGTCGGGAACCACCGCGCGAATGCGCGCCACTCTCTCACGAATCGTGCGCTGACGCTCGGGTCGGCGCATGCGCGCGAGCACGGAGTCGGATGCATGTTGGATCGGCATGTCGAGATACGGCAGCACACGCGGCTCCGTTCCGAGAATCTCGAGCACGCGCGGCGTGAGACCGGCCGAGTAGAGATAGAGCATGCGAATCCACGGGACGGTGGTCTCGCGAACAAGCGCCTCGAGCACCTCAGGCAAGCCGACTCCATCGCGCCGATCGCGACCATAATGCGCTAAATCTTGCGCGACCAGATTCAGCTCGCGTGCGCCCTGCGCCTCGAGCAGCTGCGCTTCGTGCACGATTTCGTCGAGTGCGAACGAACGATGCTTGCCACGCATGAGTGGAATCGCGCAGAAGGCACACCCGTGATCGCAGCCTTCGCTGATTTTGAGATAGCGTACGTGCGACAACCCGCCCGCGAACATGCGGACGCCGGGATGCACCGCCGGTACGTCGTCCGCAGATAGAAATCCGCGCTCCTCGAGCTCGGGAATGAGACGATCCATCTCCGATGAGCCGAGGAAGAGATCGACCTCGGGAAGCGCGTCGATCAGCTCGTCTTTGTGGCGCTGAACCATGCACCCGACGCCAACGACCGCCTTGCAGTGCCCTTCGTCCTTGAGGCGGCCGGCCTCGACCAACGCGTCGATCGATTCTTTCTTCGCCGCATCAATGAATCCACACGTATTCACGACGATCACGTCGGCCTCGGCCATGTCCTCGGTGTATGAGGCGCCACGGTCGGCGAGTTGGGCGACGTAGCGTTCGGTGTCAACGGTATTCTTGTCGCAGCCGAGCGTGATGATGGAGACCTTCATGCGGCGAGGTGCGCCGGCGTAGAGCTGGATGCAAGCATCGTTGGAAGTTAGTTGCCGCGCAGGGTCTTCTGTACGTCCCGGGGGTCGTTGGATCTCGATCTTGCGCGATCTAGCTTTGCATTATAAAGTACTCTCCATGGACACGCCTCTTTACGCTACCGGCCCTGCCGTCGAGGTCAGCGCCCGAGCCACCACGTCGCAGCAGATTCCTCGCGCAATGGCTCGAACGATCCTCACGGCGGCGATCCTCCTCGGTATCGACGCCGACGCGCTGCTCCGCGACATGCCCGCTGGGCTTGGATTCGGCCTCTGGATCGGCGCCGTCGCGCTCGCCGGCGTCGCCATACTCCGGCGCGCGGGGCGAGCCGTCTCTCGCGAAACTGCGGCCTGGCTCGGATCCGCCGTGCTGTTCTCACTCTTCTTCGCGTGGCGAAACTCGGAGGTCCTGCTCTTCTTCGACTTCTGTGCGACTGTCGCGTGCTTGGGCATGGCTGCCGTCGCCAGCGGCAACGCACGCGCCGGGTTGTTGGCCCGACGCCTCCGCGATACGCTGGCCGCCGGACTGGCCGTCATCGGCGGCGTGATCGTCGGCATCCTTCCACTCGCGTTGCGCGAGATGTTTGCGCCCGGCGAGCCGAAGCAGTTGACTGGCCGCGTCTTGCCGTTGGCGCGCGCCGGCATCATCTCGGCCGCACTCCTGTTGATCTTCGGCGCGCTGCTTCGATCGGCCGATCCGATCTTCGCAAGCCTCGTCAAGCTTCCAGGGCTCGACGTCGAGACGATCGTCTCGCATGCATTCTTCATCGGCTTCTTCGCGTGGGTCGTTGGCGGCTGGTCGCGAACCTTGGTCGCTCCGCGAACGCAGCCTTGGGGACCGGAGAGCAAGCTGCCGTTCGAGCTCCGCATGCTCGACGTCACGGCGGCACTGGGGACGCTCAACATCCTGTTCGCCGCATTCATGCTCACGCAACTGGGCTGGTTCTTCGGAGGCGAGCAGTTTCTGCACGCGCGCACCGGATTGACCGCGGCGACGTATGCGCGCGAAGGATTCTTTCAGCTCGTGTGGGTCGTAGCGCTCGTCGTTCCCGTATTGTTGGCGACTCGCGCCGCGCTACAACCGGGGCGTGCACTGGCGCGCCGGCACACTCTGCTCTCGATTCCGATCGTTGCGCTACTCGGGGCGATCATCGTGTCCGCCGCCCTTCGAATGAAGATGTACGTGCATTTCTACGGGCTCACGACGGATCGACTGTACCCGCTCGTGTTCATGGCGTGGCTGGCGATCGTGCTGTTGTGGCTCGCGTTCACGGTGCTTCGCGATTGGGGACGGCCGTTTGTGGCCGGAGCCGTCGCCTCTGGTCTCACAATGCTCGCGGCGCTGAACGCGTTCGATCCGGACCTGTTCGTGGCGCGAGTGAACACGGAGCGGGCGGCGCAGGTGTCGCACGCGACAGCGAGCGTCCAACCGACCCTCGATGTCGCACACCTCGCTCGACTGAGCGGGGGCGCCGTCGGCCTCGCCGTGCAGAGTGTTCTGACAAAGCCGGCCGGCGATGAAGGCAGTGCCCTACGCCTGGCGGATGATGCGCAACGCTGCAACGCGGCGCGCGATCTCCTCGACCGCTGGGGCCCGGCGTCACGAACCAGAGTGCGGCACAGCGAGGAAGGCAGTTGGCGATTCTGGAACTCTGACGACGCTGCGGCGTTGGAGGTTGTGGCCGCGCACACGAGCGATCTCGTACGCGTGAAACACGCGACGTGCAAAACGCCGCCGCACGACTCGCATTGACGATTTGCCAGCGGACTGCGCTAGCGGAAGTTCCCGAACTTCAGCTCCACGCCAAAATCGCCTTTGCGCAGCAGGGCGATCGCCTCTTGTAGGTCGTCTTTCGACGGGGACGTCACGCGCACTTGATCGCCTTGAATCGACGCCTGCACCTTCTTGAGCTTCGCGTCTTTGATGGCGGCGGCAACTTTTTTTGCGGTATCGGAATCGAGCGACGTCTTCAGCTTGACCTCGCGGCGCACCATGTCGCCGCCGGCCTGCTTGATCTCGCCGACGTCGAGGTTCTTCACGGGTACGCCGCGTTTGATGAGCTTCGCCTGCACGACGTCGAACAGCGCACGCATCTGAAAGTCGCTGGCCGCAACGAGCGCGATCAACTCTTCTGCGCGCTTGAATTCGATCGCCGCGTTCGAGCCTTTGAAGTCATAGCGCTGAGCGATCTCTTTCTGTGCTTGGTTGATCGCATTGTCGACCTCCTGGAGATCGACACCGGTCGTCACGTCGAACGAGCTGTTTTGAGCCATGGTCTGAGAGAGCGAAATTTGAGTAGCACCACGCGCCGACTTGGCGCGAGCTCAGCCCAGATATGACTCGAGTGCCCGCGCGCGGCTGACGTGTCGGAGACGCGACAGCGCCTTCTCTTTGATTTGTCGAACGCGCTCGCGTGTGATGCCGAGCAACGCGCCGATCTCCTCGAGCGTCATCGGCTCACTGCCGTCGAGGCCGAAATACAGACGGAGGATCTTCGATTCGCGCTCTTTGAGGTGCGACAGTGCCTCCTCGATCGACTCGGTGAGCGCCTTCTCGAATGTCTGTTCGTCGGGCGTCGGGTTGAGCGTATCGGGGAGATAGTCGAGCAGACGGTTGTCTTCGCCGGGAGTGAGCGGCGCATCGAGCGACAGATGCGTCTGCGAGATCGCCATGGTCTTGGCGACTTCTTCCTCGGTGATGTCCATCCCATGCGCAATCTCGGCGTGCGTGGCGTCGCGGCCGAGCTCTTGGAGCAGCGCATTGGCTCGTTTGCCGATGCGGTGGAGCGTGCCGGCACGATTGAGCGGAACGCGCACGATCCGCGACTGCTCGGCGAGCGCCTGCAGGATTGCCTGGCGAATCCACCAGACGGCATACGAGATGAATTTGATGCCCTTCGTCTCGTCGAATTTGTGCGCGGCGCGGATCAGGCCGAGGTTGCCCTCGTTGATCAGATCCGAGAGCGACACACCCTGGTTCTGATATTTCTTCGCGACTGATACGACGAAGCGCAGATTGGACCGAACAAGCTTGTCGAGCGCTTCCTGCTCGCCCTTGCGAATGTGCCGGGCAAGGTGCGCCTCTTCGTCGCGCGAGATCAGCGGGTACGCGCTGATGTCGCGGAGGTACTGGTCGAGCGAGCCTTCTTCGTACGACGACTTCTTGTTGCCGGTTGCGGCCATACGTACTGCGGCTCCTTTGGTGCGTGAATGTGTGAGTGCCTCGGCCGTGAGTGAGTTGGCCACTCCCGGTGTTTCGCATTCACCCATCCGCGCATTCACACAGCGCGACGGGGGTGGGCAATTGACTCGAACCAAAACCTATCGTATGCGCTCACCCAATCGCGTCCAGCGAATGTGCGTGAGCCACGCAAAAGTATCGACCGTATCTGGAGCGTAGCTATAGTAAATCACGAACGGCCGACCCTTGAGCAGCGAGTCGGGCACAAACCCCCAGTACCGGCTGTCCAGAGAGTTATCCCGATTGTCGCCAAGCACAAAGTACTTCTCTTTTGGGACGACCAAGGGGCCCCAGTTGTTTCGCGACGGATGGTATCCCGAAGCGGCATTGGCGGTCCGGACGAGGTAGTCGCGCTGCCAGCGAAAATCCTCGGGCGCGGGGTCGATATCGGGCTCGGTATGTTCGACGTAGCGCTCAGATAGCGCGGCACCATTCCGAATCAATGTCCCATTCCGCATTTCGAGCGTGTCGCCAGGCACACCGACGAGTCGCTTCACGAAATTCTTCGTCATATCGTCGGGATACTCGAACACGATGACGTCACCACGCTGGGGCTCGCGAAGGCGTGGAAGCCGCTTGTGCGTGAACGGCACTTCCGCGCCGTATACGAGCTTGTTGACGAGCAAAAAGTCGCCGACCTGCAGTGTGTTCTCCATGCTGCCGCTGGGAATCTTGAATGCTTCGACGAGGAACGTCCGAATCAGCGCGAACAGCACGACTGATACGGCGAGAATCTTCGTCCATTCCCAAATGAAATCGAGACCCGTGCGCTGGCGGTTGAGCTCGCGCAAGGCTTCCATTCGCTGCTGCGGCGTGATCGAGCGTGCTGACTGACCCCCGGGGGAATCGTCGGCATTCTCATCGCCAGGCACCGGCACGGAAACGGGTTCGTTCGCGCTCATATCACTCACTTCTCTCACTTCTCTTTAAATGACGACGACGGCTCGTCAGTCGATGTAATAACCTGGTCGGGCTCGGCCGGCTAGCACCATCCGGAACTCGCAGCTCGGGTTGGTCCGCCCACAAGCGTCCCTATTCAATCCGGGGTTCCCAGGTAGTTGTCAATCTGGGCCCGCTGAAGCGAACCCGAGAAATCCAGATAGCCGACCTTGGTCTCCGAGTAAAACTCGTAGACCTCCCAACCACCTTCACGGTGGCCATTTCCTGTCTGTTTTACGCCACCGAACGGTAGATGTGCCTCGGCCCCGATCGTTGGCGCATTGATGTAGGTGATACCTGTGTCGAGCTCGTTCATCGCGCGCATGGCGACATTGACGTCTTGGGTGTAGACCGACGACGACAATCCGTATTTCACGTCGTTGTTGATCGCGAACGCCTCGTCTGCCGCTCGAAATCGCAACACAGAAAGAACGGGACCAAAGATTTCTTCCTGTTCGAGCCGCATACCCGCGCGGACTCGAGCAAAGATCGTGGGCTCGAAGAAATAGCCGTTCTCCAGACCCTTTCCTGTCGGGCGTTTTCCGCCACACAAGAGATCGGCGTTCTCTTGCTGCCCGATGTCGATGTACCGCTCCACTTTCTCGAGCGAATTCTGGCTAATGAGTGGACCGACGTCGGTGCCGTCCTTGCGACCGTCCCCCAATTTGAGATCGCGCACACGGTCGATCAACCGACTCAGCAGCTCGTCGTGAATTCCATCTTGGAGGATCAGTCGGCTGGTCGCAGTGCAGCGTTGACCTGTCGTGCCAAACGCACCCCACAACACACCGTCCAACGCGAGATCGAGATTCGCGTCGTCGAACACCAGCATCGCGTTCTTACCACCCATCTCGAGCGACAACCGCTTGTGCATGCGCCCGCAGATCTCTCCCACCATCCGACCTGTTTCCGTCGATCCTGTAAATGAGATGACGGGAATGAGCGGATGGTTCACTATCGCCGCGCCGGCGGACTCGCCGAGTCCGTGCACGAGCTGAATTACCTCGGGCGGTAGACCTGCTTCGAGCATCATCTCGACCAGCACATGCCCCGTGTGCGGCACGTCTTCGGCAGGCTTGAAGATGCATGCATTCCCGCAGAGGAGGGCGGGAAACATCTTCCACGTGGGTATCGCCATCGGGAAGTTGAACGGCGTGATGATGCCGGCGACGCCGATGGGTCGACGGAAGCTCATCGCCCACTTGTTCCGCAACTCGCTCGGTACGGTGTGTCCGAACAGCCGGCGCCCTTCGCTCGCTGCGTAATACGCGGTGTCGATTCCTTCCTGGACGTCGCCACGCGTCTCAGCGAGCGGCTTGCCCATTTCGCGAGTCATGAGGTCGGCGATCTCGTCTTTCCGCTTGACCATGATATCGCCGAGCTTTCGAAGGACGTCACCGCGCGCCGGCGCAGGTGTGTTGCGCCACACCTCGAAGCCGCGGCGCGCCGACTCGACCGCGCGATCGACGTCGGCAGCGCCAGACAACGGAAATCGTCCGACCGTGTCGGAGAGGTCGGCCGGATTCCGGTTTTCGAAGTATTCGCCGCCGATCGGTGGAACCCAATCGCCGCCGATGAAGTTTTTGAACGATTTCATGAGTCGGGTGTCAGTGTGCTCGGTAAGAAATGTACGCGATCGATGGTGAGTGGATTCGTGAAGTGACTCGCGCGACGTCGCATGGAGGCATCAGACTGTCGCCGAATCACTGACACATCCACATGGCAGGATGCCTGAGGTCGGGTTTTGCGTAGCCGATGCGTGGCAAGATCTCGAGCGACCCGAGAACGAGCCCCCAGAGGATCAGCAGAATGGAAAGCGCATGAGCTTTGCTCGCGCGGTGGCGCCAGGTCCAAACCGAACTCCACACGCCACTGGCGGTCACGACGGCCACCGCCGCCAGGTAGCCCGCCAAACCGAAACCGCAGCGGACGGGGTATGGCCACACCACCATCGCGACGCCGACGAGAACCGAGAGCGTGCGGCGGGCGTAGACGCCGAACGACGCCGTCGCGCGCGGCTCGGCCGCAGCGGACCGCGACGTCTTATCGGAACGCGAAGCGGCCGCGTTCTTTCCGCCGGTCGTCGCCGGCGTCGGACCGACCAGCGCGTCGTCCGAGAGCGACGCGAGCTGCTTGTCGACTTTCGCCAGCTCTTTGTCCCAATCGCGATCAGCCATCAGCTCAGCGTCTCCCGAGTGAGTCCATAGCGTTCGATTTTCTTATAAAGGTTCGACCGCGGCATGTCGAGTGCCCGCGCCGTCTCGGACACGTTCCAATCGAATTCACGAAGCTTGGCGAGCAGGAATGCGCGCTCGGCGGCATGCTTGAATTCCTCGAACGTCTTGCAATCGAGGAGAGAGCCCAAACCTGCCTGTTCCGGATCGCGATGTCCGACGAGCCTGGCGATATCCTCGGCCGTGATGCGCGGTCCCGACGACAGAATGAGCAAGCGCTCAATCGTGTTCCGCAGCTCCCGAACGTTGCCGGGCCATTCGAGCTGCGCGAGTCGCTCGATCGCCTCTGGGGCGATGGCGCGCGGCGCCACTCCTTCACGACTCGTGAGCACGTTGACGAAATGCGACACGAGCAGCGGGATGTCCTCGCGACGCTCGCGCAGCGGTGGCACGTGGATCGGCACCACGTTCAGCCGATAGAACAAATCCTCGCGGAATCGACCCTCGGCGATCTCGGTCTCGAGCGTCTTGTTCGTCGCCGCGAGGACGCGGACGTCGACCTCGACCGTCTTCGAGCCGCCGATGCGTGTGACGACGCCGTCCTGTAACACACGCAGCACTTTCGCCTGCGCGTTCAAGCTCATATCGCCTACTTCATCGAGGAACAACGTGCCGCCGTGCGCTTGCTCGAACTTGCCGGCGCGGTCGGCAATCGCGCCAGTGAACGAGCCTTTCATGTGGCCGAACAACTCGCTTTCGATCAGCTCACTCGGAATTGCGGCGCAGTTCACTTCGACGAACGGTCCGTCGGCACGCGTCGACTGCGAGTGAATCGCCCGAGCCACGAGCTCTTTGCCCGTTCCATTCTCCCCGGTGATCAGCACGCGCGCCGGTGTCTTCGCCACGCGCTCGAGCTTGTCGATCACCGCGCGGATTCCGTACGACTTGCCGACGATTTGATAGCGCGATTGAATCGTCTCGCGCAGGCGCGCGTTCTCTTCGTGCAGATCGAGATGCTGAAGCGCGTTGCGCAGCGTGACAAGAATGCGATCGGTGTCGAGCGGCTTTTCGAGAATGTCGTACGCGCCGAGCTGTGTTGCCTCAACCGCGGTCTGGATGGTCGCATGTCCGCTGATCATGACGACGATCGCGCTCGGGTCGTGCTCCTTGATCTTCTTGAGTGCCTCGACACCGTCGATGCCCGCCATCTTCACGTCCAGGAATACGAGGTCGGGCCGTTGTTTTTGATAGGCGGCGATGCCGTCGACAGCGTTGCCGACCGCGCGAACCTCGTAGCCCTCGAACTCGAGCAACTGGCCGAGCGCCGCGCGGATTCCCTGCTCGTCGTCGATGATCAGGATGCGGCGTGGCATCGTTATTCCACGGTCTTGTACAACGTGATCTTTCCGTTCGCTACTCGAATGTCGCCCACGTAACGTGGGATCGGCAACGGGAGCGCGTCGCGGTCGAGTCCTGCGGGCCGCTGTCCACGGTCGAATCGGCCGATCAAGCTGGGAATCATGGCGCGTGGCAGGTTCACCGCACCGATCTTGATCTCTTGGATCTGAAATTCCGCGAGCCCAGGCTTCAGGACGCGGAACGTTCCCGTGAACTGCACCGGCTCGCGATCGGCGAGCATGCTGCCGAGCGGTCCGAGCGCGCCCGCGCCGCCTAGCTCCGAGAGCTTCACGTTCGCGCGCATGGCGACTCGGTCGCCCGAGACCATCGCTTGGACGCTGTCGCTCGACTGTGGTAGCCGACTCGCGAGCTCACGGAAGATGTACGACGCCGCATCGGCCCCGGACAGCGTTTGGAAAACGGGTCCGCGCTGTTGACTCAACTTCGACAGCGCCGTCTCCGTTCGTCGAGCACCCGCGTCGCTGAGCGGTTCCCAGGTCGGACCTTTCGTCGTACTGACCGTATGCGAGCGCATGCTCTCGGGCATCCACCGATCGCGCGTGAACCACGCTCCGACAGCGAGAATCGCCAAGAGAACCAGACAGCCGAGGCGCGCAATACAGCCCATAGGTCATCCGCTCCGTAGTGCGGCCGAAACCAGCGTGGTGTACACCGATCCGGCCGCCGTGAGATCACTTCGCATCACATCGATCGATCGTACGATGAAATCTGTTCGATAATCAGTCTCGCGCGCGACCCGCGCGAGAGCCTTCACTTCGTCGTCCGTCAGGGCGTGCTTCACGCGGCCCAGTGTCAGATGCGGTCGAAACGGTCGTCCTTCGAGCTCGACGCCGAGCTTCTCGTACTCGACCTCGATGTCATGATGCAGCAGCTCGAGCCTCGCTTCCTGCGCGATGCCCATCCATACGACGCGAGCCCGCCGAAAGTTCGGGAAGGCGCCAATCCCGCCGAGCGCCATGACCAGCTCGCGATGTCGGCCGGCGACCCGAGCGGCCGCGGCCTGGGTTTCGTCGAGGCGGTCGTCCGATTGCTCGCCGAGAAACTTGAGTGTCAAATGCAGTAGCGGCTCATCGACCCACGATGCTTGGGGTGCGGCCTGTCGCAGCGCGGCGGTGGCCGCTGCAACCTCGCGCCGCACCTGGGGCGTGAGGTTAATCGCGAGAAAGAGTCGCACGCTACGACGCCTGTTCGTTCAATGATCCGGAGCGAAAGCCGCGCGGGTCGAGCTCGACGCGCTGATATCCCGCTGCGCGGACTACGGCTTCGAGGCGCGCGCGGGATTCGGCGTCCATCCATCGCGCGAGCTCCGTAGACGACAACTCGACGCGCGCGAGATCGCCGAAATGCCGCACCCGCAGGTCGCCAACCACTCCCTCAGCGCGCAGCGCGGACTCGGCTTGTTCGACTCGTTTGAGCCGGCCAACCGTGACGGGCGTGCCATACGGAATTCGCGATGAGAGACAGGGGGACGACGGCTGCTGCCAAGTTGGGAGACCGCGCGCGTGCGATCGCTCACGAATCTCTTGTTTCGAGAACTCGAACATGGCCAGCGGCGAAACAACGCCGTGTTCGCGCGCCGCCTGGGCGCCGGGTCGATGCCCCTCGAGATCGTCGGCATTCGTTCCGTCCGCGACGGTAGCAATGCCGCGCGCGCGCGCGATCGGCACGAGCTTGGACCAGAGTTCGGTCTTGCAGAAGTAGCAGCGGTTCGCGGGGTTCGCGGCGTATCGCGGATCGCTCAGCTCGTCAGTATCGACCTCGAGCACGTTGAGGCCGATCCGTGCGGCGACACCAAGCGCAGCCGACCACTGGCTTTCCGGATATGATGCGCTTCGGCCAATGATGGCGAGCACCTGTGCAGCTCCGAGTGTCGCGACGGCCACAGCGGCGAGGTACGCGGAATCCACGCCGCCGCTGTAGCCGATCGCGATCGAACGCCGATCACGCAGCCAGGCGGTTAGGTGCGACTCTTTGGCCAGCGCATGCGGCTGACTTGACTCGTCCACATCGTAAGTCATGCCGGAAACGTAACCGCCTTTCTGTCATTCGTTTCGCGGCCCGCCGATCGAGCGCAGCTGAAGGCTCAGAGACGCGAATCGGTGATTGCGCCATAAGCCAGGCACAATCACCGATTCACATCCGGAACGGACCGCTTAGTCCAATCAGGTGATCGTCAACACGATCGGGCTGAAGACGATATCGAAGCCGAGAATCTTCACCGAGATGTTGTCCACACCGGCCGTGGCGGGCGCGGTATACGTCGCGGTGCAAACTCCCTGAACACAAGCAAGCGCACTGAATGCTCCACGGGACGTCGTGAGCGCAAAATCAGCCGGCGTTGCCGTCTTGACCGTGTTGCCGAAGCGATCCTTCACCACGATGGTGACACTTGCCGTTCCGTTGGACGCAATGGTGGTCGCACTCACCGATACCGTCGAGTTGAGCGCGTCGGGGTCGCTCGCGATCACGACGACGCTTCGCCGAATCACAATGCGCCCCGCCGAGTCGGCCACCGTCGTCATTGGCGTCTGTTTGCCACGAACACCGGTGAGCGTGTACGGACCCGCCAGATTCGGCGGCGCCCAGTTGACCGTCGCAAATCCATTTCCGTCCACTTGAACTGAATCGGGTGTCGCGCCGGCGGACGCTCTGAATCGCACCCATGATCCAATGGCGGCGACAGCGTTCGAATCGAAGACGGTCGTGGCCACGGTGCGCGTCGTCGTTCCGGCCTTCACGGTGTCGAGTGCTCCGAGCGTGATCACGGCTTGGTCGGTAACGACCGCCACTTGCGGCGCCAGCGGGTTGGATGATGGCAGCGCGATTCCCGTCAGCGTGGGAGTGATGGTCGCCTGCGTGCCCGAGGCGGCAAACGGGTTCGGTCCGAGCCAGATGCCGTTGTTGAATGCACTCCCGGTCACGGCCGCCGTCACCGTTGCATCGGCGATCTCGGCGCCTCGGGCGTCTCTCGCCACCGGTTTGATCGGGATGGAGTCAATGAATGTGACGAGCGCGCGCAGAGGATCGACCGCAACGCGTCGCGCAACTTGACGCACGGTTTCAGTCAAGGAATCGACGCCGAGGATCGAGATTCCGTCAGGCGCGAGGGCGAAGACATTCACTTTCGCGGTGCCGTTGCCAATGGAAATGAGCTTTGGCGCAGCGACACGACCGGTCGACGGATTACTCACGCCCAGCGGAGCCGAAACTCTCACGACCGCGGAGTCGGCTACAGTGGCTGGAATGAAGCGAATGGTTGTCCCGGCAAGTCCATTGCCGCGGCGATCGGCCAGCGTAGCCGTAGGTCCGAGACTATCGGAGAAGCTCCACGCGAGGAAGGAATGGTCCGAGATGGTCAAAGTCAGCTGCTGCGACACGTGAACCACCGCCGTGTCCGCGCACTTCGCCGATACAAGGCAGAGGTCATGCGTCGCGATCAGCGTATCGGCGCCATTGGATTTGGCGATGTAGCGAATCGTGTCCCCCGTCCCAACGACCGTTGTGTGGCTTCCGAGATGGATCCATCGAAGGCCTTGAGAGACACGTGAGACCAGGGCGCCGTTGGACCGAACCAGTCCCGCGGCGATGGCGAACCCCGTGTCATTGACTGCGGTCAGCGTCGAATCGTGCGTCGATAGCACCTTCACGCCGCCAACAACGACCGTCTCGTTTCGCGTGACGTTGGAGACGACGAAGCGCGAGTCGGGAAGAGCCAGCGTCACGACCGAGTGGCCCGTCTTCTTGCCAACCAACGTCCTCGTCCGACCGGCGGTCGCTTCGGCATTCGACCCCGGGTCGGCGAGTCCGACGATCGTGCCATCGGCAGACGTCCACGCGTATGTGAGCGACTGAATGGTGCGGCCATTGTCGTCAGTGGCGACGGCCTGGGCGACCGTCGAGTCGCCAACGACTAGTGTGTCGTGCGCAACGCTGATCTTGATTGTGGCGCCGAACGTGTTGGGGCCACTGGGCAGATTTTCGTTGCAGCTCGCCGCGACGAAGAGCGGCGCGACGGCGAGCAACGCGATGCGCGTCGAGCGCGCGAGCAACGAGCGATGAGCGCGCATCATCGGCCCACCCGGAGCGAAAGGCCGGCGCCAACGAGGAATCGTTGACGATCTCCCTCGAGCGGAGCGCCGCCGAAATACCATTGAGATGCCACCGCGCGGACGCCGAGCGCTCGAAAGAGCGGCGCCTCGACGGTGAGCGCGACGTTGCCACCGGCTGTGCCGGCACTCGAATAGCTGTACCGCGGTTGATGGCCAACGACACCGCCGGTGCCGACGAAGTCGTAGCCGGTCGAGTCGCGGGAGGCTTCTGCTTTGCCGCCGAGCACTCCGACGGTTGGGAAGAACAGCACCGGCCCCCAATGCAGAAGCGGCCCGGCGGAGATCGTCCCGCCTTGAACGGTGCTCAACGTTCGCGCGATGCGCAGGAATCCGGCTTCGACGCCCCAGCTATGGCGGCGGAGCGAGAGGTTTACACTGCCGCTATGGACCGCGTCGCGATCGAGTGGAAGCGCATTTGCTTGAAGCCAGTCGCCGCCAAGAACGATTCCCGAGTCGAAGACCCGAGATGTCTGCGCGGCGACCGGTGCCGAGGCGGCCGCGATGAGTGACAGAATGGCGAGACAGCGTCTCGCGACGAACGAGTGAAAGCCAGCGGGGCACACGACGGCACGGCCGGTCGTTGCGGTCAAATACACGGCACCCTCGGGGAGATGTGAAGGGACTGTCGCGGCGTCGCGGGAGGCTGGGCAGATGGCGGGAGCGCATTACAATATGCTGATACAACCATTCACGCCAGCCTTCGGTCACCCTTCCCTCAGGCGTTGGCCGTCGTGACGCATCGCAACCCATCGCGACTCATCGCGACTCATCGCGGCCGATACCGAAGCGCCTCGGCGACGTGATCGGTCGATACTGCGACACTCCCTTCGAGATCGGCGATCGTTCGCCCGACACGCAGCACCCGATGGTAGCCGCGCGCCGACAGCTTGAGCGACTCCATGGCGGACGTCACCAATGCTTTCGCCTCGCGATCGATGGCGCCATGCGAGAGCAGCCAACGCCCGGATGCATGGGCATTGCAGCGCACCGCAGTCGGAAGCGATGCATACCGCCGGCGTTGCACCGCGCGACTCGCTTCGACGCGGCCCCGGATCGCGAGCGAGGCTTCACCGTCGCTGGGATGCTGAAGCAACTGCGGCGAAACAGCGCCCAGCGTCACGTGCATATCGATCCGGTCGGTCAAGGGCCCTGACAAGCGGCTTCGATACCGCACAATCTCAGACTCACCGCACGTGCACGTGCGAGTTGGTTCGCCGGCGTTTCCGCACGGGCAGGGGTTCATCGCGGCAATCAGGGAAAAGCGCGCTGGAAACGCAACGCTGAGCGCCGCGCGCGCGATCGTGACGCGACCGTCCTCCAGTGGCTGACGCAGCGCCTCGAGCGCGCTGCGTGGAAACTCCAGCAGCTCGTCGAGGAACAGGACGCCGTGATGCGCGAGGCTAACTTCGCCCGGGCGTGGGACGCCGCCGCCCCCGACCAGTCCTGCCGACGAAATGGAATGGTGGGGCGCACGGAATGGGCGCGCGGAGAGGCGGAGGCCCGACGACGAAAGCAATCCCGCAACGGAGTGAATGGCCGTGACCTCGAGCGCTTCGTCTTCGGTGAGCGCGGGAAGGATGGAAGGCAGCCGACGCGCAAGCATCGTCTTTCCCGCTCCGGGCGGTCCGATGAGCAGACACGCATGGCCGCCGGCGGCCGCGATCTCGAGCGCTCGCTTTGCGCTTTCCTGTCCGACGACGTCGGCGAAATCGGTGTCGTCGGACTCGGTCGTCGTGCGCTCGCCGGGCGTCGCATTGATCAACACGCCCGATCTGAGCGCGTCGACGAGATCGCGCAGCGTCGAAGGCGCGACGAGTGGGACGCATCGCACGAGCCCCGCCTCGTCGACGTTCGCCGGCGGCAGCACCAGTGCGCGCGTCGTTTGATCGGAGAGATGCCGCGCAACCGACAGCGCGCCGCGCACACCTCGGATCGCGCCGTCGAGCCCCAACTCGCCGAGGAAGACAAGCTCGTTCACGGCGTCGATTGGAATCTCACCGAGTGCGACGAGGAGACCTACCGCGATGGGAAGATCGAACCCGGTGCCCGCTTTGCGTGTGTCGCCCGGACTGAGAGACACAGTCACACGACGCGGTGGCACCGGGAATCCGGAGTTCGACAGCGCAGCGGTCACGCGCTCGCGACTCTCTTTGACTTCACCCGCCGGAAGCCCGACGAGCGTCCAATGCGGCAATCCCGAGGCGACGTCGACCTCGACACAGACGTCGAAGGCGTCGATGCCGACGATGGAGGCGGATCGAATGGCGGCAAGCATGTCGACGAGGATAACGCACGCCCTGCGAAGCGACGCATCGCGCGAACGCGTGCGTCATCGAACGATTGTGCGCGTCGCCGAGTGGACCATCATCACCGAGCGCGATGGCGCCGCGATCGCGGGAACGCCCGCCGCGCGCAGCTCGCTGGCAATGGCCAGGTTGCTTGGGGGAGCAAATTATTTGTGTTGACGAACCTAACTATCGATTCTATCGTACAGACATGCGCCTTTCTGACGACGTCGCCCGCGTGTTTCGTGACTACCCTCGCATCTACTTTGCCTGTCACCGGCGTCACGTTCGCGACCCCAAGAGCGGCGTGCACGTGAGCGCGCGACAAGTCGGTATCATGGACCACCTCGACGCCGAACGTCCGATGATGCTCAGCGACCTCGCGGATCACTTGGGCGTGACGCCGGCCACCATGTCGATCGCGGTTGGCCAGCTCGTGCAGCAAGGGTACGTGACGCGCGTGCTCGACCCAGCCGATCGCCGGAAAGTCCAGCTCAGGCTCACGAATGCCGGCGTCCGCGTGTGCGCCGCGAATTCGGTGCTCGAGCCGGTGTTGGTGGAAGACATGCTCGAGCAGTTGAACGATCGCGATCGCCGCGCTGCGTTGCACGGATTGGAGCTGCTGGGTCGCGCCGCCGTCGCCGCACAACAGCAGCGCACGAGAGCCGCGAAGCGCGGTCGTAAAGCGGCATCGTAGACTATCCGGACCCGTTCCCTCTCGATATGCGACCGACCCGCAACGAGGCACTCACATGAAATGGGCATTGATCGTCGGCGGAGTCGTCGTGGCATTGATTGCCGTCGTCATCATCATCGGCGCCATGCTTCCGCGCGACCACGTGGCGGCGATGACGGCCCGCGTCGATGCCACGCCTGACGCGGTGTGGTCGGCGATCACTCAGCCGGCGGCATTTCCAACCTGGCGCACCGATGTGAAGACGGTCGAGCTGCTGGCGCCGACACCCACGGGTCCCTCGTGGCGAGAGCATTCGGCTCAAGGCACGCTCACGTTCGTGGTCGATGCCGCCGAGCCGCCACGTCGCTTCGTCAGCCGGATTGCTGACAAGAATCTTCCGTTTGGCGGCAGCTGGGAGTACCTCATCGACGCCGATGGTCGTTCGTCGTCGCGCGTAACTGTCATCGAACGCGGCTCGGTCTACAACCCTGTGTTTCGCTTCGTGTCACGCTTCATCATGGGACACACCGCCACGATCGACGCTTATCTCCGCGCGTTGGGCAAGCGGTTCGGGACCGAGCCGATTCCCACCGCGGTCACACTGGCCGGAGGATCACATGGGTTATGAAACCAAGTGCCACGTTCGCGTCGACGACCGCTCGGGCAACATTCGCGACGCCGACGCGACGGTGCTGCTCGAAACGGACGACCTCATCGTGCGTGGAGAGGCGCGCGTGCGAATCCCCCGCGCGTCGATTCAACGTGTGGCGTCTCGCGCGGGCGTTGTGACGATCACGTCGCCGACGGCCACCGTGTCGATGACACTCGACGACAAGTCCGCCGCGACATGGCGCAAGAAACTGGAAGAGCCGCCCAAGCGTTTGATCGACAAGCTCGACGTCAAACCAGGGGCGAACGTCTGGCTCTTTGGCGTCGTCGACGAACAGCTCATCCAACAAGTCCAAGAGCGCACGAGCAACGCGCTGCGAGGAAGGAGTGCGTCCGACCGCGACGTCGTATTCGTTGGCGTCGAGACAATTGCCCAGCTCGACCGAATCGAGCGCGCGCTCGACGCGATCAACGAACGCGGCGCGATCTGGGTCGTGCATCCCAAAGGCGCAGGCGGTGTTGCCGACACGGCAATCTTCGGGAAAGCCAAGACGCTCGGGTTGACATACACCAAGGTCGCGCGCGTTTCCGACACGCACACGGCAGAGAAGCTGGTGCGACCTGTTTCCTCACGAAGTGCGTCGGCAGCGAAGAGTCGGCGCGGATAGCTTACAAGGATGAGCGACCGGCCTGCGCTGCTGCTTTACGACGGAGGTTGCGGGTTCTGCGCCCGCGGCGTGCAATTCGTCCTGCGCCACGAGTCGGGGCGACGGACGCTCCGCTTCGCGGCACTCGAGAGCGAAATCGGCCTCGAGGTGAGGTCGCGTCATCCGGCAATCGAAGGCGTCGACTCCGTGGTTTGGCTAGAATCCCCCGACGCGACCGACACCGAGGTTGTGCTGGTGCGCTCGGCCGCCGTACTGCGTGTGTTGAAATATCTTGGTGGCGTATGGCGAGTGGTGGCCGCGCTGGCCGCGGTCGTGCCGCGATCGCTGGCCGACGCCGCGTACGATTTCATCGCGCGCCACCGGCACAAGTTGACGCGCGGGAATCCGGCGTGTCTCGTGCCGACGCCCGAGCAGCGCTCGCGCTTTATCGACTGGGACCGAGAAAGCGCCGCATCGCGTTGACGACTTGGTCGGCGTTGCTGACGAAGATCCAATGGTGCGCGCCGTGCAACTCGACCACCTCGCCACGCGCGACTTGATTCTTGAACTTCGACCGCAGCGTGCGATCGACGAACTCATTACCGCGGATCGCTTCGAGAAGGCCGGCGGCGTGCGCGCGGTCGTTGCGCTGCCAGGGCTCGAGCTGCGAGACGGCGTCGGTGACGGCGTAAATGGCCAGCGCCGGCGCGCGCACGGCGCGATATGGCGGATGCTCGACCGTCATGGCCTGATAGGCCGGCGTGACCTCCTCATTCCATCCGTCGTACCGGTATCGCGTCCGGATGTCCGCTTCAGGGATGTCGACACCGCGCGTGCGATGAACGAACGCGACGTATGCGGCCGCCGTCGCGGTGTCAGCCGTCGTCGGCACGGGGCGCGGCGGAACATTCGGGGGTACGGGAAAAATTTCCTGGAGCATCGAGTCAGCGGCGACGCGATCGTACGCCGCGTCGAGATACACCAGGCGCTCGATGCGATCCGGATACGTCGCGGCGAACCGCGTCATTTCCTCACCGGCGATCGAATGCCCGACCAGGATCACTCGCGCGAGCCGAAGTGCGTCGAGCGCGGCGCGAATATCCTCGACGAGCCGAGGAATGTCGTACCCGTCAGTCGGGTGATCTGACTCGCCAAAGCCGCGCCGCGTCAGCGCGATACAGTGGAACCGGTCGGTGAATCGCGGCGCGAAATTATCGAACGCGTGCGCCGTGTTGCCGAGTCCCGCGAGAAAGACGATGGTCGGTCCCTGTCCGCCGAAGTCGAGATAGTGGAGGCGTACGTCGGCAGCCACCGGAACCATCGCCGCGGTGTGATGGGCGGTATCGCGCCACGCATCGGCGTTGATCGGGCGGAGTTGCGCGGCGCCGCCTTGGGGCACCACCGCACTCGTGCCAATCGCTACGACGAAGAACAGTCGTGATAGATCTCGAATCACGGCACCGTCTTGGTCGTCGACATCTCCTTCACCAAACGATACAAGAACTCCTGGCTGTCGTAGTACGACTTGATGAGCACGCGCTCGTCCTTTCCGTGCGCGCGACTGTCATTGGGGTCGCCGAACAAGCCGGACACGCCGTATCCGGCGATGCCGACGGCGCGCAGATATTTGCTGTCGGTTGCGCCCGTTCCCATCGTCGGAATGACGGCCACATTCGGGCCGAAGACGTCGCGCGTCACCTTCTCGATCGGACCCATCACCTCGGGCGAGAGGGGCGACGGGGCGGCGTGTTCCATCGCCGGCCCCTTCGACACCGTGACGCCCGTGTCACCGATCGCGGCGATCAGACCGGCGCGCACGTCGGCCGGATCGTGGCCGGGCGCCATACGACAGTTTACGTTCGCAGTTGCCGATTGCGGAAGCGCATTGCGTGCGTGACCGCCGGAAAGCATGGTCGCGACGCACGTGGTGCGAAGCATCGAGCGATAACGCGGGTCGCGTGACAGCGTTGCAGATGCCTTGGCGTCGTTCGGATTCGCGACGATCGCGCGCATCGCGGACCCCATCTCCGGCGTCTCGATCGCCGCGGTGCGTGAGAAGTACGCCTTGGTGACTTCGTTCAGTATGACTGGGAACTGATGCGCCGCGACATGCGTCAACGCTTGTGCGAGCTGATAGATGGCGTTGTCGTCTCGCGGGACGGAGGAATGCCCGCCCCTGTTCGCGGTCGAGATCGTGAAATTGGCCGATACTTTTTCTGCGGCGCCGACGGAGTTGATGAACGGCTTTCCGTTACGCAGTGCCCCTCCACCGCCTTCGTTCAGCGCGTAGGCGGCGTCGATCAACTCCCTGTGATTGGCGAGCAGCCAACGAACGCCGTTCGATCCGCCACCTTCTTCGTCCGCGGTCAGCGCGAGAATGATGTCGCGATCGGGGACATATCCTTCTTTCTTGAAGCGCAGAAGGTTGGCGACGAAAATCGACGCCATCGCTTTGTCGTCGCCGCTACCGCGACCGTAGTAATATCCGTCGCGTTCGGTGAAGACGAACGGGTCCAGGTCAGGCGACCAATCGGTTTTGAGTGCCTGGACCACGTCGAGATGCGCGAGCAGCATCAGCGGCTTTCGCGCGCCCGATCCATGATAGCGAACGACGAGGTTGCCTTTCTCCGGCTTCGGACCGCCTTGAAAGATGTCGCTCGCGGGAAAGCCGGCATCGAGGAATCGCTTCGCGATGGCGTTTGCGGCGACGGTCGTGCTGCCGACGGAATCAACGGTGTTGATCTCGACGAGCTGCTTGTAGATGTCGTGGGCGAGCTGTTGATTCGGCGACAGCGCGGTGCCCTGCTGAGCTTGCGCCGCGAGCATGACGGGAACAACCAGCGTTGCGACGCCGGCAACAATAAGACGCATCGAGTGACTCCAGTCTCGAGTTGATGCGTCGAACGTTGCAGCGCCGGACAGATTTGAGCTAGGGAGTCGCCGCGCGCGACTCGACGTACAGGTGAGGCGGAGCTCCAGCCAGAGGTACAGCTAATAGCTGCCGCCGGGCAAACGCTTCCTTATATCGCGCGCGCCGGCGGACACGCCCATGGCAACGCCGCCGCCGAACAGGAGCGCCGTCCCGCCGCCGACGAGCGGAAGAAGCCAGACGATCGGTGTCGCGAGTGCCACGGCGGCGACGCCCGCCACGACCGGCACGATCGCCTTATGAACCCCGTCGACGTAGCGCAGCTTGTTCTGCGTGAACTGGCGCGCTTGCCAATATCCAAACAGCGCGGAACCGCCGGCGATAGCGACGGTCGCGAGTGAGGCGACCAGATGAAACACGTTGACCTCCCTGTGACATGCACAACGATGATAACGTATACGTCGCGGTTGCCGTGTAGTTTCAGGGACACTGGTCGCGGCCCGGCTTTTCAAGGCGGCGCTGGTTTCGTGTTCGGCCGACGCATAGCTTTTGATAGCTTTGGGCAGTACTCGGTAGCCTTGGCGGGTCGACGCTGACGCCGTGCGGCCTTGCCCGAAGCTCCGCTCACGGTTCTCCTTTCGCTTCCGCCTCCCACGCGCCGCTATGGTCACTCTGCGAATCATTCGTCATGGTCGCCATGAGCAGGTGCTCGCCGAATGCTCGAGCAGCGTGGTTCCGGCCAGAGGCGAGGTCGTGCAGCTCGATACGCTCGACGAGCGCGGCGAACAGTCTCGGCCAAGCACGCTCTGGCGCGTCGTCTCGGTGACGTTGCACGTTCCGTCGCTCGCATCCTCGGCGCCGCGCGACGGAGCTCGCCTTGCGGTCAAGCTCGTCGAAGTGGCCGTGCTTCCCGACGTGGCCCTCGTGCCCGACTTCGAAGCCGCCGCCGCGCAAATTCTGTCCGAGTCGAAGATGTGACGATGTGCCGAACGGTTCCGCGATGACCTCGTCCCAACGCGAGAGCTACAGCGTCACGCAGGAGTTGCCGGCGCATCTCCGCGATTGGCAGCTTCCACCGGGATGGAGTTGGGGCGCCGAGGGACTCAACGGCCAGCATCGACATTACCAGGAATTGATCGACGCGCTGGGACGCTCGCTCTCTCTCGTAAGCGCTCCAGACCCGACGCACCACGCGTGGCTCGAAGCCGAGGCGCGACATCTCGCGCATCGCAACCATACGGCGATGCCGACGACGTATCACTACTGGGCGTCGTTCTCTGAAAGCCGACGCGGGCCCGGCTATCTGCGGCGCTGGATCGCCGGCGAAACGATCGGCGCCCGCATTCGCCGCATGGGCACCGACGATGTCCCGGGCGTGTTGCGTCTCATGCGCGAGATCGGCTCCGCGCTCAGCTACCTCCACGACCTCGGCACGGCACACGGATGCATGTCTCCCGAAACGGTGTGGACGACGCCGATGGGACGACTGTGGGTCATCGGCTGGCAGTGGTCAATGCCCGTCGGCGAAATCCCGCCGGGTTTGGCGCCGGACTTCCGCTTCATGCCGGTGCCAAGCGAGTGGAGTGGCGGAACATGGCTGCCGACGCCACTGTCCGACCAATGGCAGTTGGCGGCGATCTGCTTCGCATTTCTCATCGGCGAAGTGCCGCCGTCGCGCGAAGTGCCGCCCATCGCGCTCCTGCGACCCGACTGCCCACAAGCCGTCGCGACGGTCATCGACCGGGCGCTGCGCCCTGATCCCGCGGAACGCTTTCCGTCCATGGCGGCACTACTGCGCGCCGTCGACCGCGTCGTTGGGAGTCGCACCATGGTCATGCTCGCCGGCGACGAACCGGGAACCAGCTACACCACCGAATCCGCCGAGGTTCAGCTACGCTGGGCGTTGGCCGACGACTATGAGGTGCTCGCCGCGCTGGGCGCCGGGTCGTTCGGTTCGGTGTGGCGCGTGCGAGATCTCACATTGGGTCGCGAAGTCGCGCTCAAGCTGCTTCACCCACACGTGGCGCGCGACGAACGCGTCGTCGGACGATTCCGGCGTGAAGCACGTCTCGCCGCGCAGCTCGCGCATCCGGCGATCGTCCCAATCTTCGACTGGGATAGTCGTGGCGACGTCGCCTGGTACACGATGGAGCTCGCCGAGGGTGGTTCGGTTGCCGATCTCATCGCGCGATCCGGCTCGCGTCCGCTCACGGAGATCGCGCCACAAGTCGACTTCATTCTCAGCGGACTGTCGGCGGCGCATTCGGTCGGCATCATCCATCGCGATCTCAAGCCCGAGAACGTGCTGATCGATCGCTATCGCCGGTGGCGGCTTGCCGACTTCGGTATCGCGAACGTGACCGGCGAGGAGGTCACCGGCGCATCGGGCACGCCAGCGTTCGCGTCGCCCGAACAGCTCCTCGGCGAAGCACAGGACGCGGCGGCGGATTGTTTTTCGGTGGCGGCGATCGTTGCGTTCGCACTGAATGGGTCGCCGCCGTTTGGCGAGCGAGACAGCGCGACGATTCTCGCGCGCGAGCTGCGCGGCGAGGTCGATCTGGACGCGTATCCGCCGGAAATCGCGGAATGGTTGCGACATGGTCTGGCGCCGAACGCGGCAGATCGTTTCGAGGATGCCGCGGCGATGCAGGCGGCGTGGCGCGAGGCGGTACAGGCGGTCTTCGAGCGCGAGCGGCAAGTTCCCTGGTGGCGTCGTTGGTTCGGCGCCGATGGCGCGGGAGTCGCATGGACCGGAGACTCTCTCTTCACAGCGTGATGGTGCACGATGGCGATCGCGACAATCAATCCGGCGACGGGCGAGCGACTTTGCCAATATCCCGAGCTCACTGAGCGGGAGATCGACGAAAAGCTCGACATCGCGCATCGCGCCGCGCAAATCTGGCGCAAGACGCCAATCGAAGAACGCACACGGGTCGTGCGGCGCGCGGGCGAACTGCTCGAGCAGCGATCGATCGAATACGGGCGGCTGATGACGCTGGAAATGGGGAAGCCGATCCGTGCCGCGATCGACGAGGCAAAGAAGTGCGCGACGGCGTGCTACTACTTCGCGGATCATGCCGCCGAATTTCTCACCGACGAAAAGGTCGACGCGAAAGACGAGCGGAGCTACATCGCGTTCGAGCCGCTGGGTGTCGTACTCGCAGTGATGCCCTGGAATTTCCCGTTCTGGCAAGTGATCCGATTCGCCGCGCCCGCGCTCGCCGCGGGGAATGTTGGTCTCTTGAAGCATGCGTCCAACGTCCCGCAGTGCGCGTTGGCGATCGAGCAACTGTTCGAGGAAGCGGGCGCGCCCGGTGGAGTGTTTCAAACATTGCTGATCGGCTCGCAACCGGTGGCGCAGATTCTCGCCGACGATCGCGTGGCCGCGGCGACGTTGACTGGAAGCGAAGGTGCGGGAAGCAGCGTTGCGTCGATCGCCGGGAAGCACATCAAGAAGACCGTGCTGGAGCTTGGTGGAAGCGATCCCTTCGTTGTGATGGCGAGCGCGGATTTCGATGCCGCCGTCAAGACCGCCGTCGCCGCGCGAGCAATCAACAACGGGCAGTCGTGCATCGCGGCGAAACGATTCATCGTCGCCGAGGCGATCGCCGATCGATTCACCGATGCGTTTGTCGAACGCATGCGGGCGTTGGTCGTCGGGGATCCGATGAGCGAGCGCACGAACATCGGGCCGTTGGCGACAGAGCAAATTCGACGCGACCTGCACGATCAAGTCACTCGCGCCGTTGCCGCTGGCGCAACGCTTCGACTCGGCGGACGCGCCCGCGATGGCGACGGATTCTTCTACGAGCCGACGGTGCTCACGGACCTATCGTCAGAGTCGCCGGTGATGCGCGAAGAAACGTTCGGCCCGCTGGCAGCAATCGTGCGCGCGCGTGATCTCGACCATGCGATCGAGATCGCGAACGACTCGCGCTTCGGCTTGGGTGCGGCGGCGTGGACGCGCGACGAGGACGAGATCGACGGCTTCAGTCGGGGGCTCGCGGCGGGCGTCATCGTCATCAATGGGATGGTCGCGTCGGATCCGCGATTCCCATTCGGCGGCGTGAAGAAATCAGGTTACGGACGCGAGCTGAGCGCGTTCGGTATCCGAGAGTTCGTGAATATCAAGACTGTGCGGGTAATGCAGCCTGAGACTGCGAAGGCAGCGGCAGCCGAATAGTGACCGTCGTTCCCGCCCCGGAGCTCTCGATGTCGATCGTTCCGCCCCAGCCTTCGACGAGCTGACGGCTGATCGCCAATCCGAGGCCGCTTCCACTCGTACGCGTCGAGAAATGCGGCTCGAACACACGGGTCAGCACGTCGGCCGGAATGCCGTGGCCATTGTCGGCAACCGAGATCGCCGCGCGGGCTCCGTCGCCGTCGCGATCGTCGAGCGTGACGGAAATCGTGACGATCGTCGAGCCCGCGTGTCGCGCGTTCTCGAGCACGTTGAGCAGGACCTCTTTCAGCTCGTCGACTCGCGCGAGCGCATAGACCGGAACGTCGACCCCGACTTCGCGCCACTCGAGAGTCTGCTCTTGGCCCATGCGCTCGAGGGATACCACTTCGCGCACCACGCGCGCGATGTCCACCGGCGCGGCCGTCGGACGCTCATTTGGCGCGGCGCCATAGCGGCTGAACGCGCGAGCGATCTCGTCGAGCCGGTCGATCTCTGTCAGAATCTGATTGACGTTGTGCTCGAGCACGCGATCGAAATCGACGCGCGAATCCGCGCGCGCGCGACGCAAATGTTGCACGCCGAGGCGAATCGGTGTGAGTGGATTCTTGATCTCGTGCGCGACCTGGCGCGCCATCTCGCCCCACGCCAACACGCGCTGAGCGCGTGCGAGGTCGGTGACGTCGTCGAGGGTGACCACCGCCCCACCACGCTCCAAACGCGTGAGACGACCGCGAAGCTGCTGTTGATCGAGCGCGAGCTCGAAATCATGCTCGTCGTCGGGCGATCCGAGGAAGTGCTCGACGACGGCGGCGAGCGGCTGCGGTGCGACATTGGCGAACCGCTCGCCTGCCGCCAACATGTTACCGAGCAATGCTTGCGAGCGCGGATTCGCGATTGCGACTCGACCGTCGACGTCAACCGCGACCACGCCACTTGCGACATTCCGAAGTACCGCCGCGGTCCGGCGCTGCGCTTCCTCGAGTGCCGTTCGACTGGCGTTGAGGTCGGACGCCATGCGCCGAAATGCGGTGAACACGGGTTGAAACTCGACGGTCGGCTCGCCCGCGAGTGGCGGCGTGCGCGCGCCGCTCGCAAGAGCGAGCGCTGCCTCGCGCAACGTGCGAATCGGCAGGGCGAGCTGACGTGCAGCGATGCCGCTCAGCCATAGCGCTGCGAGCGCGCCGACCGCGGTCGCGAACAACACCAACACGCCGAGGTCGCGGCGGCGGCGTCCGAGCGGAAGCTCGTCGGCGCGCGCGGGCGCGGCGATCACAGTCGACGGACTACCGACGTCATTGAACGATCGATAGCCAAACAGTGCCGAGCCACCGTCGATGCGCTCGAGGCGCGATGTGGTTTCTTCATCGCGAACCGCCAGCGTGAGCTCGACGTCGCGTCCGAGATACCGGCCGATGGGTGCGATGTCACCATAGAGTGGATCGCTCGCCTCGGACAACTCGCCAGCGCGGTACAACATCAGTGGCGTGTCCAGCCGATCACTCTCGGCGGGCAGCCACATCGGCGCATTCGGCGGCGGGGCGAGCGCCCGCAGCGTCTCGCTCACGAGCAACGCGCGCGACTGCGTCGCATCGGTCGCGAGCTGTCCGTACGACCAGATGGCGAACGCAATGGCCGGAATGACAAAGAACGCGAATAGCGCGAGCGAGAGTCGCACGCGATAGCTGCGTCCCCACGTTCGCCACCGTACCCGAATCCAGCGGCCTGCGCCGCCGTCGGCGATGACGCTGGCCAACCACAACATGCCGACGATTGCCAAATCGAGCAGGACGATCAGCGCGCCGCGCTGGATCAGCGCGTAGAGCGGACGCAGCTCGACTTCGACGTGCACTGGAGTGACGCCCGTGCCCGAGCGCACGACCCAGTCGCCATGAAGCTCACTCCCGTCTCGACGCCAAGTGACGCTCGTATTGGCTGAATTTCCCGGAACGGACTCTCGGAGCCTCACCGTATATGGCGGCTCAGCGTCGGTATCGAGCTCGAGTCCCACCAGTCGAGCGAACGGATCGATCTCGAATAGTCGACTCTTGGGCGCGAGCACCACCGCGGTGACGCCACCCGACACGGACGGCGCCGTCAGCACCAGCTCGAGCGCAACATCCGTCTGCACACTCGACAGTGTGATCGAGCCGGTGGCGCGGGCCCGCCGCACCAGTTGTGAGACAACGCTCATTGGAATCGGAATCTGAGCGGTCTCGAAATGCGCCGACGGCCCGGAGTCGGTCGGCCACGCGAACAGCGCAATTGGATTGCCGGCCGCGGCGATGTCCGACGTCGCGTAGTGCTGAAGCAGCGACTGACGCGTCGTCGGCGCGTAGTCCGCGGCGAGACTGATTCCAAACCGACGCAGAAGCGTGACGGCGACAGAATCCGTTTCACCCAACGCTGCGACGTCTCGGCGTGCGGCGTCGACGCGGCCGCGGGCCGTGCGTCCCCACACGAGCGTCGTTGCGCCGAGTGCCGCCACCGTCGACGCGCTCAAAATCACGAAGCGGCTGCGGCGGCTGAGCGCGAGCATTCCAATGGCCACGATCCACAGGATCGTGTACCACCACGGCCAGCGACCGGGCGCCTCCCAGACGACGGGCGCCAACAGCGCCGCGGTTCCCGCGGCCAGCGGCGCGACCCACGGCGGGAGTCCACGACGCGGACCGAGCACCGCGGCGCCGGCAGCGGCGCCGGCAAGCAGAACGGATACGGCCGCGAGGAACAGTGGGATCTGCCAGATCAGCCACAACGGCGCGTCGACGCCGTGCGCGGGAATCTGAACGCCGCGCGACAATTCCCGCAGAAGAAACGGCCCGAGCCCCGCGACGACTACGACCGTGGCCACTGTCGCCCACGGCGGCACGCGCGTCGCGCGCCGGCGAAATACCGCCAGCACGCCCAAGAGCGCGATGGCTCCCGTCGTCGCGAGCGCGCCGGCGTTGCCCGTCAGGGGTCCGCCTTGCGGGGTGAAGTACACCGCGGGGTCGAACAGTCGCGTGAGATTCGAGTACTGGTTGAGTGGCACCAATGCCGTGCACGCGAGCGCAACCGCAAGAGCGGCTAGTCGCTCGGCGAGCGTGCGCGTTCCACGCCAAACACCGATGATGAAGAACGCGAGCGCCAACGCGAACACGACTCCGGCCCGCGCACGGACGGTCTCGGCGATTCTCTGCGCGACAGTGCCCTGGGCTGAGGGATCGGCGCGAACGTCGAATAGTCGTTGGCCGCGGACCGCATAGCGCAACACTTCCGGACTGGTCGACGAGTCCGTCGGTGGCGCGAAGCTGAAACCACTGAGTCCCGTCGCTTCGGCAATTCGTCGCGTCAGCGGCGCCGACAGTCGATCCGCGGGCGGCTCGGCGTCGAGCAGGGCGATCGCCGCGGCGCGGACGTCGCCGCGTCCCTGCACGATTTGCACGGCCAGATAGAACGGCGTCGCGACAACGGTCAGTCCTTCGCGAACCTGATCGATCGGCGCCCGGATCACGCCGGCCCAAGCGAATGCGCTGTCGGCGTTGTAGAGCACCACACCTAGCTCATCATGCTTGGCAACGAGCGGCGCGAGCTCGTCGAAAGCGCGAGCACGATCGTGCGAAACGCCGAGCGCCTGGCTCGCCGCGATTGCCGATCGAACGACCGCATCGTCGATTGCTCGATTGAGCTCAACGAGGCCGTGCACGGCGGCGCCGCGCTGCCAATCATCCCAGCGATGCGAGACGAGCCACAAGTTGCGTTGGGCGTCCGTTGCCAGACCGGTCGCGACGGCGAGCAGCGTCCCACACGCAACTGCCCACCATCGTTGCGGCCCGCGCACGAGCCAAATTGTGCCGAGGGCGAGCACGGTGGCGACGATCAGCGGGATCAGATACTCTACGCTGGGTGCATGCAGCCACTGGCTCGCGGCGAGCAGCGCGGCGCCGGCCGCGACCGCCCACCAGCTCCAGCGCGTGCGTGCGGCGCGCGAATCTCGCAACTTTCGCTCAGCGGAAATGAGTCAACCTCCGACGTCCCCGTTTGCGCCGTCCGTCAGCACGGATGCGTCGAAAGCCCGCAGCCCGCGGCGCCTCAAGCATATGCGACCTCGCGACGTCGCGGCGGCGATGGAGCGGGATCCACGACTGATCATCCCGGTCGGCACCTGCGAGCAGCACGGACCTCATCTCCCACTCGGCTCCGACTCGATCATCATCGAGCGATTGTCGTCCGATCTCTCGGCGGAGTTTGGCGTGTTGGTCGCCCCGACGGTCGAGTATGGTGTGAACGTCGTGACGGAGCGCGGGTTCGCTGGAAACGCGTCGCTGCGCAAGAAGACTCTGCACCGAATGCTCAACGATCTCCTCGACACATGGGAATCGACGGGCGTTCGAGAATTCATTCTGCTGACCGCGCATGAACATGACCCGCATCTGGAGGCCCTGTCGACATTGATCACCTCGGGAGCGCGGGTCCGGGTAGCAGACATTTTCGGCGTGGATCTGAGCGATCTCCTGGAGGGTCAAGCCGAGCCCATGCACGGCGACGAGGTAGATACGTCGCTGTTATTGTACATCGCACCCGAGCTCGTCAATATGTCCCTCGCTGAAGACTATATGATGTCGCGCGACGAGCTGCGTCGTTACCGCCGTGGTTGGCTGCGCGTCCCACGCCAAAGCCCCGGGTCGATTGGTCGGCCGACGCTGGCCACGCCCGAGAAGGGTCGAGCTTTGTACGAGCGAATTTATCGCCGAATTCGCGATCGGATCTTCGTGGCGCCGCCCGCCGAATCGTGAACCCGCCGGCCTGGTCCGGGTACAATTACCCCAAGATGCGCCTTCGTTCCGCCGTTTCCCTCCTCGCCGTTCTGTATGGCGCCCCTGCCCTCGCGCAGGGTCGCGTCCTCGACGAAGGCGTCTTCACGATCAGCAGAACCGGAAGCCCCGCGGCGACGGAGAGCTTCAAGATCGTCCGCGCGGAAGGCGACGCTATTTTGGCCACCGGCCAACTCATTTCGGGGTCGCGGCGTGTAACGTCGTCGCTCACGACGGATTCGTTGGGTACACCGGTCAAATACGACCTCTCGGTCTATGAGAACGGAGCGCTGACGCAGCACGTCAGCGCGCTGGCCCAAGGCGGCCGGTTGTCGGCGCTCTCCAAGGACGGACGCGGCAACGAGTCCATGACCGAGTATCCGCTTGCCAGCGGCAAGTCCCTCCTCCTCGAGAATGACCTCGTCCACCAGAGCTATTTCATCACGCTGGGAAAGCGGACGGGAAACGTTCAGGTGATCGAGCCTCGCGGCGCCCATCGGTTGAGTCTGACGCTGACCGCGATTGGTCTCGAACCCGTCGTGATCGGGGGCCGCTCGACCACAGCGACCCATTACGCGCTTGGCAATGGCCTGGGCAGACGCGATTTTTGGGTTGATTCCGCGGGCCGTGTGCTCCGGGTCGAGACGTCTCAAGGCCTGAATGCAGTTCGGGAAGAACTTCCCCGCTGAAACTCGGGTACGGCCACCGCCGTACTCCCCCGCAGACCCCATCCATAAGGACAACCCCACATGCGTTCGTTGAGGTTTATCGCGCTCCTGGCGCTGTCCGGCCAGATCGCGTTCGGTCAGCAAGTGTCGTCCGCGGCTCGCGGAACCCCTCTGTCGCTCGATGACGCGATCACGACCGCGCACCGGAACAACCCGACGTTCCTGCAGATCGAGAACAACCTCCGGACTTCGGAGTCGCAGGTTCGGCAGGCTTATGCGGCGCTCCTTCCGAGCTCGAGCGCGAGTTTCACTACGTCCTATCAACAGGGCGGAACACAGTTCGTTCAGGGTGTCGCGCTCAGCGGAAGCAGCGCCGATTCTCGCCAATCTTCGTACCGGCTCGGCCTCAATTACTCGATCAGCGGCGCCGTCGCATTCGCGCCTCGCTCCGCTCGCGCCAACCGTGACGCCGCCGAAGCGGACATCTCGAACCAAGCCGAGGCGTTGCGGGCGCAAGTCACGCAACAGTACATCACGGCGCTTCAGTCTCAGGCGCAAGCAGCGCTGCAGGACACGCTGGTGCAAACGGCCGCGGGTCAGCTCGAGCTTGCGAACGCCAAAATGAAGGTCGGCGCCGGAACTATCTTGGACGTGCGCACGGCGGAAGTGGCGGTCGGACAGGCCACCGTTGCCGCGTTGACGGCACACAATCAGGCGACAGTCGACAAGCTCAAGCTCTTTCAGTTCATGGGAGTCGCGCCGGACACGGCAGCGCAGCTCACGACCAAGTTCGCGGTGGCTGAGCCGCGCTTCTCCCTCGACTCGCTGCTCGATTTGGCGCGCAAGGTCAACCCTGACGTCGCGGCGAGAAAGTCCCGCGAGTTCGCCTCCGAGATGAACGTCCGCAGCGCCAGGACGCAGTACATCCCGTCGCTCTTCCTGAGCACTGGTTGGGGCGGCAACTCGTTCGAGTACGTCGACCCGAATCTGCTGGTGAATCAGACGGCGGCGTCGATCGCGGCGCAATCGCGCTCGTGCTTCTCCCAGGACTCGATCCGCACTCGCGTTGGCCTGCCGGCGCTCACCTGCGGCTCGGGGCAATTGTCGTCGGACCAGATCTCGGCGATTCGTGCCTCGAACAATCAGTTCCCGTTCAAGTTCAACCGCAATCCAATCGGCGTGTCGGCAACGCTCTCGCTTCCGATCTTCAACAACTACCAGCGCGAATCCCAGATCGAGCAGGCAAAAGTGCTTCGCGACAATGCCTTGTACGACGTCAGAAACCGCAACCTCCAGCTGACCACCGAAGTCACTCAAGCGTACCTCACGCTGGTGACGGACGCACGCACCGTACAACTGCAGGAACAAAACGCCGCGAAGGCGACCGAAGAGCTCGCGTTTGCCGAAGAGAGCTACAAGGTCGGCGCCAAGACGTTCCTCGACGTCACCACCGCTCGCGGCACGTATGAGCAAGCGCTCATCGCCCGTGTCAACGCCATTTACGAATACCATAAGGCGTTCGCCGCACTCGAAGGTGCGGTGGGCCGCCCTCTCCGCTGAGGCTGAAGCACTTCATGAGCAAGAAACCCAAGTGGGCAATCGGCATCATCGCCATCGTCGGAATCGGGACGGTACTGGCGCTGAGCGCTGCAAAACGCGGGAACAAGGCAGTCGAGGTGCGCATTGAGCCCGTGCAGAAGCGGGATCTGGTCTCGTCGGTCACGGCGAGCGGGCAGGTGCGACCGCAAACGAAAGTCGACGTCGCCTCCGACGTGAGCGGCAAGATCATGAAGCTCGCGGTCAAAGAGGGCCAGATCGTCTCGTCCGGCCAATTCTTGCTTCAGATCGATCCGTCGCAGCCTCAAGCGGCGGTCGATCGGGCACAGGCTCAAGTCGCGTCCTCGCAGGCCCAGTTGGCGCAAGCGCAGTCGAGCCTCGATCAGGCGCAGCGCAGCTACGAGCGAACGCTGTCGATCAAGAAGCAAAATCCACAGCTGATCGCCGACGAGCAGATCGAGCAACTTCGCACGGCAGCCGAAGTCGACAAGTCACTCGTCGATGCAGCCAAGCACGCGGTCGATCAGTCGACCGCGTCGCTCAACGACGCCAAGAGCGCGCTCTCGAAGACGACGATCTACGCCCCAATGGCGGGGCGCGTGACGCGTCTCGCGGTCGAGCAGGGCGAAACGGCGGTACCCGGCACTTTCAATAAGGACGCGGCGACGCTGCTCACCATCAGCGACATGTCTGTCCTCGAGACGCGCGTGAAGGTCGACGAGACCGACGTGGCGCGCGTCAAGGTCGGTGATTCGGCACAGGTGCAGATCGACGCGTTCCCCGACACGACCTTCGTCGGTCGCGTCACGAAGATCTCGAACAGCTCAGTCAAAGCGACGACGACGACGTCGACCGACCAGGCCGTGGACTATGAAGTCACGATTCAACTATTGAACGCGCCAGTCGACACGCGGCCCGATTTCTCGGCGACGGCCAAAGTGATCACCGACAAGCGAACCGGCGTGCTCTCGGTGCCGATCATCGCGCTCACGGTTCGCGAGAACGAGTCGCTCTCCAAGGGCGACACCGCGGTTGGTCTCGGCAAAGCAAAACCGGCGAAGGACATCGGGAAGAAAGACGTCGAAGGCGTGTTCGTCGTGGGGGCCGACAACAAAGTGACCTTCCGCCCCGTAAAAGTAGGTATCGCGGGTGAGAAACACTTCGAGATCACCGGCGGTCTCAAGGACGGCGAGAAGATCGTTGCGGGAACCTACCAGGCAATTCGTGAGCTGAAGGACGGCACGCTGGTGCGTGAAACCAAGGCCGACGCGAAGAAGCCGACCCCGGGGACAAAGTCGTGAGCGCACAGAACGTAGACGCACCACTTACTGAAACTGCCGAGCGTCGAGCGATCGTCGGACAGCCAGGCTCGACGCCGGATCCTAAATGGGTCATCGTGACGCGCGGTATCAAGCGCGAGTACGACATGGGCGGCGAAGTCGTGCGCGCGTTGCGCGGCATCGACTTGGCGATCGCTCGTAATGAGTACGTCGCCATCATGGGGCCGTCGGGCTCAGGCAAGTCGACGCTCATGAACATCATCGGCTGCCTCGACACGCCGAACGCTGGCGAGTATTGGCTCAACGGTCAGATGGTGTCGACCATGAGCGACGATCAGCTCGCGCGCGTCCGAAACAAGGAGATCGGATTCGTTTTCCAAACGTTCAACCTCCTTCCTCGCGCGACCGCGCTGCACAACGTTGAATTGCCGCTGGTTTACGCCGGCATGAGCTCCGACGAACGGAAGCGGCGCGCGAAGGAAGCGTTGACCAAGGTGCAGCTCGACAATCGAATGGATCACCGGCCCAATGAGCTCTCGGGCGGTCAGCGACAGCGCGTCGCGATCGCGCGCGCGTTGGTCAATAATCCCTCGATGCTGCTCGCCGACGAGCCGACCGGTAACCTCGACTCGGCGACGTCCGAAGAGATCATGCGCGTCTTCGAGAATCTGGCGGATACCGGCCAGACAGTCGTCATGGTGACGCACGAACCGGACATCGCGGCGCATGCTCGACGCGTCGTGGTGCTGCGCGACGGATTGATCTCGACTGACGACACACGCGAAGCGTTTGCGGCGCGGCACGGGCTGTAAGGCTCGTCCGCGACTGTAACTATCGCCTCATTGCGCCCGTAGGGCGGCCCATGTCCTTCCTTCAGTCAGTCGCTCTCGCGTGGGACACCATTCGCGTGCAGAAGCTCAAGAGCTTCTTCACCGTCCTCGGTGTCACCATCGGCGTGACGTTCCTCATTGCCGTCGTCTCGATCGTCGGCGGCATGAGCCGCTACATGGAAGACGATCTGGTCGGCAAGCTGATCGCCGTCAATTCGTTCAGTCTACGCTCGCGTCCGGATTTTCAGATTGGCGATGCGACGCAGGCGCAGCGGAACGAGTGGCGTCGTCGCCCGCGCATTTTGGTGAGCGACGTGCCGGCGGTCGCTGCCGCGCTCGCACCCGGGGTGCTGTGGTCGACCGAGAGTGGCAGCAATCTGCAAGTGGAATCCGCCTATGGCCGCCCGCGAAGCACGCAGTGCTCCACGATCTCCAACGATTGGTTCGCCATCAAGAAGATGGGCGTGTCGCAAGGGCGTTTGATCAGCCCGCAGGAATATGCCAGTGGCGCGCCTGTCGTCGTCATCGGTCA
>JAICYT010000294.1 GCA_025934075.1 Gemmatimonadaceae bacterium
CCGCCCTTTCGCACCATTCAATGGAGCTGCGGACAGGAGACGTCGATCCGCGCGCTCTCGTGCATGTGGGCCGAGCGCGCGTTCGCATCGGCGCAGGCGACGACGCCGGCACGTCGGGCAAGACTCCAGGACATGCTCGCGTGGTCGGGCGAGCGCGTCGCTGACGCGATCGAGTACGCCGTGTCGCAGCGGAACAACCACGGCATCTCCGAAGCGACCGGTCTCATCGCACTCGGCGCGCGGCTCTCGAACGTGCATCCTGACGCCGACCGTTGGCTGCGCGATGGCGCGAGGTGGATCGAGCGCTTGGTGCTCGATCAATTCGGGGAAGATGGCTGGTATGTGCAGCATTCCTTCAACTATCTCCGAATGGCGCTCGATCAAGTGGTCGTTGCGCAACGCGTGCTCGAGCATGCGCGAGGACGAGGGTTGTCGAAGATGGCCGTCGCACGCATACGCTCGGCGATTGCGTTGCTCCTCGAAGTGCATGACATCGATTCAGGCGACGTTCCGAACCACGGTGCAAATGACGGTTCGCTTGTCCTGCCAATCACCGCGCGCGGCTATCGAGACTTTCGTCCGTCGATCACGAGTGCGGCCCTGACCTTCGGCGCCCCGCTGCCGGAGGACTTCGTCGAAGCACCGGAAGTACTCGCGTGGCTCGGAGCGAATCAGATCGAACGCCGTCGGCCTCCTCCGGTGCCGCGCGTTGTCGTGGGCTCGTCGGGTTGGGCGTCCGTACACTCTGCGCGTGCCCGTGTTTTCGCGCGCGCTGGCCAGTATCGGTCGAACCCGTCGCACGTCGATCCGGTGCACGTCGACATCTGGATCGATGGCCAACCGCGCGCGATCGACGCCGGCACCTACCGATACACCGCGCCGGCTCCGTGGGGCAACGCGCTCGCGGCGATTGGCGTGCACAACACCCTCGAGATCCCAACGCTGCCCGCGGCGGTGAAGGGATTTCGTTTTCTGTGGCTGCGGCGGCCGAGTGCCCACGTCGTGCGCGCCGACCAGACGTCGGACGGCGCGGTATTGGAGCTCTCGAATGAAACCTGGATGCCGCAGGGCGTGCGTCATGTCAGACGAGTGGTTGTCGGTGATGCCGGCGTCGATGTCTTCGATGACGTCACCGTGTCGCACGATTCACTCGAGGTACGAGTGCATTGGCTGATGCCGCGGGGCGCCGCGATTCCAGAGATGTCCTCGTCGACGCCTGGCCGGTCGACCCTAGTCGAGGCGGTTTCCGACTCTACTGAAGGGTGGTGCTCGCCGCACTACGCGGAGCGTTTGCCCGCGGTCTCGCTCGCGTATGTGACAACGATCACAAGGCACACCGCGACCATTCGTAGTCGCTTCTTGGCGACGAATTTGCGAGGGTAGCTTCCTGGGCTTTCTGCAAGGCTTTTCCGAGGAGAGAACGACTGTGCCCGAACGACGCATCTATATGTCGGTCCCTCATATGAGCGGCCGCGAAGAAGCCTACGTGACCGACGCATTCCGCTCGAACTGGCTGTCGTCGGTCGGACTGAATATCGATGCATTCGAGCACGAAGTCGAACGACGTTTGGGCGGAGGCGTCCACACGGTGGCCGTCGCGAGCGGAACCGCGGCCATGCATCTCGTGCTCCGATACGCCGGCGTGGAACCGGGGGACATTGTCGCGATCCAGTCGGCGACGTTCATCGGGTCGGTATATCCTGTCCTCTACTTGGGCGCGACGCCGGTGTTCGTCGACAGCGAGGACGTCTCGGGAAACATCGATCCTGAGCTCGTACGCGAGTATTTCGCCGACGCGGCGCGCCAGAATCGCTTGCCAAAGGCTCTCATCGTCGTGCACTTGTACGGGCAGCACGCCGACCTCGACTCGCTGCTCGCGACGTGTGAAGAGTACGGCGTCACGCTCGTCGAAGACGCC
>JAICYT010000282.1 GCA_025934075.1 Gemmatimonadaceae bacterium
AATTGTCGGCGCTGTTTTGAAGCTCGATCCCAAGCTGTGCGGACAGTTCTATTTTCTCCGCAAGACGCCCATTGGCGATCCGATGTACGCGAGCCCCTTCACCTCGTCGGCCGAGCAAACGCGGCGGCTGTTCGAGGCAGCAGAAACGAAGCGCGCGGTGACGCTCATCGTTCGCATCGAAATCCACGAGCCCGGCGAGATAAAGGACTTCAAAGGATTTTTCTTTTTCCAAAAGAAGAAGGAGAAGCCGAAACAGTGGAATTGGTGCTTCGCCGTGGACCAAGTGATCGACGGCGAAATATCCGTGCACTACGGAGATCCAACCGCTCCCATAAAAACGACCGACACTGCTAAGACGAGTATTCCGGCGACTTTGTCTTCGCCCGCACGGCTCGCGACTCCGCCGGCTGAATAATCGCGGCGTCTGCCGCCGGTGCTGAGCCGATTATTCGGAAAATCGCTCCGCGACGCGTTCGCGTCGAATGAACGAAAACCACGTGTTAGGGCTTCACGAATCGGTCCAGTTTTGATTATTGCTGAAAAATATTCCCGAGGCCGAACGCCACGTTGCTCGTCGAAGCATTGCCGCAGTCACGTCAAAATGAGATCCGTACGCAAGTACCGCTCGCGATATTGATTCCAATATACGAGATAACCGCCTCGCGATTTACGAACGAACGAGCGATCAACTACTTAGTGTTTCTTCTTCTTTGAAGTACGTGGCTTTGGATCGCGCCTGGATGTCGATTTACGAGCGGTCATCTTCGTGAGTTGCGCAGCGACGGTTGGGCCGAATGGCAACGGGCCGTCTGGGTTCGCTTCCTCAGCTCTCTTCATCGCCGCCATGTCTGCTTCGTAGATCTTCTGCGTGAACGTCAGCGCCAGTGGCGTTGCCTCAATCTCACGGAAGTGAACGTCTCCGCCATCCCCCGGCAACATATCGAGTGCGAATCGATTCAGGCCGCGTCCCAGCACCTGCATGAATCGATCGGGATCTTCGATCGGAACAAGCATGAACGCCGGGAATTGGTCGCTCCAAATCTCGAGCGCCTTCTGCTTGTTCGAGTACACCAGCACCCAGGGGCCGAGATACGGCGTGTTGAACATCGCCGTCAGTACCTCCTCGCGGTGACCTGGAACGTGAACAAACCACATCCCGCGAATCGAGCCATCATGCATGCCGTCGCAGATGAAGCGCTGACGGCTCCACGCCTGCTGTTCCTCGGAAATGTCGTCGCTTCGCTCCGGCGGGCTGTTCGTCGTCATGGTGCCCTCTCAACGCAGATCGGAACCACGTCGACGCCCCGAAAGCAACACCTATGGATCTACGCTTCTCTCTTCTCTCCGCAATGACCAAGGCCGACGCGACGATGGGCGATGCCCCGGCCGCTGTTGAATTTCGAGTTGGTCGCGGCGGGCGATCATGATGGCTATGCGACCTCCTGCTTGGCGTCAAGCGTCGTGCTCTGCTGACGAAGAGCACTGAGCAGGATGGGGAGCTCGCGATGACCCTTGATGCGGTGGAAGCGCTTCGCGGCATCGCTGATGGCAAGGCCGGCCCAGCGACGGCGCATGTCGCGTCCGCGCCAGCGCTTCACGTTGCGGGTCACACGGCGGATCGCGCCGTTGACGTTCTCGAGCGCGTTCGTCGTCGAGAGCGAGCTGCGCAGCTTCGCCGGCAAGCCGAGCTTGATCACGGTGAGCGTCTCCTCGAGCCCCTCGCGCAGGCTCTTGGCGGCGCTGTCCTCGCCGTTCGCCTCCAGCCACGAGGCGAGCTGGCGAAGGCGCTTGCGCGCCGTGTCGGCAGTTGCGCTCTTGTACGCGTCGCTCATCGCGCCCATCACATACGCCGTGTGCGACGGCGACAGGTGCTCGCGGACGTTGCGACGTTTGTGCACGAGGCAGCGCTGGATCACGGCGAGGTCGCCGAGTACGTCCTCGAGCGCCTTGCGGATGCCCTTGCCGCCGTCGATGACGCACAATATGCGCTCGCTGATGCGCAGACCGCGCTCGATGAGGCCGTTGAGCAACGTGGTGCACAGCGCCGCGTTCTCCGTCGAGCCCTGCTCGAGGCCGAGTGGGATCTTCTCGCCGGTGGTCGTGATCCCGAGCGCGACGACGAGCGTCTGCTTGGCGACCTCGATGCCGTCGAGCATGATCGCCGCCAGGTTGACGCCGTCGAGGCGACGGCCGAAATCTTCGCTCAGCTTGCGGCGCGTGCGCTCGATCAGGTTTCGGCTCGCAGCGCTCTTCGATGTGCCGCGCCGAGGCACCTTCGGTGGCGGCGCCTCGACGCTGCGCGAGTAACCGCGCGTCGAGACGCCGAGCAGGATGCGCTCGACCACGCGCTCGGACAGCGGGTCCAGCGCGCGAAACGTCTCCACCGTCGGCAACTTCGCCTCTCGCCCATCGGTGCCGCGCACGCGCGGCCGCTCGACGACGATTCGCTGCCCACCGAACGGCAGCTCCGTTCGCGTCGCGCCCCAGTGGTGGTGCGTCCGCTCGTCGCGGTGCTTGCCCTTCGGCCCGGCCAGCGCCTCAGCGTCGGCGCGAAACACTTCGTCGAGCGCGTCGAGGCCGCGCTGATGCACCCACGTCATCAAGTCCTCCCTCGTCGTCACCAGCCCGGTCACCATCGGCAGCAGCACCTGCACCAGCGACGCCGGCGGCAACGGTGCTGCGTTCTGCGCTTGCTTCCCTTGCTGCCTGTCTGCTCTCTTGGTCATGGCGGGTTCCTCTCCTCGAGGTTCGAGTTGTCGCAGACCGATTCTCGTCGGTCTGGAACCCGCCGCTACTCAACTTCGAAGTTCAACAGTCAGAGGGGCAACGCCACCCGGTGCCACGTTGAACGTAGACTGACCTCTGGCATGGCGCACTCGATCCAGGTCCTGCACGGCAGGCACGAGATATTTAATGACTGGGATCTCTTCGTCATCGTCAGCCTCGGCGGCGAACTGGTGAAAGCGAGTCCGAGTCAATACTCGGCGGTAGCGTCGCTGGTTGGTCGCTGGCAGAACGACGCACTTGGTTACGGCCCTGGTTGTATCGATCTAAGACTCGAACAGCTTG
>JAICYT010000133.1 GCA_025934075.1 Gemmatimonadaceae bacterium
CTACATGTTCGCCACGCCGCTCGATCTTCCTGCCGGCGCCAAGATCATGTCGACCGCATGGTACGACAACTCGGCGGCGAATAAAGCCAATCCGGATCCGACCAAAGACGTGCGATGGGGTGACCAGACCTGGGAGGAAATGCAGTACACAGGGTTCTTGTACAGCATCCCGAGCCGCCGGCTCAAGCCGGCCAGCGGGCGGCACTAGGAAACGCGCGCGATCGTGAACCACGATTTGTCGCAGTGGATTGGTCGCGCGCAAACCGCAGTCGACTGGATTACGCCGAGTCACGTTGCCGCGTGGCACGCGACGTTGGATCACGTGGCCGAGCCGCCGCGCGATGGCGACGCCGCGCCGCTCGGCTTTCATTGGACGCTCGCGCCGCAACTCGCGCGTGAGTCCGACCTCGGCGCCGACGGACATCCGCGTCGTGGCGGCTTTCTTCCGCCAATTGCGTTGCCGCGACGACTATGGGCAGGGAGTCGAGTGGGGTTTCATCAGCCGTTGTGTGTGGGCGACCGCGTCGAGAGGGAATCTGTCATCATCGCGATCGACGAGAAGCACGGACGAAGCTCTGCGTTGGTGTTCGTCACCGTTCGCCACCGATTCACGAGCCAGGCCGGCCTCGCCATCGAAGAAGAGCAGGACCTGGTGTATCGCGAACCGCCGGCGCCGAGCGCGCGCTCCGCGGACGAATACGCGAATGCAAATGGCGCCGACGGTGCGACGTGGCAGCGCATCGTCCATCCCACCGAGACGCTCCTCTTCCGTTACTCCGCGCTGACCTTCAATGGCCACCGCATCCATTATGATCGTCGTTATGCCGAAGACGTCGAGGGATACGCGGGGCTCGTCGTGCATGGCCCCCTCATCGCGACGCTGCTGCTCGACCTGATGCAGACGCAACTGCCCGCCGTGCGAATCGGGCGATTCGAGTTCAAGGCAACGCGCCCGACATTCGACACATCCGACTTCAGCGTGTGCGGTTCTCCGGAGCGCGACGGAGAGTACGTGCTATGGTCGACCGACAACCACGGCGCGAAAGCAGTCGACGCCCGAGCATGGGCGCGGCAATGACGGCGACGCCACCGGCGCGATCATGGTTGTTCGTTCCGTCTACGCGACCCGACCGATTCGCTAAGGCCGCGGCAAGTGGCGCCGATCGCGTCATTCTCGATCTCGAGGACGCGGTCGCGCCGAGCGAGAAAGTCGATGCCCGGCAGAATCTGGTGAATGAAGCGATTCCGCATGACGTGCCCGTCTACGTGCGCGTGAACAGCGCGCTGACGCCGTGGTTCGAGGACGATCTCGCAGCCGCGGCAAGACTCAGCATCCGCGGAATTCTCCTGCCCAAAGCCGACACCGCCGCACATGTCGAGCGTGCTGCGGCCGCCATTGCTCGGGAGCACGTGATCGTCCCGATCATCGAGACGGCGATCGGTCTTTGGAATGTGCTGGACGTTGCACGCGCGCCGCGTGTCGAGCGTCTGGTGTTTGGCGCATTGGACTTCGCGCTCGATACCGGCATGCACGACGCCGACGGCGCCTTCGACTATGCCCGGTCGCGCATCGCGATCGCGTCGAAGATCGCCGGCATCGCGCCGCCCGTGGACGCCGTCACGCTGGGCATCGACGATCAGGATCTTCTAAAGCGTCATGCGACGCGCAGTTGGCACTTTGGTTTCGGCGGAAAACTCTGCATTCATCCCAAGCAGATCCGCGCGACGAACGAGTCGTTTCGTCCAAGCGACGAAGACGTCGCGTGGGCCAGAGCGATCCTCGACGAGCAAGCGGCACGCCCGCAGGACGCCGTCTTCGCGCACCGCGGGGAATTGGTGGACCGGCCGGTCCTCGAGCGGGCGAGGCTGATTGTGGCGGCAGTCGGGCCGACTGTGTAAGATCGCTCATCCCACCCTTCAGGAGGATGCACATGGCGGCGCCCGAGGCAACCAGCCCCACGCGGTTGCTCGACCTGCATCCTGCGCCGGAGCCGGTGCTGTCGGTGCGATCGCTCATGCGAAATGCGGGACAGATTCGCGACGCTGCGCTCGTCCTCACCGCGTTGTCGTACGGCCTCGGATATCTAACGTGGTCCACGTTCGCCGCCGCCCATGGACTCGGCGTGGTGCCTGCGCTGTATCCCGATTACGTCGTGACCGGTTTGCTTCCATTGTTCGTGCTTGCTGCGCTGCATCCGCTGTCTCGCTGGATCGTGCGCTATCGGAATTGGGCGCGCGGAACTCCGTCGGCATCGTGGATTCGAGTCGGCAAGTGGCTGTCATCAGTGGCGGCGGTGCTCATTCTCGCGTCGCTCCCGCTCAAGTGGATTTTCAGCGAAGAGGTCTACGGCTGGGTGCTCGGCGTCTTCGGAATCGTGTGGCTCGCGAGAGCCGTCGTCTCCCGTGGACTCGGTGATGGATTTTCGCGCGGGCTGCTGCTCTTCGTCATCTGGTATCTGGTCGCGTTCGCAGTGGTCATTGCGCTCGTATCCTATTGGGAGAAAGTATTCTCGCGCTGGCCGCAGGAGCTCGGTGGGCCACGCCCGCATTGCGTGGTGTTCGATGTCGACGTGAGCAAGCTGTCGCCCGGCATGCGTGGCACGTTGGTCAGTCCCGCGAATACCGCCGACAGCGTTGGGATGCGCGCCTCGCGCCCGGTGTATTCCATCTTCGGCGGCGGCGACTTCGTGCTGCTCAAGCTCGGACCAGGACCGCTGATCAAGCGCGAACAGGTGTTCCGCGTCCCGAAGGCCGCGCTCGGCGCGGAAAGTCCGTGTCCAGGCGAGTCGTGAGACGAGTGGTCCGCATTATGTCGATTTTCGCGGCCTTCGTTCGACGTGAGATTAGGAGGCCGCGCCTGGCCGCCGACATGAACGACCAAACCACGGAGATAACTCGATGCGCTACATGCTGATCGTACGAGGAAGCGAAAGCTTTGACCGGTCCGGCCCACCACCGATGGAACTGATGGAGGCCATCGGAAAGCTCGGCGAAGAGGCCGCCAAAGCCGGCAAAATGGTCACGATGGGCGGCCTTCGACACAGCTCGGAAGGCGCGCGCGTGCGGCTCAAGGGCGGCAAGATCATTACGACCGACGGCCCATTCACCGAATCAAAGGAAGTCCTCGGCGGGTTTACGATCATGAACCTTGCGTCCAAGGCAGAGGCGATCAAAGAAGCCGAGAAATTCATGGAGCTCCATCGGAGATTCTGGCCGGAATGGGAAGGCGAGTCAGAGATCCGCTTGATGTATGAGGAAGGCGAACATCCGTGACCCTCGGCTCGACTCACGAGCTCGCCCGTGAGGGCGAGCTCGGGGTCGGGTCTCGTTTCGTTCGCTTGGTCATTTTCGGAGAGGTCATTGCCAGCTTTACGCGCGGCACTGTCGAGATCATCTTCGGGCCATGGACATCGCCCAACGATTCATCGATCGGTCGCGCTTTTATCTGCAGACCGAATATCGCATCAAACTGCGCGCGGCCGTGGAAGCATTGCCGGCTGACGCGGTTTGGTGGCGGCCGAATGAGCAATCGAACAGCGTCGGAAACCTGCTCGCCCACCTGGCCGGAAACGTTCGCCAGTGGATCGTCAGCGGAGTCGGTGGTGCACCGAACGCTCGCGACCGCGCGGCCGAGTTCGATGCGCGGTCAGGCCCCGCCGCAGCGGAGCTTCTGGCGTCGCTCGAACAAACACTCGAGGAAGCGGACGCGGTCATTGCGAAATTATCCGCCGCGGATCTCGCGACAGCTCGATCGATTCAAGGACGCGATATCACCGTGTTCGATGCCATCTACCACGTCGTCGAGCACTTTTCACTGCATCTCGGGCAAATCATCCTGATCACCAAGCTTCATGCGCCTGGCGCGATACATTTTTACGAAGATGCCGGTGGACTGGCGCGGCCGGTGTGGAAGGAACTCGCATAACCGTCCTCTATGAACACACGCGACTTCACGACCGTCTTGCCGGCCCTCTTGACCGAGTTGGTGAACGGCTCGCCCGATCCCACCGTTGGGACGTACATGCTCAACCGCGGCGATGAGGGCTTGTTGAAGTCGCTGGATAAACTCTCGGCGGCCGCGGCGTCGAGAACGAGCAGCGGCGGCGGGTCGATTGCGGCGCACGTCGATCATGTCCGATATGGATTGTCGCTGCTGAATCGCTGGGCTGCCGGCGAGATTGCGCCGTGGAAGAACGCCGACTGGACGATGAGCTGGCGGAAGCCAGTCGTCTCCGACGCGGAGTGGCGAACGTTACGCAATGACGTCCGCCGCGAGACGAATGCCTGGATCGAAGCACTGCGCAAACCACGCGACCTCGATGACACCCAACTCGGCTGGTTGGTGGGGAGCGTATCGCACTTGGCGTACCATCTTGGTGCCATTCGACAGATTGACCGTGCGACGCGTGGCCCAACCGCCGAGGACGAGCAGCGGGTCGAGCAGCGATAGAGGCGCTATCGCGCTGCGGTGAAATGGATGGCGGGCCGAGTGCAAGGCGATGCGCGGTCGAGACCGACCACATTTAATTGTCGGTCAACGAGCTCGCCACCTGCTCGAGCAGATCCATTGCGTCCTGCATGCCGGCTTCCATCCCGGAGTTGATGTGCGCATCGCGATTCGATTTGTTCGCGTGCTCGGTGAGAATGGTGAGCATCGTGCGACCGTCCTTCTCGACGAGCGTGAGCGTATTCAACGACCCAGCTTGGGGCATGGGCTCGAAGATTTCAGTGAACACGAGTCGCTCGTCGGGGACGATCTCGCGATACTCGCCGTGAAAGGCGACCTCGAATCCGCGATCGGTCATCAACACCCAGCGCCACGTACCGCCGATGCGAAGATCGACTTCAGCGACGGTGACGGTGCCTCGCTTGGCATTCCACCAACGCTTGATCAACTCGGGCGTTGTCCACGCTTTGTACACGAGATGCTTCGGCGCATCGAACGGTCGCTCGATGAGGATCTGCGTATCACTCGGCAGCGTAACGACTGCTCGATGTTCAGCGGCGCTTGCGGGCATTTGGCTTCTCCTTTTGCTTGAGATCGTCGAGGACATCGTCGAGCGCAGCAAACTTCTCGTTCCACGTGCGTTCGTAGCGGCTCACCCACTCGTAAATCGTTTTCAGGGGCCGACCGTTCAAGCGATAGACCCGCTGCCGGCCTTCGTCACGTGAGACGACGAGCCCCACTTCGCGGAGCACCCGCAGATGCTTGGACACCTGCGGTTGCGCGAGGTCGAGTAACATCACGAGGTCGTTGACGGGACGCTCGCCTTCGGCGAGGGCGTCGAGAATCTCGCGGCGTCGCGGCTCAGCGACAGCGTTGAATGCGTCGGTTGTGGTGGCTGCTCTCGGCATGATTCTAAATTATATGCCGATATAGGAATATATCAAGACCTGACATCCAGGCCACCACGAGCTGGCTTGACGCGCTCGGGCTCGATCATCAAGCTGAGCCAATGAACATCACCGCCCGAATCACCCGATCTGCGACGATCGTCATCGCCGCCCTCGTCGCGAGCGCGAACGCTGCCGCGCAAACCGTGCGCTCGGGCAATCCCGTCTTTCCCGGATGGTACGCCGACCCGGAAGCCCACGTCTTCGAGGGACAATACTGGATCTACCCGACCTACTCGGCGCCCTACGATCAACAAACGCTCATGGACGCGTTCTCCTCGAGAGACCTCATCACCTGGGAGAAGCATGCCCGAGTGCTCGACACGAGCAACGTGTCGTGGGCGCACCGGGCGGTGTGGGCTCCGTCGATCATCGAAAAGGATGGATGGTACTACCTCTTCTTCGGCGCGAACGACATTCAAAACGACCAACAGGTCGGCGGCATCGGCGTCGCGCGCGCGCGACGACCGGGCGGGCCCTTCAAGGATTATCTCGGCAAGCCATTGATCGACAAGTTTCACAACGGCGCGCAGCCGATCGATCAATTCGTATTCAAGGATCGCGATGGGTCGTACTACATCGTCTACGGCGGTTGGCGCCACTGCAATATCGCCAAGCTCAACGACACCTTCACCGGATTCATTCCATTTCCGGACGGCAGCATCTTCAAGGAGATAACGCCGGCGGGCTACGTCGAAGGCGCCTTCATGCTCATCAAGGATGACAAGTACTACTTCATGTGGTCCGAGGGAGGGTGGACGGGTCCAAACTATGCCGTCGCGTACGCGATCGGGTCATCTCCCTTCGGACCGTTCGAGCGGGTGGGGAAAATTCTGCAGCAGGATTCCTCTGTCGCGACGGGCGCAGGCCATCACTCGGTGCTGCACTCGCCGGCATCAGACAAGTGGTACATCGTGTATCACAGGCGGCCATTGGGCGAGACCGATCGCAATCATCGCGTCGTGAGCATCGACGAGCTGCGATTTGACGCACGCGGCCTCATCCTACCCGTCAAGATCACGAAGGAGGGCGTTCCCGCAGACCCGCTTCCCGGCGCCGGACGAGATCGGAACTAGCCGAGTTGCCCGGTGGTAGTCATGACTGGGAAATCGCGTCCACCGATCGTAGAATTCGGGATAAGTCTCGACGGCTTCTTTTCGTCCTCAAGGCACTGTGCAGAGCGACTTCCGGCCTCAGCGCCGGAGTTCTGATGCTTCCCCGATGAGCCGGTGGCGGAGCTTCGTCGCCATCGGCCCAGCAATCGTCGTCCTCGTTCTCGGCCTCACGACGTTCGACGGAATACGCCGGGCCCGCGAGAGCCGCGAATTGGTGACGCACACCCGCAACGTCATCGATCTCGCGCAGGCGACCTTCTCAGCGCTGCAGGACGCCGAAACAGGCGAGCGAGGCTTCATCATCACGGGCGACGCTCGCTACTTGGCGCCGTATGATCGCGGCCGCGCCGCATTGGCCCGTGACACCGCCGCGCTCCGCAGTCTCATGCGAGGCAACTCAGCTCAGCTCGCGCGACTCGATGCTCTGGGTCCGCTCATTCACGCACGAGCCGACCAGCTGGCGACGGGAATTGCATCGCGCCGCACCGCGGGCTTTGACTCCGCGCAGACGGTCGTTCGCACCGGGCGCGGAAAGGAATTGATGGATTCGATCCGAACAATCGCAAGCCAGGTCATGGTGAATGAACGAGCGCTGCTCGACCGCCGCCAGGATGCGGAGGGGGACCGCGCACGCATCGTGAGCGTCATTCTCGTCGCGGGCACGGCGGCCGCGGTGGCGCTCGCCCTCGTGCTGAATGGGATGCTCCTTCGGCACGCCATGGTCGAATCGCGGCTGGCGCTGGAAGTGGAATTCAGAAACAGACAACTCGAGGAGCAGAACCTCGAGCTCGAGCTTCAGTCGCAACAGCTTCAGGATCAGGCCAGCGAGCTCGAGATGCAGAACGTCGAGCTGCAAACCACGACCGACACGCTGGCCGAGCGGACGACTGAGCTCGAGGATCAGGCGCTCCAATTGGAAGCGACGATTCGCGCGCTCGATGACGCGAACCAAAGCGCCGAAGCCGCGCGCGCGGCCGCAGAAATCGCGAATCGGGCGAAGAGCGATTTCTTGGCGACGATGAGCCACGAGCTTCGGACTCCGCTCAACGCGATCGCCGGCTACACGCAGCTCATGCAACTTGGCGTGCCGGAGCCAGTGCCGGCTGTGCACAACGAGTACCTCGCGCGGATTCAACAGAGCCAGCGCCATTTACTCGGCGTCATCAACTCCGTCTTGAACTTCGCGCGCGTCGAGGCAGGATCGGTCGTCTACAATATCGGCGACGTCGCGATCGCGGCGCTGCTCGCCGAGGTCGAGCCCCTCGTCGCGCCGCAAATGCAAGCGCGCGGGCATCGATACGAATGCATGCCGTGCGATCCGACGCTCGTCGTTCACGCAGATCCCGACAAGGTGAGGCAGATTCTTCTCAACCTCATCTCGAATGCGATCAAGTTCACGCCATCGGGAGGGCAAATCTCTCTCTCCGCGGAAGCGCGAGGCTCCGAGGCGGAGCCATTCGCGTCGATCCGCGTCCGCGACACGGGCCGGGGAATTCCGCGCGACAAGTTGAGCTCGATCTTCGATCCATTCGTGCAGGTCGATGCCGGTCACAGTCGCGCGACCGAAGGCACGGGGCTCGGGTTGTCCATCAGTCGCGAGCTTGCGCGCGGCATGAGCGGAGATCTCGTCGTCGAAAGCGCGGTCGGGATCGGATCGACGTTCACGTTGACGCTACCGCTCACTGCGGGCGTGCGGGCACCGGACGAGCACATCGGGCTTGCTACCGCGGCAACCACCAGCTCGCCTTGACGAGAAAGATGTTGTCCGGCCGCGTGGCGAAGAGTGCGGACTTGTCACGTGGAAAATCGAGATCGCCAAACGGCGCGTCGGACGAGCGCGACTGCGTCCACGCGACATAGAGCACCGACCCCGGTCGATACTCCCACCGAAATACCGCGTTGCCGCGCAACGAGCGCTGGCTGAAGTTTGGATTGTCGATCGCGAATGACTGGGCTGGGCCGGCGCCGTCTGGGTCGATCGTGTAATGGTCGACGATTCCGCTCGCATCGCGCGTCGCGCTGATCGATCCGCGATCGCGTCCATAGACGAGCACGTCGCTGCTCCGTGGCGACGCGTATTCCTCGAAATCGTGATAGCGGCCTGCCGCGAAAAACGGCTGGACGTAGACCTCGAGCGTCATCGTCGGCGAAAACGTCACGCTCGCGCGCGTATCCAGGCCGAGGATGGATTGATCGAGCGCGGCCATGATGTATCGCGTTCCATAGAAGCTCGTTGCTGTACTATCGCCGACGGTCGAGACGAACTGTGCGTAGTTGTGCGCGCGGGACCATGACGGACCGAATGTCAGGCTGACTTTGGGGTCGGGCCGATACGTTACGCCGAGGGAGATGCTGGGATTGCTGCCGCCCTTGTCGTCCCAGTAGTCATTCGCGCCGGCGTTCGCGACGAACGCGTGACGTGAATCTGTCGAGACAAAGGTGTTGATGAAATGGGCGTGTGCCGAGCGCACGGCCGGACCGCCGCGGAGCTGTCGGTCATCGATCGAGGAAGGTGTGTCGATGTAGAAAGCTTCAAGGTTCCAGAACTGCGGCGTCGATCCTTCAGCGAATACGTGATAGTCGGTCTGCGTTCGGTCGCCCTCGAAATTCCGGATCGTCTGTGCGCCGGTAAGTGCGATGAATTGGTGATACCAACGTGTCGGCGTATTCCAGGATTTGCCGGCATTCGCGTTTGTGAAGATGTAGTCCGCGCGCTGCTGAAACGCGTAGTCGTTCGACTCGTAGCCCGGGGTCCGCGTGTCGAGCGACAACTCGCCGAACCAGGCGCCGGTTTCTTTGGCGAGACGCGTGTACAATCCACCGCCGCGCAATGACGTCGCGGTCGAGTCGAGGCGGTTCGAGAAAAACCCACCGTTCCCCGTGCCGCGATCCGGCCGCTGGAAGTAGCGCGCGCTCGACTGTTGTCGAAACAATATCTCGCGCGGGTCGCCCGAGACGTTGGTCACCGCGGCTTGCATGCGCCACGTGTACTCGTGATTCGCAAACGTGTAGAACAGGTCATGGCCAATCAGTTCGGCGTGTCGCGCGAGGAGTGGCGCGAAGGTCGAATCGATGTTGCGCGCGACGCCGCTGACGACAGCGCCGGCGACGAAATTCCCATTCAAGAAATCCCGCTTGACGCGTCCGACGAAGTAGTCGGACAGCGGCTCGACCTCTTGCGTTCCGCGGATGCCGGTCGCCGTCTGCACGTCGGCGGTGGCGCGTCCAGTGACGGCGTTCAGCAAGCCGAGCGTAAATCCGCTCGCCGTTCGGCCGGTGATCTTGCCGGCGCCGAGGATGGTCGTCGCATCGGGCACGTCCGCGAACGCATAGTTGTCAGTCGCGAGCGACGCACCGGTTGGAGCGCGCCCAATCCGGCGTGAGTAGAAGGCGTTCATGTCCTGCGAGTTGTCGCAGAAGTTGCACGCGTGATTGGAGAAGTCGAATACCTGCGCGCCTTCGATGAAGAATGGGCGCTTCTCCGGAAAAAACGTCTCGAACGCGGAAAGGTTGAGCACCGCGGGGTCGACCTCGACCTGACCAAAGTCTGGATTGAGTGTGGCGTCGAGCGTGAGGTTCGACGTCAACCGGTCTTTGAGATCGAGTCCGGCGCGCATCGCCGGTCGTCCGTGCCGATTGAACGGATCATCCGCGGCGCTGGCCACCCACGACGATTTCGTGACGACGTAGGGAAGAAGCTCGAGGTGCGCTGTCGACGATGGAATCCGAATGCCGAACAAGTGGCCGTAGCGCGACGGTCCGCCCGCCTCGTCCTTGCGCGTGAATGCCCAAACGTCCGCCTCGTCCCGCCGTTTGATGAGCCGGCCAACTTGCAATCCCCAGACCTGCACCGAGTCCCGCGAAAATCGCAGCTGGCTGAATGGGATGCGCAGCTCGGCAGTCCAGCCGTCGGTGTCGATGTGCGTTGCGGCCTGCCAGACCGGGTCCCATGACGCGTCGCAGCATGACGTGCCCACGCCGATCTGGTCGGCTTTCGCGCCCGACGGATTCACCTGGAAGATCGCGCGGCTCAAGTGATCGTGATATCCGTCGATTTCGATGTCGAGGAAATCCGAGTCGAAGCTCGCATCGCGGCGCACCAGTCGCGTGATGACGCCCTTTGCGCCTTCCGTGTCGTACATCTTCGCGCCGATGTACAGCGCCTGGTCGTCGTAAAGGAAGCGGACCTCGGTGCGCTGCGTCGCGGGCTTGCCTTCGTCGGGATCGGTTTGACGAAAGTTCGTGACCGGAGTCGCGGCCTGCCACGCGGCCTCATCAAGCTTGGCGTCGAGGAGAATTGCCCCATTGCGGCGCGCCGCCACAGCGCTCGGCACTGGAATTCGGTGGCCGTAGGACTGGGCGGTCGCCGCCGGCGCTGCCGGGTTCTGAGCCGCCAACAGTGTCGGCACCAGAACCGCCACGATCGAAAGTGATCGCATGATCAGTGAATGGGTGGCCACCTTGGACACTAATGGACGGCGCCTGGTTCCAGTTCCGGTGCCAAAAGTGGATCAAGCGATCGGTCCTGATACTTTCGATTGAGCTGCACGTAGGACACGCTGCCTACCGCGCCGCCCCTATCCCTTCCCGCGGTTCGCCGCGGAGGTCGTCATCGTGGTCGATCCGCAGATCATCATCGTTCCCGTGGCGTTCTTGTTTGCGACGGTTGCCTTCATGACGCGAATGCTCCTCGAGCATCGCGAGAAGTTGGTTTCGCCGCGATGGTGAAAATCCTCGCCGTCGATCTCGTCGGGAAAGGGGAACCGCTGTCGGAAGCGGTTCCGTAGCCTACGGCAAAGCGACCGGCGGCAGCGTCGTCGTCGCCCCGGCAGTCACCGCGACATTTGGGATGAGGGCGCGGCCCAGCCCTGCGTTCGACGGTGGGTCGACGGCGACGATGTACGTGTTGCTGGCCTGTGCGGGCGTCGCCGCCCAGAAGGCGCTGCGCGTTACATAAGAGAACTTGAACGCTCCTGTCGCATCGGTTCTGGTCGTGGACAATGTGCTCCACGTATTCTCGGGCTGCGATGGATTGCCCAAGTAGAGCCGGAGGGACGCGTTCGCGACTGCGGCGCCCGAGGTCGTGTGCGCGTGCACGAGCCCCGCGATCGAGCCTGTGCGCGTGGCGTCGGCGGCGTGAATCACCGGCGAGAAAATGAATCCACTGTCGGTGCTCGCTGGATTGATCTCCTGCGGCGGGATGA
>JAICYT010000047.1 GCA_025934075.1 Gemmatimonadaceae bacterium
CGCTGCCGGCGGTCTTCGTCGAGCAGGTGGTGCAGGACGGGACGGCGGGGGCGGTCAAGCTCGCGCAGCCGTACGTCGACCAGGACGTCCTGATCATCTTCGTCGACACGATCTTCGAGACCGACCTCTCGGTGATCAAGAACACCGACGCCGACGGGATCATCTGGGTGAAGGAGGTCGAGGACTACCAGCGCTTCGGCGTGGTCGTCACCGACAAGGACGGCAACATGACGAAGATCGTCGAGAAGCCGTCGACGCCGATCTCCAAGCGCGCGAACATCGGGTTGTACTACATCAAGAACTGGAAACTGCTGTTCGAAGGGATTGCGCACACGCTCGAGCAGCCGAAGAACAAAGGTGAGTACTATCTCACCGACGCGTTCCAGTACATGATCGACCACGGCGCGAAGATCAAAGTGGTCGACGTCGAAGGCTGGTACGACGCCGGCGAGACCGGCACGCTGCTCGAGACGAATCGCACGATGCTCGAGAAGGGACGCGCACGAAAGCCGAAGTCCGTGCCGCCTGACGTGCGCATCATCGATCCTGTTTACATCGAAGACGATGTGGCACTCTCGGCGTCGACGATTGGCCCGAACGTCTCCCTCAGCGCCGGCAGCCGAGTGGACCACTCGGAGCTCAAGAACACGATCGTGGGCGCGGGCGCGACGGTCAACAACTCGGCGCTCGACGGCTCGTTGATCGGCGACGCGGCGGTCGTCGATGGCGTGCATGGACACATCAACATCGGCGACCACTCGACCGTCAAGCACGCCGGATGATCTCTGTCCGTGAGCTGACAAAACTTTACGGTGACTTCACCGCCGTTCGCTCCATCTCGTTCGACGTTGCCGCGGGGGAGATCCTTGGGCTCGTGGGGCCCAACGGCGCCGGCAAGACGACGACTCTCCGTTGCCTCGGCGGCATCATTCAGCCGTCGGCTGGCACGATCGCGATCGCCGGCCACGACATGCGCACCGACTCGATCGCCGCGAAACATGCGCTCGCGTTCATTCCGGATGAGCCGCACCTATTCGACTATCTGTCGGTCGAAGAGCATCTGCGGTTCATCGCCCGTTTGTACGGCGTGGTCGACGTCGAGACGCGATTGCCGGTTCTGCTCGACGAGCTCGAGCTGTCGGAGAAGAAACGTGCACTTCCCGGCGAGTTGTCGCGCGGCATGCGGCAGAAGCTCGCGATCGCATGCGGCCTGCTGCACGATCCGTCGGTCCTCATTCTCGACGAGCCGCTCACGGGTCTCGACCCAGGGGGGATTCGTCGAATGCGGCAAACGATTGCTGGGCGAGCCGCGAATGGTTCGGCGGTGATTCTCAGCTCACACCTGCTCAACCTCGTCGAAGAGTTGTGCACGAAGCTGCTCGTGGTGCGCCAGGGTGAGCACGTGGCCTATGGCACCATCGACGAGATCATCCAGGCGCATCCACACCTCCTTGGCCAGTCACTCGAAGACGTCTTCCTCGCGCTGACGAGCGAAACGAAGGCCGCCGGGTGAACGCGTTCACGTATCTGATTTGGACCAGCGGCCGCAATCGCGTGGTCACCGCATTGCGGCGCGTGCGAAGTCCGCGTTACGCGGCGGCACTGATCGTGGGCGGATTGTACATCTGGTCATTTCTGCTGCGACCGAACAACAGCCCGGCGAGCCTGTCGTCGCTGCTCGGGCAGCCGACGGAGATGATCATCACCGTGCTGCTCGTCTTGACGCTAATGGGCTCATGGGTGTTTGGATCGGACACGACCGCACTCGCGTTCACTCAAGCCGAGCTGTCGCTTTTATTTCCGGCGCCGTTGTCGCGGCAGGCATTGATCGGCTACAAGCTCACGCGCGCGCAGATCGCCGTCATCATCAACGTGCTGATCTGGGTGTTCATTCTTCGGCGCGGCGGAACGGTGCTGCCCGGACCGATGCGCGCGTTGGCGATCTGGGTGATGTTTTCGACGCTCAACCTGCATCGGCTCGGCGCGGCACTCGTTCGCTCGGCGTGGACGGAGCACGGCACCGCGGGCTCGCGTCGCAATCGATGGTCGATCGTGATCTTTGCCGCGGTTGGTCTGTCGCTCGTTGCGTCACTCATCGGCGCGCACGATCAACTCGGTGCGGTGCACAGCACGGGCGCGTTCTTCACCGTGCTTGGCCGCGTGCTATCGCTGCCGCCCGCGTCGATCGGCTTATATCCCTTCCATCTCATCGTTGCGCCGGCGTTCGCGCAGTCCATCACGCAATGGAACAGAGCCATTCTGCCCGCGATCGGGATGGTGATCGTCCACGCATGGTGGGTCTTTAGCAGCGACACAGCATTCGAGGATGCCGCCATCGAAGCATCCGCCGAACGTGCACGCAGGCTCGATGCGATCCGCGCGCGCCGGTCCGTTGGCGCGATCGCTCCGCCACGCCCTGCGTCGTCGACGCTTCGGCTTGCGTCGGTCGGACATCCGGCGCTGGCGATATTCTGGAAAAACATGTTGTGTCTCCGTCGCACGGCACAGCTTCGCGTCTTCGTTGGGCCGGTGACAATGGCGATCGCGATCGGCGCGGCGACGTCCGGCGCCGGCGCGGACCTTGGTCTCGTGTTCGCGGTCGGCGCGCTCGTGCTCACGGGAATGTTGTTGCTCTTCGGCGGACGACTGATACGAAACGATCTGCGTCACGACATGCAGCACTTGCCGCTGATCAAGTCGCTGCCAATTCCCGCCGGCGAGATTGTCCTCGCCGAGGTGGCGTCGTCGGCGCTGCCGATGGCGCTGGTGCAGATGATTCTTGTCGACATCGCGTATGTCTCTACGCTTGCGTCGCGCGCAAATCCGCTCGGCGCCGATCTGCGATTGGCGATCGTGATTGCTGCACCATTCGGAATTCTGGCATTGAACGCGGCAATCCTGACGATTCAGAACGCGACGGCGGTGTTGTTTCCGGCGTGGGTGCGTCTCGGACCGGTGGTGAGCGTCGGAGTTGAAGCGCTCGGGCAAAATCTGCTCGCGACGGTCGCCACAATCTTCTCGTTGGCGATCGGGCTCATCGTGCCGTTGATCGCGGCGTGGCTGGTCGTGATGGTCGTTTCCGGTTCGCGCGCGACTCAGCTCGCGGTCGTCATCATCACGGCGGCTGTCGCGCTCTGCATCGAGACGTACGGCGCAATACGCCTACTCGGTCGCGCGCTGTCGAAAGCCGAACCCTTGCAGACAACCTGATGTGAAGGCGCCTGTCAGCTCGCCAGCCGTGCCATCGTCATTACAATCGTAAGCGCGCGCGCGACGCCGACAGTCCCGTGAAGGTTGTCGAACCACTCGGAGCGAGTGTGCGCGTCGCCGCCGCGGCCACCGGCCCCGATCGCGATGGCTGGAATGCCGTGGTTGATCGCGACGTTTGCGTCGGTGGACGCCAGAGCGAGATCGGGCTGTCGGCCGACGAGACGCGTCGCTTCGATAGCCGCCTGCACCAGAGCATGATCGGCCGGCGTCTCGCCACATGGGCGCGCGCCGATTGACTCGACGTTGACGCTGAGTGAGCGCGTTCCGGCGGCACGCTTCGCATTCTCATCGTCCGCGGCGACCTGCGAGATGGTGCGAATGGCGCGCTCGAGGTCGTCGAGTGCCGTAGCCGACGTTGAACGCGAATCGATCTCGAGCCAGGCGCGGTCTGGAATCGAGTTCACCGACAAACCGCCACCGATCCGGCCAACCGACAGCGTCGTCCGCGGCGACGACGGAAGCGCGAGCGATGCTAGTCGCGCCGCGGCACCGGCTGCCGCATGGACCGCGTTCGGGACGCCAAACGCCGCCCACGAATGACCGCCCGGGCCCGAGTACGAAACTCGAAAGCGGCGCGAGCCCAGCGCGCGGTGAATGATGCGTTCGTCGCCTGCGCCATCGAGCGCGACCATGGCGTGCGCGCCCCGGCCACGGCTGGCGAAGTAATGCTTCGCGCCGCGAAGGTCGCCGAGTCCTTCCTCACCGGTGGTCGCAACGAACTCGATCGGGTGATGGGTCCGAACCCGGACGCCGTCGATCTCGGCGGCGAGGGCGAGCATCACCGCGAGTCCGCGACCGTTGTCGTTGATGCCCGGGCCGACCAGGCGTTCGCCATCGCGGCGAATCGACAGGTCGGTTTCGCGTGGAAAGACGGTGTCGAGGTGCGCGCAGATGACGACGGGCGGCAATTCCGCGCTGCCGTTTCGCCGTCCGATGACGTTGCCGGCGTCATCCGTGTGAATCTCCGCCAGACCGCAGTCGCGAAAGCGACGGGCGATCCAGCCGCCGCGCTCTTGCTCCTCGCCAGTCGGCGCGGCGATTTGCGCGACGGTGATCTGCGTCCGAATGATCGCTTCATCGCGCGCGGCGAGGCGGGCGTGCGCCGGCGTGAGCGATCGATGAGTGGAGACCGTGTCGGCGAGCGCCGGCGCGCGAAGCGTCATGCCTATGAATTGCTATGCGTCGGCGGCTGGACGCAAGTGGTAGATTCGACCACCATGGCAGAAAAGCAATCAGACACCGACCGGAACCGTTCATCGCGCTCTCTCGGGCGGAACGTCTACGCGCTCGCGGCGGTCAGCTTTTTCACCGATGTGTCGAGCGAGATGATCTACCCGCTGCTGCCCGTGTTCTTGACGACGGTGCTCGGCGCGAGCGCGGGGTTCATTGGTGCGATCGAAGGCGCGGCGGAATCGACGGCGGCGCTGCTCAAGCTCGTGAGCGGATGGTGGTCGGATCGGGTGCGACGCAGAAAGCCGCTGGTCGTCGCGGGATATGCGTTGGCGTCGGCGGTGCGTCCGCTCGTCGCGATTGCGCAGTCCGCAATGCAGGTGCTCTTCATTCGAGTGAGCGATCGTGTCGGAAAGGGAATTCGCAATGCGCCGCGCGACGCCCTCATTGCCGACTCGATCGATCCAAGCGTACGCGGACGCGCGTTCGGCGTTCGCAGCGCCGCTGACAATGCCGGCGCGCTGCTCGGCCCATTGATCGCGTTCGCGCTCCTTGCGTGGTGGCACGTGTCGCTGCGCACCGTTTTCTGGCTCGCGGCGATCCCGGGTGCGATCGCCGTGATTGTCGCGATCGTCGGCGTACGCGAAGTCCGCCAGCGAGAAATGCTCGATGGCAAAGCGCCCTCGCTGCACCGTGGCATGGGTGGTCGCTTCTGGGCGTTTCTCGTCGTGATCTTCATTTTCACGCTCGGCAATTCGACCGATGCGTTTCTCTTGCTGCGCGCGCGCCAGCTCGGAGTGCCCGTTGCGTTGGCGCCGATTCTGTGGGCATTGCTGAACGGCGTGAAGAGTATCTCGAACGTGCCGGGCGGCGCGCTGTCGGATCGGATCGGCCGACGTCCGACGCTGATAGGCGGCTGGCTGGTCTACGCGATCGTTTACTTCCTGTTCGCCCGGGCAACTCACGCTTGGGAAGCGTGGGCGCTCTTCGCCGGCTATGGCCTGTTCTTCGGCTTGTCGGAGGGGACGGAGCTTGCGCTCGTGGCCGACGTCGTCCCCGCCGATCGGCGTGGGTCAGCCTATGGTTGGTACTATCTGGCGATCGGCATTGGCGCTCTGCCGGCGTCGCTGATGTTCGGAGTGTTGTGGGATCGATTCGGCTCGCCCGTGGCGTTCAGTACCGGCGCTGGCCTCGCGCTCGCCGCCGCAATGGCGCTGCTCGCGCTCCCGGCGCCGCGCGAACGCTAGCGGAGGTGCGGAACGACCCAGGAAAGCACGTCGACGACCACCACCGCAACCAGCGCGACGACCATGAGTCGCTCACGTCGGGTTTTGTCTTTGGCGGCAGGCTTGACGATGACGATTTGCCGCGGCGTGACGGCCGACGCTGCCCTCAAGCGCGAGGCGCGAGACGAGGATGTCCGTCGCACACGGTGCGACGTCCCGCTCGATGCTACGGCGGACGTCGCTCGATGAGTATTTGAGTGATGCCGTTGAGAGGAACTCACACCGCTCCAGGCCTGAAATCGTAACCGAAAAGGTAGACCGCGAATCGGCGCAGCACTAGAGGGCTCTGGACAATCTGACTCAGCAACAGCGCGACCCGGGTTTGCTGTACCGGTCAACCTGTCGCTGCCGAATGAACTCGGCGCGCGACATGGGCTGGGCCCCCGGGTGATGCGCCTGAACGTGCGCGACATATCGGTCATAGTCCGGGACGCCGATGATGCGCCGAATCACGTTCGCCGTGTCCCGAGCCAGCGTCTTGAAGGATTGGCCGGTCATCGTCAATCTCCCACGACGGCAATGGACGCGTCGAACGGCACCTCGGACGAGACCGTCGGCTTGCGACCGGCCAGCACCGCGACCCACTCTCGAACGCTGTCGGCCAGGATCACGACAACGGAGATCATGAAGAACGCGGCCACCCCGGCGTCGAGATAGTCGTTGAAGATTACTCGGCGCGCATCCGTGATGGTCTTGATCGCGCCCGGCAGCGTGCTCGCCGCAATCTGGCTCTCGATCAAATGCGCGTGCGACAGGAAGCCCAAGCGTACGTCGGGCGAGAACAACTTCTCCCAGCCCGCGGACATCGTGACGAGCGTCAGCCAGACGAGCGGCAGCATCGTCACCCACGCGTAACGAGCCTTTCCCATTTTGATGATGATCGTGGTCCCGACGCACAGCGCGACCGTCGCGAGCAGCTGATTAGAGATTCCGAATAGAGGCCAGAGCGAGTTGATGCCGCCCAGCGGATCGATCACGCCCTGGTAGAGAAAGTGTCCCCACATCGCGACGATCAGCGCGCTCGACAGCAGCACGGCCGGATACCACGACACCCGACCGAACGGCGCCCACACGTGGCGACCCAAATCCTGCAGCATGAATCGACCGACGCGTGTGCCCGCGTCCAGCGTCGTGAGAATGAACAAGGCCTCGAACATGATGGCGAAATGATACCAGATCGCCATTGCCGCACCGCCTCCCAGGACGTTCGAGAATAGATGTGCCATGCCGAGGGCCAAGCTTGGCGCACCACCGGTGCGCGACAGCAGCGATGATTCGCCGACTTGCTGCGCCAGTCGCTGCATCTCTGCCGGGTCGAGCGTGAAGCCCCAGTTACGCACGGCTTCGGCAGCGCTCGCAGCCGTGGCGCCGATCGCGCTCGCCGGTGCATTGATCGCGAAATAGACGCCGGGGGTCAGTGCGCAGGCGGCGATCAACGCCATCACCGCGACGAATGATTCCATCAACATGCTGCCATAACCAACCATGCGTGCGTCGGCTTCGTTGGCCAGCATTTTCGGCGTCGTTCCCGAGGCAACCAGCGCATGAAATCCGGAGATCGCGCCGCACGCGATCGTGATGAACGCGAAGGGAAATACTTTTCCAGCGAACACCGGCCCGGAGCCATCGGTGAACTGTGTCAGCGCCGGCATCTGGAGCGGCGGCAGCGAGACGATGATCCCCACCGCGAGGGCGAGGACGACCGCGATCTTCACGAACGCCGAGAGATAGTCGCGCGGCGCGAGCAGCAACCATACCGGCGCGACCGACGCCGCAAAACTGTAAATCATGATCGACACCGCCAACGCGCCGCCGCTGAGCGTGAACATTGGCGCGAGCGTCGGCTGATCGGACACCCATCGACCGACGTACAGTGCGGCGATGATTAGCACGATGCCCATTGCGCTCGCTTCGAGCACGCGACCGGGCCGAATCCAGCGAAGATAGATGCCCATCACCATCGCGATCGGAATCGTGAGGCCGATCGTGACGGTGCCCCACGGACTCGACTTGAGCGCGTTGACGACGACCAACGCCAGCACCGCGAGGAGCACAATCATGATGCCGAGGACCGACACGAGCGCTGTGACACCAGCGACAGGCCCGATCTCCTCGCGCGCCATTTGTCCCAGCGACTTTCCGTTGCGTCGCACCGACGACGCGAGGATCACGAAGTCCTGCACCGCCCCGCCGAGCGCGACGCCGACGATGATCCAAATCACGCCGGGCAAGAATCCGAACTGCGCCGCGAGGGTTGGACCGACGAGCGGTCCAGGACCGGCGATCGCGGCGAAGTGGTGACCGAACACGATCCATCGGTTCGTCGGCACGAAATCGTGTCCGTCGTCGAGACGGACGGCGGGTGTCGCGCGCGAGGAGTCGAGCGCGAAGATCTTCGACGCGATCAGCTTGCTATGGAAGCGATACGCTACGGCGTAGCTGCAGATCGCGGCGGTCAACAACCACGCCGCGTTGATCGTCTCGCCGCGTGTTGTCGCGAGCTTCGCGAACGCGGCGGTCGCAAGGAGGACGATCAAGATCCAGACGGCCCCGCGGAACAGCTTCGGCATGAGGAGCGAGCTCCAGAGAAGAGGGATCGAACGCCAAATTGCCGAGCGGGCAGTGGAAGGTCAACGCCCCGGCCGACATCGAGCCCACCCGTCCCGGGACCTCACCGATTATTCTTCCGCCATGCTGCTTACGCGTAGGACCAGGGCGGCCGCTGCAGGCGCACTCGTTGTTGCCGCGGCTGCGTGTCACGGGGCTCGCCAAGTCGAGTCCGTTCCGCAGGCTTCTGAGCACGCGCTCTCGGGGCTCGCACGACAGCACGTCATCCTTCTGCCGACGTACGCTGTGCGAGAGGGGCCTGGGCTGAATTGGGGAGCCGCGATGGGCCGACCGATCGACGTCCAACACACGCTCGACGCCGACATCAAGGCCGCGCTCGAAGAGCGTGGCATCGACAAGACGTGGACGCTGCCAGCACAGCTCGAGCAGAGTTACAAACGAAATTCCACGTATGCCGTCGACCCGTACACACTCGCCGAAGAGCCGCTTCGCTCCTCGATGCTCGCGGCCGACGCGCGGCTGCCGGAGCCGCTCGCGTCGCAGATCCGCACGATGGTCGCCCTGCACGATGACGTCCGATTGGTGCTCGCTCCGGTCGAGCTGCGGCTCGAGAAGTCCGGAGCGAGCGGAGGGCGCGGGGTGCTTCGCCTCGTGTTGATGGACGCGCGCACGTCCAACGTCCGGTGGGTCGGCCAGGTTGCCGGCGACACATCCTCGGCATACGGACCTGTCGTCACGGCAAGCCTCGCCGCCCGATTCGCGAACGTCGTGGCGCCGTAAGACCGCGAACGATGCAATCGATAGATCACGCTCAACCCAACACATGTCGACACAAGTCACGTTGATCCCCGGTGACGGCATCGGGCCGTCGATCGCCAATGCTACGGTCAAGATTCTCGCGGCCGCCGGCGCGGAGATCGAGTGGGACCGCCAAGTCGCTGGGATGGCCGGCGTCGCACGATTCGGCGATCCGATTCCTGATGCGACTCTCGACTCGATCAAGCGCACGAAGCTCGCGCTCAAAGGGCCGCTCGAGACGCCGGTTGGCGAAGGCTACCGCTCGATCAATGTGGCGCTTCGCAAGACGTTCGATCTCTACGCCAATGTGCGCCCCGCCTACTCGATCATCCCGGGCGGGCGGTATCACGATCTCGATATCGTGCTCATTCGCGAGAACACGGAAGGATTGTACGTCGGCGTCGAGCATTACATCCGGGTCGGCGACGATCCGCGCGCCGCGGCCGAGTCGATCGCCATCATTACGCGAGGCGGGTCGGAACGGATCGTGCGCTACGCATTCGACTACGCGGTCAAGCACCATCGTAAGAAGGTGACGCTCGTTCACAAGGCGAACATTCTCAAGTTCTCACAAGGATTGTTTCTCGACACGGGCCGCATGGTCGCGCGCGATTACGCGGGTCAGATCGAGTTCGAGGAGCGGATCGTCGACGCCATGGCGATGAACCTCGTGCTGCACCCCGAGCGCTTCGACGTGATCGTGACGACGAACCTGTTCGGCGACATCCTCTCGGATCAGATCTCGGGGCTGGTTGGCGGGCTCGGACTCGCGCCGGGCGCCAACATTGGCATCAACGGCGCGATCTTCGAGGCGGTGCACGGTACGGCGCCTGACATTGCCGGCAAGGGTGTGGCGAATCCCGGCGCGGTGGTTCTCGCGGCGTGCATGCTGCTGGATCACATCGGCGACGAGGCGCGTGCGCAGCGCATTCGGACTGCGCTCGAGACGACGATCCGCGAAGGCAAGACAGTCACCCGCGACCTCGGCGGGTCGGCGTCGACCGATCAGTTCACCGACGCCATCATCGCGAAACTGTGACGCCTGAGCCCGCGGTCACCACGATATTTCATTGCTCCGATCTTCACTTCGGGCATCCCGCGGTGCCCGAACAGTACGAGGCGATCGAAGCGATCATTCAAGAGCGCGCGTACGACGTCGTGGCGATCTCGGGCGATGTGTCGCAGCGGGCGCGGGCCGGCGAGTTCCAACGCGCGCGTGCATTCATCCAGCACGCCGAGCGTGTGAGCAAGACCATCGTCGTGCCGGGGAATCATGACGTGGCGTGGTGGTATTCGCCGCTTGGCATGGGCGACGAGTCGAAGATGTTCGCCAAGTACAAGGCGTACATCAGCGAAGATCTCGAGCCGGTGCTGCGCGTCGCCGGCGTGACGCTCGTTGGGCTCAACACGTCGCAGGGCGTGACGCGTCACACGCTCACGTGGAATCTTCGCGACATCTCGATCATCGGTCAGTTGACGCGCGGACAGATAGAAAGAGCGCGCGCGGAGTTCGAAAATTCACGGGCGGACGATGCGCGGGTCATCGTGATGCATCACAATCCCGTGAAGGGCGAGCTGTCCCAGCGGCACGGACTGAAGAACACGCAACGCATTCTTGGCGCATTCGCCGAGATGGGCGTGAGTCTCGTGCTGTGTGGTCATGATCATCAGGAAGCGGTACATTACATCGAGCATACGAAGCGCGGCACGATCATTTCGACGTCGGGAACGATCAGCAACCGCTCGCGTGGCGGGCGACCGTCGTCGGTGAACAGCATTCGCGTCGGGGAGGCTGACATCGAGGTATCGACGCTCGTGTGGTCGCCGGATCAGCACGACTTTGTTGCCGGGCCGGTGAAGTGTTTCGTGCGCTGAGATCCGTCTTCGGGTTCGGCAAACCCGACGCGGCGCAGCTCGCGTTCGACCTCGACGCCGCGCCGCGCGACGCGGACGAGCTGCTGGCGCGTCTCCGACAGTTGGGACTGAGCCGGATCGCGCAGTGCCGCCTCACGCGGAACCGCAACGTCATGGTGAGCTTTCGCGGTCGCGATCTGCGGGTGCACGCGGGGTATCTCGGCGCACCGGAAGACGTACACCGGGCGATCGTCGCATTCGTCGAGGGTCGAACGCGCGCAGAGCGTCGCATGGCGCAGCGAAAGATCGTGTCATTCCGCGTGGAGACGCCGAGTGGTGCGCCGCGGCCATCACGTCGCGAGCGTACCCGTCCCGAGGACCAGTCGCTCGCCGACAAGCTCGCGGAGTGGCACGCGCGATTGAACGCCGATCATTTCGGCGGAACGCTCAAGTCCATTCCCGTTCGTGTCTCACGTCGAATGCGTAGCCGGCTCGGACATTATTCGGCGGCGAATGCGGCGGAGAGTGGTGAGATCGCGATCAGCTGGCGTCATTTGCGCCGCCATGGCTGGGACGAGGCGCTGCACACGTTGTTGCACGAGATGGTCCACCAATGGCAGGACGAGAGTGGCCATCCACTCGATCACGGTCGATTGTTTCGGGCGAAGGCGCGCGAGGTCGGGATTCAGGCCGCGGCCCGGCGAGAGGTGACGCGCTGAGGGCGGTGGAGCTGAACGGTGGAACGGTGGAACGGTGGAACGGTGGAACGGTGGAACGCCGTCGACCATCCCACGCGGCGCGGGTCACGGCAAAGAGCGTGGTCGCTGATTCATTGGTTGGTGTTTTCGCGCATTCTCGCTTCTACCTGTTCCAACCTGCCTGATGCGGCGCGCATCGACTTGGAACTAGTAAGACAACGAACCCCCGAGACGGCGCAGAACCCGCGAATACTTTTGGGTTTGATCCGCAGATGGCCCGGGTTGATGCCCATCAAACAAAATGATTTGAAACCACAACTTCGGTTCAGTCATGCGTACCACCGTACCACCGTACCACCGTACCACCGTACCACCGTACCACCGTACCACCGTACCACCGTTCCACCGTTCCACCGTTCCACCGTTCCACCGTTCCACCCTTCCACCTTCCTCCGCTCCAGCCCTTAGATTCCCGCCATCTCAACCCGTCTCCATGCTCGACTTTTTCAATATCGATTCGCTGCTGTCCGAGGAAGAGCGCGCGGTGCGCGACAGCGTTCGCCGGTTCGTCGACGAGCGCGTCATGCCGATCATCGGCAAGTGCTACGTCGATGGCCGATTCCCGAAAGAGATCATTCCCGAGTTGGCGGAGCTCGGCGTATTCGGCGCCAATTTGCCCGAGGAGTATGGGTGTGCGGGGCTCAATAATGTCGCGTACGGCTTGATCATGCAGGAGCTCGAGCGCGGCGACTCGGGTGTGCGGTCGTTCGCGTCCGTGCAAGGCGCGCTGGCCATGTACCCGATCTACGCATTCGGCAGCGAGGCGCAGAGGAAACGCTACCTTCCGCCGATGGCTGCCGGGATGACGATCGGCTGTTTCGGTCTCACCGAGCCGGATTACGGATCGAACCCGTCGGGCATGATCACGATGGCGCGCGAGCAGGCAGACGGAACGTGGGTGCTCAATGGCGGCAAGATGTGGATCACGAACGGATCCACGGCGCAAATCGCCGTCGTGTGGGCCAAGACGAACGGTGACAAAGAAGACAAGTCGATTCGCGGCTTTGTCGTCCCGACGGACAGCAAGGGATTCCAAGCGCGCGATCAGAAAGGGAAGCTCTCACTCCGCGCGAGCGACACAAGTGAGCTCGTGTTCCAGGATGTCCCGCTTCCGGCCGATGCGATTCTGCCGAAGTCGGGAGGCCTCAAGAGTCCTCTCATGTGCCTCACGCAGGCACGCTACGGCATCTCATGGGGCGCGATCGGTGCCGCGATGGGCTGCTTCGAGGAAGCGCTCGCGTATTCCAAGTCGCGCATCATGTTCGATCGGCCGATCGGGGGATTCCAGATTCAACAGGCGCGCCTCGCCGACATGGTGACGGAGATCGTGAAGGCACAGCTCGTGTCCCTGCATCTCGGCCGACTCAAGGATGCTGGAACCTTCACGCCACAACAGGTGTCGCTCGCGAAGCGCAACAACGTCAGCATGGCGACGGACATCGCGCGCGAGGCGCGCCGGCTGCTCGGCGCGAATGGAATTCTCGCCGAGTATTCGGCGATGCGACACATGGAGAATCTGGAGAGCGTGTACACGTATGAAGGCACGCACGACGTGCACTCCCTCATCCTCGGTCAAGCAGTGACGGGACTGAACGCGTTCAAGTAGCCCCTCCCGCCAAACGGCCCAGTCGCCACAGACCCCTTGCCGACTTATGGCTGACCCCTTGCTGAATTAGGTGTCAGCGTGCACGTTGTCGTCGACTCCGGGAGGGAGCGAACATGAAGAAGCTCTTCCGCCTCAGTGTGGGCGAACGCGGCGTACGGCGAGACGTCTCCAGCGAGATCGGCTTTCACATCGAGATGCGGACCCGCGAGCTCGTCGACGCGGGCGTTCCGCCGGACGAGGCGCGGTCCCAAGCAGTCGCGACATTTGGCGACGTCGGCGCCGTCGAAGCCGCGTGCCGGGACGAGCGGCGTAAACATGTTCGCGAGCGCGCGTGGCGCGAGGAGCTCGACTCCGTCGTGCACGACATTCGATTCGCCGTTCGCACCCTGGGCCGCTCGCCGGGATTTACCGCGACAGTTCTGCTGACGCTGGCACTCGGCATCGGCGCGAATAGCGCGATCTTCAGCATGGTCAATGGCGTTCTGCTTCGTCGCCTTCCGTACGCGAACGCCGATCGCATCGTGATCGTGCAGCATCCGGTGGCGTCGCTGGGCATCGAGGACGCCGGCTTCTCGCCGCCGGAGGTGTCGGACTTCGCGCAGGCGCGTTCCATCGATGCCATTGCCGAGTATCACTCGATGTCGTTCGATCTCCTCGGGCATGGCGATCCACGTCGCGTGCAGACGGGCGTCGTGTCGGCGGATTTCTTTCAGGTCCTCGGGGTGAAGCCGCTGCTCGGCCGTGCGTTCACCGTCGGGGAAGACCAGGACGGCGCCGCCCCCGTGCTCATCCTGAGCTATCGCTTCTGGGTGAACGAGCTCGGCGCGGATTCGTCGATCGTTGGCAAGACCTTCACGATGAACGATCGCCAGCATGTCGTCGTTGGCGTTCTGCCGCCGCTGCCAAGCTATCCGGATCAGAACGACGTTTTCATGCCGATCTCGTCGTGTCCGTTCCGCGCGCGGCCGTTTATGAAGACGACGCGCACGGCGCGGATGGTCTCCATGGTCGCACGCGCGAGGCCAGGTACTCCGGCGGCGACAGTCGGCCGCGACATGGCGGCCATCGAGTCCCGGAGCCATGCGGCGTATCCGGACGCCTACAAGGGATTGAGCGATGCCGCAATCACAGCCACGCCGCTTCGCTCGGCGATGACTGAGAGCGCGCGCCCGGCGTTTCTTCTGTTGCTCGCCGTGGCCGGACTCGTGCTCCTGATCGCGTGCGCGAACGTCACCCATCTCACCCTCGCCCGACATCTGCGCCGCCAGCGCGAGCTCGCGATTCGCGCGGCCCTCGGGGCGGGGCGCGGCCGTCTGCTGCGACAGCTCATCACCGAAAGCCTGCTGCTGTCGCTCGGTGGCGCGGCGCTCGGACTTCTCGTGGCTCGAACGGGAATCGGCGCGATGTCGAGTCTCGCGGCGCGCTTTACGGCGCGTGCTAGCGACATCGTGCTCGATTGGCATGTCGTGCTGTTCACGCTGGGCGTCGCGGTGGTGACGGGACTCGTTTTCGGAATCATTCCCGCATTCGTCGACTCGACCGACTTGGTATCGCGTCTGCGCGATGGCTCCGCGACTTCGTCCGGCGCAAAGCTGAGGTTGCGGAGCGCGCTCGTCGTGGGTGAAGTCGCGTTGGCGTTCGTCGTGTTGGTGAGCGCGGGCCTCACGCTGCGCAATCTCGCAAAGTTGATCAACACGAACCCCGGCTACGATCCGCAGAACGTCGTTACGGCGCATGTCGACTTGAACTGGACGAAGTACAAGAATTCGCCGGCCGTGCGCCAATTCGCCTCTGAGTTGATGGCGGGGCTCGAGGCGAGCAATGGGGTTCGGTCGGTTGCCATTGCCAGCGCGTTTCCCGCGAGCAGCTCGTCGCCGCAGAATCGAAATCCGTTCGAGGTGCGGGGGCAACTCGTGGCGGACACGCTGCGACGGCCAAAAGCTGAAGTGACGTACATCTCGCCGGACTATTTCCGGACCATCGGCGCGGAGTTGCGGGGCGGCCGATCGTTCACGGAGAGCGATCGGGACACCGCGGCCGCGGTGGCGATCATCAGCGAGTCGGCGGCGAAGCGCTATTTCGCCGCGGGCGATGCCGTCGGCCGGCAGATCACGTTCGACAATGGCAAGCGTTGGCTGACGGTCATCGGGGTCGTCGGTGACGTTCGGCAATTCGGCCCGACCGCCGATGTCGCCGAGCAATTATATCTGCCGTTCGCGATCTTCACGGTGCGTGACGTCCGTCTGCTCGCGCGTACCAACGTCACTCCTGCCGTCGCGACGAATCTGATTCGGCAGACCGTTCGTGCAATCGATCCGGAACAGCCGGTCGTGGACATCCAAACGCTGGAGCAGGCGCGTCGGAATTCGATGGCGTCACCACGGCTCACGACCGTGCTGCTCGGCTTGTTCGCCGTGGTCGCGTTGGCGATTGCCGCCGCGGGGCTCGGTGGTGTCATGGCATATTCGGTTGGCCAGCGCACGCAGGAATTCGGGATCCGCATGGCGCTCGGCGCGGAGCGTTCGAGCATTCTGCGACTCGTCCTTGGCCAAGGGATTCGACTCGCGATCGTGGGGCTGCTCATCGGCGGGCTTGCGTCGCGCGCGCTGGCGCACGCGATCGAGAAGCAACTGTACGGTATCCGCGGCACCGATCCGCTCACATACGCCGGCGTCGCGATTCTTTTCGTCAGCGTCGCTGCGCTCGCTTGCCTCGTTCCGGCTCGACGCGCGACCGCGGTCGACCCGGTGAGCGCGTTCAAGGCGAGCTAACACGTCATTAGGAGATAGGAATGGCCGGAAGTGATCTCTTTGTCGGCACGCTCGACGTGCTGATTCTCAAAGCGGTGAGTTGGGGGCCGACCCATGGGTACGCGATCGGTCGATGGATTCGCCAAACGACAAACGACGGACTGCAGGTCCAAGAGGGCGCGCTCTATCCGGCGCTGCATCGCCTCGAGCGGAAAGGCTTGCTCGAAGAATCCTGGGGCGTGAGTGAGACGGGACGGGAAGCCAAGTACTACAAGCTGACTCCGGCGGGCCGTCGGCAACTTCGTGCCGAGGCTGCGCGATGGAGACAATACGCCGACTCGGTGACATTGGCGCTCGACGCCGCGGAAAAATAGGGAGAGTCACACATGCGTCTACTCGCAGTCGTCGCCGCGATCGCTTTCATGGATCATGGCGCAATCGTGTCCGCTGCTCGGACTTCGCCCAACGATTCGATCATTGTCTCGACCGATTGGTTGGCGGCGCATCTGTCCGACCCTCAAGTCGTGGTGCTCGACGTCGACCATGAGGCGAATGCTTATCACGACGGACACATTCCCGGCGCTGGGTTCGTCGATTACATGAGCGTGATCGCGAAGCGCGACGGCCTTTCGACCGAGCTTCCGGCGGCGAACGACCTTCGCGAGCTGTTCGAGCACGCCGGTGTGTCGAACGGGTCGCACGTAGTTCTGTATGGTCCGCCGCTCATGGTCTCGCGAGCGTTTGTCGCGCTCGACTACATGGGGCTCGCCAACGTGTCCGTCCTCAATGGCGGCTTGACGAAATGGCGCAGCGAGGGCCGAGCGGTATCGCGCGATGACCCGAAAGTCGTCGTCGGAAAGATCGAGCTGCACGTGCGGCCAGGAATCGTTGTCGATGCAGACTGGGTGCGCGCGCGCATCGGGAAGCCGCGCGTGGCCTTTATCGATACGCGCACCGACGGAGAATACGTCGGCTCCGGCGATCGACACGGCATGCCAAGCGAGGGACACGTCAAGGGTGCACATCAGCTGCAGTGGCAGGAGCTCTTCCGCGAGCCGAACGATTTGCTGTTCCGCGATCGCGACGAGCTGGCGCGAATCTACGGGTCGCGCGCGCAGCCAGGGGATACGGTGGTCACCTATTGCTTTGTCGGCTACCGCGCCAGCATGACGTATCTGGTCGCTCGATATCTGGGATATCAGGCAAAGCTGTACGATGGGTCTTACGAGGATTGGTCGCGTCGGCAATACCCGCTCGTCTCGGGCGCCAAACCGTAGACGCGACACCGATGTCAGCCTGACAAAGACACCTCGCTCGGCTAACTTCCGCGTGAATCATACCCGAGCGAGGTTCGGCGGTGAAAATTGCCGTCTGCATCAAGCGAACTCCGGATTCGGAGTCGCGTTTCAGGATTGCCGCGTCGTCGGCGTCGATCGACGAGACGGGGCTCAAATTCGACATCGACGACTTCGCCAGCTATGCGGTTGAAGTCGCGCTGCAGCTGAACGAAAAACAGGGCCCGGGCGAGACGGTTGCCTACGCCGTCGGCCCGGACGCTGTGCAAGAGACGCTGCGCAAGGCGATGAGCATGGGCGTCGATCGCGCGGTGCAACTGAAGACCGACGCGGTGCCATACGACGGACTCGCGGTCGCCAAAGCGCTTGCGGCCGAACTCAAGTCGGGCGGCTACGATCTCATTCTCTTCGGCAAGCATGCGTTCGATACGTCGGCCGGCATTGTCGGCACGGCGACCGCCGAGTTACTCGGTGTGTCGTGTGTGACGGCGGCGACGAAACTCGACATCGCGAACGGGCGCGGGACCGCACGTCGCGAGCTCGAGGGCGTCGCGGAGATCGTTGAATTCCCATTACCGGCGGTCGTGACGATCGACGAAGGCATCGCGCGTCCGCGGTATCCGTCGCTCAAGGGCATCATGTCCGCCAAGAAAAAGCCGCTCGAGACGAGGCCGGCGCAATTAGGCAACGTGCGAGTCACAGTGAAATCAATGGCGCTTCCGCCCGATCGTCCGCCGGGGCGCATCATCGGCGAAGGCACAGCCGCGGTGCCCGAGCTCGTTCGCCTGCTGCAGACGGAGGCTAAAGTTCTCTAACGGTCGGTGACAAACCGCCGGCTGCTGAGTGCAGGGCTCGCGACGAGCATGATCTTTGGGACTGCCGCTCGTGTGCGCTCCTCTGCGCCCTGTGCGGTGAAACCCTTTGGCGATCTGTTCAATCCGTATTTCTTGGGACTATCAATCGAGTATGGCCAACGTTCTAGTATTTGCTGAGACGCGTGCGAACACCCTGCGAAAGGTTGCGCTCGAGTCGGTGACCGCGGCGCGCGCGCTCGCCGATTCGACCGGCGGCGGCGAAGTCCACGCGCTCGTTGCCGGCTCGCCGGGAATTGCCGCAGTGGCGGAGCAGCTCGGCCAACACGGGGCCGACCTCGTGGTCGTCGTGGAGCACGCGGGCTTGGCGAACTTCGACCGCGAAGTTGTCGCCGCGACGCTTGCCGCGCGCGCGAAGAGTGGAAGCTATCGCATCGTCGTCGTCGGATTCTCGGCGCAAGGACGCGACATTGGTCCTCGCGTTGCGGCCAAGCTCGATGTGCCGATCGTGACCGATGTCGTCGAGGCGAGCGTGACGGGTGGCGCAATCACCGTGAAGCATCCGGCGTACGCCAACAAGGTGATCGTGACCCTCGAGATCAACGCGCCGTTGGCTGTGCTGTCAGTCCGACCCGGCGCATTCATGGTCGCAACTGCGCCGCACGCTGTGCGGACGGAGATGATGGCTCCGGCGGCTGAGCCGAGCGCGTCGAAGGTCGTCGTCAAGGAGCTCATCGAAGGCGGGAAGGGCAAGCTCGATCTCGGCGAAGCTCCGGTGATCGTCGCCGGCGGTCGCGGTCTCAAGGCGCCGGAGAATTTCAAGCTCGCTGAGGATCTCGCCGCGGCGTTCGGCAACGCGGCGGTGGGCGCCACGCGCGCCGTCACGGACGAAGGCTGGCGTCCGCATAGCGATCAGATCGGACAAACAGGTCGCCAGGTCAGCCCGCAGCTTTATATCGCCGTTGGCATCTCGGGCGCGATTCAGCATCTGGCGGGCATGCGCAGCTCGAGGACGATCGTCGCGATCAACAAGGACAAGGACGCGCCGATCTTCAAGGTGGCCGATTACGGCATCGTCGGGGACGTGTTGGAAGTTTTGCCCGTCTTGACCCAAGCCGTTCGTGAGGCGAAGGCCGCGCATTGATGCCTGCGTCAAAGTTGATTTTTATTTTCCTGCTGGCGGGCGGCGCGGGTTTTTTCGCGCTGAACGTGCAGCGGCTCGTGCGGTACATGCGGTTGGGCCACGCCGAGAATCGTACAGATGCGCCGCTTACGCGGCTCAAGAATGTTTTGACGATTGGCATTGGCCAGACGAAGATCTTCCGCGATCCCATCGCGGGCGCAATGCACGCGACGATCTTCTGGGGATTCATGGTGCTGACCGCCGGCACCATCGAGATCTTGATCCAGGGTGTCTTCACCGGATTCTCGTACGCGCTCTTCCTGCCGCGGCCGGTATTCCAGCTATATGCGTTCTCGCAAGACGTGTTTGCGCTGTTGGTGCTGGGCGCGATCGCGTTTGCCTTCTATCGCCGTCTGGTGCTGCATCCCAAACGTCTCGAAGGCGACAAGCTCGAGCACACCGACGCGTTGATCATTCTGAGCTTGATCGGTGGTTTGATGGTGACGTTGCTTCTCACCAACGCGTGTCAGTACGTGCTCGACCCGTCAGCCATCGGTCCCGAGAAGGCGATCTCCCGTGGGCTGGCGATGGCGATCGGCGCGGTTGATCCACAGCCAGTCGTCGCCGCGCGCGTGTTCTGGTGGCTGCACGTCTTGCTCGTGCTCGCCTTCCTCAACTATCTGCCGTACTCCAAGCATTTGCACGTCGCAACGTCGTTGATCAACGTGTTCTTCTCGAATACGAGCGGCCCAGGGCAGAAGGGCGTGATGCGCGCCATGGATCTCGAGGCCGACGTGGAGCAGTTCGGCGCATCGGACGTCGAGCATCTCACGTGGAAGAATCTGCTCGACGGATACTCGTGCACGGAGTGCGGACGCTGTACCGCCGCGTGTCCGGCAAACATCACCGGGAAGCCGCTCAGCCCGCGCAAAATCGTCATCAACACACGACAACGCTTGATGGAGAAGGGACCCGTCGTCACGGGCGACCGAATGGAATTCCTGCATCCGGCGCTGCTGCACGGCGAAGGCGACGATGCCGGCGCGACGACGGCGACCGAAGTGCTGACCGAGCACCGCCTGCTCGACACGTACATCACTGAAGAAGAGCTTTGGGCGTGCACGAGCTGCCGCGCATGCGTGCAGGAATGCCCGGTGTCGATCGACCAGCTCGACATCATCAACGAGATGAGACGGAATCTCGTACTCTCCGAATCGCGCTTTCCCGAAGAGGTGCAGCCGGCCTTCGAATCACTCGAGCGCAACGGATCTCCGTGGGCATTCAGTCCGGCTGACCGGGCCAACTGGGCCGAGGGAATGGATATCCCGACGATGGCGGAAGTCGTTGCCCGCGGCGAGCGACCGGACGTTCTATTCTGGGTCGGCTGCATGGGTTCGTTCGACGATCGGGCGAAAAAGATCACTGTCGCGTTTGCGAGAATCCTCAAAGCGTGCAAGATCAACTTTGCGATTCTCGGACAAGAGGAGCACTGCCACGGCGACCCGGCTCGCCGTCTAGGCAATGAGTATCTCTACCAGATGCTCGCCAAGGACACCATCGGGACGCTCGACCGCTACGAAGTCAAGACCATCGTCACGAGCTGTCCGCACTGCTTCCACCAACTCGGCAACGAGTTTCCGCAGCTTGGCGGCAACTACGAGGTGATTCACCACTCGACATTCATCGAGCGGCTGCTGCAGGACGCGCGCATGCCGCTGCAGAGCGGTGAAGGCAAAGGTCTCACCGTCGCCTATCATGACTCCTGCTACCTCGGTCGCTACAACGACATCTACGACGCGCCGCGCGAGACACTTCGTCGCGCGTTGCCGGTCGTCGATCTGATCGAGCCCAAGCGAACGCGGGATCGTGGGCTGTGCTGTGGCGCGGGCGGCGGCCGCATGTTCATGGAAGAGCGTGTGGGCAAGCGCATCAACGTCGAGCGCACTGAGGAACTGCTGGCCACGGGCGCGGAGACGATCGCGGTGGCGTGCCCATTCTGCATGACGATGATCAGCGACGGCGTGAAGGCCGCGCAATCCGACGTTCCAGTGTTGGACATCGCGGAAGTAGTCGCCGGCCAGCTTGTGTCGTCCTGAACGACGTCAGTTGGCGCGGCAGATCTCGAAGAGCCTGATCGTCTGGCGGATCTGGCCATCTCGAAATGGCACGTCGAGCTTCATGGACACGCGCAGTCCGAGTGGGTCGAGCGTGCGAATGAACTCCTCGCGACCGACGCGCCCGGGATCCGCCACGACGGCGATGCCGAGGGGCTTCAGCGTCGCCGCGAGCACGCCCGCCACGAGCGGACCGTAGGCGCGCTCATACAGAACGTCCGACGCGACCACGACATCGAATCGCTGAAGCCGAGCCGGGAGCTTGCGCCAGTCGAGCAAGAGCGAACGCGCCGGCTCTCCGCCGTTCCGCTGGACGTTCACGCGCGCGAAGCGCAGCGCGTCGTCGTAATAGTCCGAGACGGTGACGGCGAAACCGGCCAACGACGCGCTCGTCGCGACGAGACCGGACCCACAGCCGAGGTCGAGCAACGATCGCTTGTCTCCGCGCATCGTGAGAACGTGCTCCGCCAGCACGCGCGCCGATGGCCACAACTCGGCCCAATAAGGGAGCCGCTCGTCGAGGTCGAAATCACGCTCGTCGATGAGATCTTCGGCGCTCTCCGGATGAAGGATCGACAACGCGCGTCCGGCTATCGAAATCTTCGTCTCCACCGCCCGAAAACGGCGTCGAAGCGTACTCTCCTCACCCGAGTAATCGTCCTCGGTGCTCACGCCTCGAACGTGTTCGATGACAACGCGTCGTCGCCGAGGAGAATCGCGGGCAGTGTTTCGCCGGCGCGAACGACTTGTCGCTCGGGTGGGACGACGAGCAGCGCATTCGCGCGCGCCATCGATGTCAACAATCCCGACCCCTGCGGCCCAGTGAGATGGGCGACGGGGCCGCCGGTCGCCCAATCGATGATCGCGCGGAAAAAATGCGTCAGAGGCGCGGCGAGCGTGATGTCCTCGAGCGTGCGAACGCCGACTGTACGGCGAAAGATCTTTGTCTCCCCGTGCTGTTTGCGAATGAGTGGCCGCGCGAAGAGCTCGAACGTCACCATTGCTGACACGGGGTTGCCGGGGAGCCCGAGCCACGGCATTCCGTCCAGGGCTCCGAATCCCAAGGGCGCACCGGGTCGCATGCGAATGCGCCACAAATGCAGCTCCGCGCCAAGCGATCGCAGAACGTCTTTCGTGAAGTCGAATGCGCCGACGGAAACGCCACCCGACGTTATGAGTAAATCCCAGCCGCGCGCGCTGGAGATTTTGGCTTCGTACGCCGCGGGATCATCGCCGACGATTCCCAAATCCCCGATCTCGGCGCCGGCAGCGCGCGCGGCGGCAACGATCGTGTAGCTGTTCGACGAC
>JAICYT010000091.1 GCA_025934075.1 Gemmatimonadaceae bacterium
CCGACGACGTCGGTTGTCCCGAAGACGTGCTTTGCAAAAGTCTCATTCCAGATCGCGACCCTCGGCGCGCCCTCACGATCGGCATCGCTAAAGGCCCGGCCATGAACGAGCGGGATATCCAGGACATCGAAGTAGGTCGGGCTCACCACATTCCAGTCCGCCGACCAGGAATTGGATGCGGAGGCTCGGCCCACACTCGGCGCGGGATGCCCAGCGACATCGATCGCGCCGAACCCGATCATCGATCCGCTCAGGGGCACCATGGCCGAGAGAGCCGCTTGCTTGACGCCCGGCGCGCGTCGAACAGCATCAAGCAACGCAGCCGATTGCGTGACACCACGATGGTCGTCGTAGCCGGCCAGGCTGAGATCGAGTGATACCACGTCGATGTCATGCGTAGTGAAGCCCGGGTCAACCGCTCGTGCTTTGACCAGCGCACGGCCGAAGAGTGCCGCGACGACGAGGAGCAGCATCGAGGCCGCGACCTGTGACACCACAAGTGCACTCCGCAGCCGCTGGCGCCGCGGGGTGGCGCCGGCGTCGAGCTTGAGCGCCGGCACGAGGTCCGGCTTCGTGCTCTCTACGGCGGGCAGCAGTCCGGTCACCATCGTCGTCAGCAGCGTGATCCCGATCGCAAAAGCGAGGACGCGATCATCGAGCGTGGGATGAACGACGAGCGGAATGGGGAGGCGCGGTACCAGTGTCATGAGCACCTGCACCAACCCGGTCGCCAAGATCAATCCGACTACCGCCGCTGCCGCGCCGACAACGAGACTTTCGGTGATCAGCTGCCTCGCAATTCGCCAGCGCGACGCGCCCATCGCGATCCGTACCGCGATTTCTCGTTGCCGCGCCACGGCGCGGGCCATGAGCATGCCCGCGACGTTCGCGGCGGCGATGACGAGAACCAGCGCGGCTACGGCGAACAGCACGGCGACGAAGCCCGCAATGACCTGGTGACCATCACCTGGCACGAGCGTGAGTGGCCTGACGCGGATACCGTCGATCGTCTGGGGATACTCCTCCTTCAACCGCGCGGCGATCGTCGCCGGCTCGACCTGAGCGCGCTGCACCGTCGCAGTCGGCGCGAGCCGACCCAACGCGATGAGCCAAGAGTCCTGTCGTTCCGTCAGCGTCGCGTCGCCATGCGTTAGGCGGACCGAGCTCCGCATCGGCATCCATATCTCCGGCGCGATAGCGAACGGGCCTTGAAATCCGCGTGCGGCAACACCGACGATCGTAAACGGAACGCCGTTGAGTGTGACAGATCGCCCGACAGCGGCCGCGTCGGCGTTGAACCGCGTCCGCCAATACGCGTCGCTCAGCACCACGACGGATGCGGCGTTGGCCTCGGTGTCCTCGTCGGGGCCGAACAGGCGGCCCAGTTCCGGCCGAGCGCCGAGCACGGCGAAGAAGTTGCCGGACACGCCGCCGCTGCGCACAGCTTCGCTCCCCTGCGTCGTGAGGAGGCTCAACGCATCCGGCTCAAGTCTCACCGCCGCCAGCCCGCTTAGACTCTTGGCCCGCGCAAAGTCCGCGTACGCCGGATACGAGATGCTGTTGAAGCCATGACCATCGTGCGTACCGGAGACAGTTACGACGCGATCCGGCGCCGCGACACCTGACGGTGCGCGGAATAGCAACGCCTCCGCAATCGTGAGAATGGCCGTTGTTGCGCCGACCCCAATCGCGATCGACGCCACCGCAACTACCGCGAAGAGCGGCGTGCGCCGTAGGCCGCGGAGCGCCAGTCGCAGGTCGGTGACGAACGATTCCGACCATTGCGCACCTCGTGCGGTACGTGCGTCTGAAGCAAGCACCGTCGCGTTTCCGAATTCCCGCCGCGCCGCAAGCCGCGCGTCGACCGGCGAGAGTCCGCGCGCGAGGTATCGCTCCGTGGCGAGCTCGAGGTGCGCGCGCATCTCATCGTCCATTTCGCGCTGCAAGCGGCCGAAGAGGAACACGGCGCGAAGGCGAAGTAAAATGCGTTGAATGAGGAACATGGTTTCAGGCTCGTTTGAGGATGGCGGCGACGGCGCCAGAGAAACGCTCCCACGCTTTCCGCTGATCGGCGAGCTGCTTGCGCCCCTCGGCGGTCACCGAATAGAACTTGGCGCGCCGACCGGTGTCGGTCTCGCGCCACGTGGCGCGAATGAGCCCGCGTTCCTCCAATCGATAGAGCGCAGGATACAGTGAGCCGGCGTTGACCTGGAGGACATCGCTCGACACGGCCTGGATGCGCAGAGTCAGGTCGTAGCCGTTGGTCGGCTCGGCGCGGAGCATCTCCAGAACGATGAGGTCGAGCGTGCCTTGCAGCAGCGGAGCGGGTTTGGACATTCGCGATCACTCGGGTGTCTAGTGCTGTACACTAGACGGCCTAGTGATCGAGAAAGTTTCACCGCCGCACAAGATCCGCCCAAGCGTGGGTGGGCTGACCGTAGTGCTGGCCTTCTGCGATCGATCGCGCAGCTGAGCGGGAAGTCGGGGTCGGTGGCGCCACCGCCAACCGATCGCAGCCCATGCGCTCCGACCACTGCGTCACAAAGCGACGCGTCGCCCGCGCAACGCTTGGATCGCCAGGATAACCGAGAACGCGCCGGTCACTCCGAGCACGTAGAGCGTCCAGACGAACACGAGGGCGCCATTCTTTTCGAGAAACTCCGGGCGCAATCCATTCCGCATGTGCATGGGCATCATCGCGGCGGCTATCAGGCCGCCAAGGAGCATGATCACCTGACCCGATCGCCGCGCTCGCAGCAGCACCGCGCCACACACCAGGACGAGTAGGATCGCGACGCCGAGGAGCTGATTCAGCCCCCCGCGGTCGAAGCCGAAGACGATGTCCTGTGAGATGTGCAGCGCAAGCAGGAGCACGGAGAGTATCGAGGTCACACTCAAGAGATCACTCTGCTTCATGGCGGGCCGCTCCGTGGGAGTCTGATGGTTGTACCGAAGGTCGATACCGTCTGTGCGCTGAGAGCGATCCGCTACTCGTCGCGCAGCAGGATCAGCGGATCGACCAGCAGCGCACGGCGCGCCGGAATCCATGTCGCGGTAAGCCCGACGACGAACATCGCGAGAACCACGCCGGCGAGCACAATCGGATCGCGCGGCGTCGCCTGGTAGACGATGAAGCTCAGCACCCGGCTCGCCAGCACGCCCAGCACGAGTCCACCCGCCGATCCGAATAAGAGAACTTTGAATGGCCGGCCGAGCGCGGCGCGAAGAATCTCCCCTTGCTGTGCACCGAGCGCAACGCGAATGCCGAGCTCTTTGAGCCGCTTCGTGAGCGAGTACGCCGCCATGCCGAAGATGCCGGTGACCGACAGGATGGCACCCATCGCGCCGAGGACACCGAGCGTGATGCTCGCCATTCGAGGCGCGAAAAGCGCGCCCTGCATCGCGGTCGTCCAGGTCTCGATAAACGAGGGCAGGCCGGGGTCCAGCCCGTGAAGCTTCGCGCGGATCGCCGTCGATAGCTGCGACAGATCCCGCTCCGAGCGAATCACCAGCCAGCTATCACTATAGGGTGATTGAAGAATTGGAAAGAACATCGCCGGCTGAGGCTCGTCCGCCAGGTTGAGCGAGTTCTTGCCGTCCGGGATCAAGCCGACGACCTGGATGCGTGCGCCGTCGGGCAGCTTGTAGAAGCGTCCGACTGCGCCCGCTGGAGAGCCGAACACCCGGCGCGCGAAGACCTGGTTCACGATCGCGACGCGCTGCGCGGAAGCGTCGTCGTGCCAGGTGAATTGTCGGCCAGACACGAGGCGTGTGTGCGCCGCCAGAAAGTAGTCCGGCGACACACTGTACATCACCGCCGCGGTGACCGCCGACGCCGGCTCGAGATCCGCCGTCGTCTCTGTGAACACCTTGGAGCCGTTCGACACGAACAGAATCGGCGGCGCCTGACCGATCAGCGCGACGGCCTCGGCGCCCGGTATCGTCTGTAGCGCGTCGATCATGCGTCGCTGCATGGCCGGCATGTCGGGCACACGATAGCCGGCCATCGCCAGATCCGTCTCGACCAGCGTCACGTTATGGGGGTCGAAGCCGAAATCCGCGCGCAACGAGCGCGAAAGTCCGCGCAACGCAACCATCGAGGACATTACGAGCAGCGCACACACGGCGATCTGCGCAACCAACAACAGGTCGCGCGCGGTCAAGCGGCGTGGGGCGCCGGCTGGAGCGCCCGCTTTGATGATGGCATATGGGTCGGTCCGCAGCACCTGCCGAAGTGGAACGGCGCCGAACACGAGACCGCTCGCGACGCTCAGCGCAAGTGCGACCAGATACACGCGTCCGTCGGCTGCCACTGGCATGTTGAGTGGAAACTGCGGGAATGGATGCCACACGCTCAGCCACTGAAGCACCAGCACGCTGCCCCACAAGCCGACCGCGCCGCCAATCAGCGCGATCACCACCGCCTCCGACAGCAATTGCCGGATAATGCGAATGCGACTCGCGCCGAGCGCGAGTTGCAGCGCCACTTCGCGCGAACGCTCGGCGGCGCGCGCGGCGAACAGGCTACCGAGATTCGTGCACGCGGCAATGAGGATCAACGCCGCCAGCAACATCAGCCCGCCAAGGAACGCCTTCATCGGCGCGGCCAGCCCGTCGCCGTTCAGACTCGGCCGCCCAAGCATGAAACGGAGCTTCTCGTTCTCTTTTGGATACGTCTTTTCGAGCCATTGGCCGAGCGCGTCGAGCTCGGAGACCGCCTGCGTTGGCGTAACGCCGGCCTTGAGGTGGCCGATGACAGCGAAGAGACGTTGTCCGCGACTCGTCAGCTGATTCGTGCCATCCAGCTGCGGTTGATTCACCATCGGCACGAACAGATCCGGCGAGAAGAACAGGATCGTGCCGCGGAACCCTTCGGGTGCGACACCGACGATCGTATACGGTTGCTTGTTGATGCGGATGGTCCGTCCGACGACTGCCGCGTCTCCGTCGAAGTGCGTTCTCCAGTACGGGTAGCTGAGCACCGCATAGGGCGCGCTGTTGATTCCCTGGTCGTCAGCCGCGTGAAAGAACCGTCCGAGATACGGTCGAATGCCGAGCGCGTCGAAGTAGTTGGCCGTGACCTGGAATGCCCACACGCGTGACGGCGTGGCGCCCGATGTGATCCAGAGCTGGTCGGGACTGAAGCCAGCGAGCGACTCGAAGCTCCGCGTGCGATCGCGGAGGTCGATGTAGTTGAGATACGACTCCGAGGACGCCTTGTCGGCGGTGCGCTCGACCACGTAGAGTGATCGCTCGTTCGGAAGATCGAGGGGCCGAAGAATAAAGCCATTGATCGCACTGAATACCACCGCGTTCGCGCCGATGGCCATCGCGAGCGTCACGATGGCGGCGATCGCGAAGCTTGGCGACTTGCGGAGTTGGCGGACGCTCAGTCGCGCGTCGCGCACGACCGTCTCGATCATGCGGCCGGCGACCATGTCGCGCGCCTCTTCCTTGAACCGCGACTGCCCGCCGAACTCGATACGCGCCTGCCGCTCGGCGGCCGTCCGACTCATTCCCGATCGCACGAGATCGTCGGCCCGCAGCTCGAGGTGCGCGCGCAGCTCGTCCGCCATTTCGGCCTCGAGCTGATCGCGACGCAGAAATCGACTCGCCAACGACTGAACGTATGCGAGAAGTCTCATGCGCCCTCCGGCCGCGCGGTGAGAACCAATCCGATCGCCGCAGCCAGGCGATCCCAACCCTCCATCTCTTCCTGCAACCGCTTGCGGCCGGCCGCGGTCAGCTGGTAGAACTTCGCTCGGCGGTTGTTATCGGACGTGCCCCACGTGCCCTTGAGCAGCCCCTGACGAACGAGCCGGAAGAGCGCCGGATAAACCGCGCCTTGCTCGAGCGACAGCGCGCCGCGTGAGATCTGCTCGATGCGCAGCAGGACGCCATAGCCATGCAGCGGCCCGAGCGAAACGGCTTTGAGGATTAGCAGATCCAGCGTACCCGGGAGCACCTGCGCCTGTTCAGCCATGCGACCCTCTCCTAAGTTGCTCAGGAGTATAGGGTCGACTCTCCTAAGCTGTCAAGGAAAGAGTTTTCCCGTGCGAAATGCTCGGCCCGCGCATTACAAAGCGCCTGACGGCAGCCGCCAGGCGCTTGCTGCAACCTCGAGCTAGTGGTCCTTCCCGCGACCAGTCTTGTCTTGCAGCTCGTCGATCTTCTTCGACGCCTCTGCTTTGGTGAGCGACTCATCGACAGGCTCGCCCGCTTCCTGCGCGAGCGTCCGTAGATACGAAGCCTGCGGCCCCGTCATGGTCTCGTCACCAGTCACCCATTCGTCCGGATTTTTCTGCGCCGCCGCGTCCTGCTGCTCGGTTCGCGCGTTTTGCTTTTTGGCCACGACTCATCCTCCATCACACGATGTTCAGGTCCAGTCCGTTCGACTCATCGTCGATTTGGTACTGATAAAAGAAGCAGAACTCGTGCCGAATAAAACCCGAAATTCGTAGCTCACACGCGAGCTCAACGCTGAATTCTTCACGTCGTCGATACGCGCATGGCCGAGAAGCCGATCGACAGGCCTAATCGGGTCGTCGCTGTATGCTCTTACCTACGCCGGCGTATGCGGCCGCAGATCGAGTGCGGTGGGCCGAACGACGTCGGCGACGTCGCGTTGCGCGCTACTCAGGCGATCGAGCTCCTCACCAAGCTCGCGCGCCGCCTCGAGCGCCGTCGTGATCGGACGCAGATCGCTCGCGCCTCCGTGAAGACGAAGCAAGTCGAGCCGGATTGCCTCCAGTGCAGCGACGCTGGTGCCCAACTCGCGCTTCGCCGCGTCGCGCGCCGCGATCAGTTTCGGCGTGGACGCAGATGCGGCATGTCCGTCGCCGATCGAGGCAAGTGCGTTGATCTCGTCGACGCGGGCGCGTGCCGCCGCGGCGTGTGCTTCGAGAGCCTCGACCACGCGCGGCAGATCCGACACGTGCTCCCGGTATGTCTGCGGGAGGGCGGCGAACAACTCCTCGACCGCGAGACCGAGTGCCATTTCCGTCGGGCGATAGTCGAGGTCCGCGGTCCGCTTGCGGTTCTTCGGTGTGAGTAGTTTGGCCGCCCACTCACCGACGCGGCTGTTCACGATCATGGACCGCAACGCTCCGATCAGCTTTGGACGAATGCGCTTGCTGATCATGCGCACGCCGAGCGCATTGCTGACGGTGAAACTGATCACCGCGCCACTGATGGTGGAGATGATGACAATCTTGCTCAATAGGGTGTGTGGAAGCCCCTCGAGAAACAGAAAACCGGCGCCCGCGACGAGCGCGTACGTGACGCCACGCATCGCTTTCGCCCAGCCGGTCTCCGACTCGCCGAGCTCGAATGCCAATTCCTCGCGGCGTTCTTGCTGCCATGCGGCGAGCGCCGCGCGCAGATCGCGCAACGTGTAGCCCGCGGCCAAAGCTTGATACGTCTTTCGCGCGTGAAAGATCGTGAGCGGAACGAGCGGGAGCAGATCGAACGCGAGGACAATTGGCCAATCACGGCCGGTGCGCATCTCGCTCAGAAGTCCCATCGTGAACACGCCACTCCAGGCGATGTACGCGGGCCGCAGCGGATCGCTCGCCTGCGTCCAGACGCGAAGGGCCATCGGCAACTTGGCGCGCACCGGGCCGGACGCAGCCTCGAGCGCTTCGGCCAATGCTTCGCCGGAGGCAAACCGATCCGCCGGCGATTTTCGCAAGCAACGCTCGATCACCTCGATCAACGCACGCGGCGCCGTTGGCGCCACTGATGACAACGCAGGCGCTTCACTTCCGACCTGCTTCACGAGCAGTGCCGGAATGCTGGGCGCGTCGAACGGCAGCTTGCCGCTCACCGCGAGATAAGCGACGACGCCGAGCGAATAGAGATCGCTGCGTCCGTCGATCGCTTCGCCAGAGGCCTGTTCGGGACTCATGAAGTGCGCCGTACCCATCACCTGACCGGGATCGGAGATGAACGTCTCCGCGGGGCCGCGCGCGATGCCGAAGTCGGTGACCAACGCGCGCCCCGTCTCCGACTCGACGAGAATGTTGTCGGGCTTGATGTCGCGATGCACGATGCCGCGGCCATGCGCGTACGAGAGGGCCCACGTGACCTCGCGCAGGAGTCGCGTCGCCGCGGCAGCCGAGAGCGGGCCTCGGGCGCGGAGTCGATCGCCGAGCGTCTCGCCATTGACGTACGCCATGACGAAAAAGACGAAGCCTTTCGCTTCACCGACGCGGTAGATCGGGACGATGTGTGGATGAGACAGCGACGCCGCCGTGCGGGCTTCACGCAGAAAGCGCTCGCGCACATCCGGACGTGACGCGAGGGCACTCGGAAGGATTTTGATCGCGACGAGCCGATCGAGCTGCACTTCGCGGGCGAGGTAGACGATGCCCATGCCGCCGCGGCCGAGCTCGCGCTCGAGGGAGTATTCGCCGGCGAGGGCGTCTTGAAGTCCGATGAATTCGCGATCGATCATAGGCGTGGGTTGATGTCCTCCACGCCTACGCAGATCCCTGCCGCGAAGTTACGCGACCTCGTCGTCGCGCTGAAATGGCTCTATCGCCAGCTCACCAGCGTCGGCGCGGCGCGAGTCGTAATCGTGCCGTCGCCAAGCTCGCCGTTGCTGTTGTCACCCCAGCAATAGACCGCGGCTGTCGAGGTGACACCGCAACTGTGGCCGGTTCCACTCGCGATGCTTCGGAACGTCAGACCTCCCGCGACGGCAACCGGTGTCGAACGATGGTCGGACGTCCCGTCACCGACCGCGCCAAAGTTGTAGCCCCAGCAATATCCGGCGCCGGCTTCGGTCACACCGCACATCGTTTGATAGCCGGCGGAAATACTCCGAAAAGTCAGATCACCGGCGACGGCGGTGGGTAGGACGTGACGAGTCGCGCTGCCGGTCGTTGCGCTCGTCCCGTCACCGACTGTGCCGAAAAAGCTGTCACCCCAGCAGTACGCTTTGCCGGTGTTCGCCAATCCGCAAACCGTGGATCCTCCGGCGACGAGACCGCGAAACGTGAGTCCGCCCGAGACGGCGACAGGGACAGCGCTGCTCGTCGCGCTGCCATTGCCCAACTGCCCGAACAGTCCGAGGCCCCAGCAATACGCGGCGCCGTTTGGTGTCACCCCGCACGTGAAGTCATTCCCCGCCACGACGCTCTCGAAAATGATCCCGGGCGCGGCGACGCTGGGCGACGCGTGCGTGCCGACCGAGCCGTCGCCGAACGCACCGTTGGGCGATGTCCCCCAGCAATACGCAGTGCCGCTCATCTCGATGCCGCATGTGTGACTGCTTCCCATCGCGAGACTTTGAAACGACAAACCGCCGACCACTGCAGTCGGAGCTCGGCGTCTCGTCGTCGTACCGTCACCGAGTTGGCCTTGGGTGTTGGTTCCCCAGCAATACGCCGCGCCGCTGCTCGTGAGTCCGCACGTTGCGCCTTCGACTTTCGAGATCGAGAGACTCTGAAACGCCAGCCCGCCGGCGACGGCGACCGGTGAGCGCGTGACGAGCGACGTGTCGCCGTTACCCAATTCGCCGTTCGCGTCGTAGCCCCAACAGTACGCCGCCCCCGATGTCGAGAGCGCACAGGTGTGTGCGCCTGTCGCGACGAACGCGATCGTCGGCGTCGCGACAGGATGCGTTCCGACGCTGACGATGATACTCGCCTGTTGCGACGGGGCACCTACCGACGTTGCGTTCACAACAATCGTGTAGTTGGTCGGCGCCAGAACCGTGGACGCTGTTATGGTCAGAATCGCGCTGTCGGCGCTTGTCGCCACGATGGCGGTTGTGAGGCCGGGAGGCGCACCGGTAACGTTGTACGAGACGGTGCTCGTCAGCCCGCCGGTCTTCGTGACGTGAATGGAGATCGCCGTTGCGCCACCTTGCGAGAGCGACGCCGTCGTTGCTCCTACCGTCAACGAGAACGCTGGACTCGGCGGATCAGCAATTGCGTCGGTGCTCGATCCACAGGCTTGAAGCGCGGTGACGACAAAAAGCAAACCGGTCGCGCCGAGGAGCGACCGGCAAGAAGCGGAACGCATTGAATTGCTGTTGGCGGAGGCGATGAGGCGGCGCGCGGCGTTGCGCTGTTGTCGACGATGGCGCCGACGGTGTCACGCCCATTGAATTAAACGACTCGTCAAGGGGAATCCTGACGGGTCGCATCCGGTTCCTTGTCCGCCGACGTTTCGATGACCAGCACATGATCAACCGCAACACGAGAGGCTCCAATGTGTGATCTAGGCCATGACCACGCGCACGACGGTTTCGGTTTCCTCGTCGACACGCCGGAGATTCGCGCGCTCGTCGATGCCACGAGCCGACACACCGCGAACATCGACGACCTCAATGAGCGTGTTGAAGCGCTCAAGCCTGCATTCGCGAAGCTCCTCGCTGCAGACGGGTGGTTGCCCAACGCCTTCGCGCAACCGGATGCCAAAAGTCGAATGGGCGACGGCATCGGGCAGTACGCGTTGTATCGCGCAGAAGACGGGTCGCTATGCCTGTTTGCTCTCGTTGTGCCAGCGGGTGCGGCGACCCCGGTGCACGATCATCTCGCATGGGGCCTCGTCGGCATGTATCGCGGTGAGCAGCACGAGACCGTGTATCGCCGGCTCGACGACGGACGTAACGAACGTCAGGCACAGCTCGAGGTGTCGAAGGAACAGACGCTGGTGCCGGGAGAATTCTATCCGCTCATTCCGCCGCTCGACGACATTCACTACGTGCGCACGACGTCGGCGACTCCGTCGATCTCGATTCATCTACTCGCGAATGACACCGCCTGCGTGTGGCGACACAAGTTCGAGCCCGGCTCGGGCGCGGTGACGGCGTTCCGTTCGGGCTACGCGAATGCGCCGTGTCCAACCGAAGAAGCTGGCTCGTCACCCTGAGCGAACGATCTGCGTTTCCGCCGCTGCGAGGCTCCTCATGGCTTCGGCTTCTCGACCGGCGTCAATGCCGCAAGGCGCCTGCGGGCATCGGCGACACGCGGCTGAAGGTCGGGGTCCGCATTCTTCCAGAGATCGATGAAGGCGCGGTAATTCTCGACCGCTTTGTCCGTCTTCCCCATCGATTCATAGAGTTGCCCCAACCGCTCGCGGATTGCCGGCACGCGCATCGGGTCCATTCCCACGCTCATCTTGTCCCAATACGGCGTCGCGAGATACTGCTCGAAGAAGAACGCGGCCGAATCGCGTTTTCCGGCGGCGTCGTACGCCCGCGCTAGATCGAACGCGAGGCACGGCGCACATTCGTTGGCCGGCGCGCCATCGTAGCCCACGTCGCTCCGACGAAACTCGACCAACGCATCGTTCGGCTTTCCCTCGGCGAGCGCGATCTCGCCGAGTACGCCGTGAAGATTCGCCTCTTGCACGCGACGAATCGATGTGTCGGTCACTTCGGCGCGGTATCTCGCGATCATCGCGCGTGCCTTCTCCGCATTCCCCGCGTGCGCGAATGTAAATGCGGCAAGTAAGTATGGCCGATCGATCATCGGCAATTCACGGAATGGGATTTGGCCGACAGCGGAATCGAGTCGCGCGACCGCCGCTGGTGACGGGCCTTTGACGAACATCTCGAGGCCAATGTCGGCGATCGGACCGACATCCGTCTGCGCCGTCGGATTCGCGTGCGCTTCCTTGGCCAATGCCGCATAGTCGCGCAGCCGGCCGCCCTCGACCGCCAAGCTTTGCGCTCCTCGCATTCCGATTCGGCGGCGTCCCTCTCCACCCGCTCGCATGAGGCTGTCGGTCAACGCGCGAAGCGTTCGATCATCGCCCTGCGCGAAGGCAATGTTCATCTGTCGTGCGACGGCATACGGCGGAGAGTTGCGTCGAAGAAGCGCCAGCGTCGCCAGCGCCTCCTTGACTTTTCCTTGATCCAGCTGGAGCTCGATGGTATTACCTGGCGCGGTCCCACTTCCGGGCGCAAGGCGGTCCGCCGCGACATTCAGAGCCTCGGCGCGTGCGTACTGGCGCCGATCACGCAGCATTTCGCCCAAATTGACCATCACGTTCGGATTGCTGTCGCCGCGCTGGAGTATGGCCTCATACGCGGCGATGGCCTTTCCGCGATCACGACCGGCGCCGATTCCGAAGTAACGCGCGACAACCCCGTCTCGCTCGACGACGGGAAGGCGTTCTCTATATCGATACGCTTGGGTAGTCGCCGAGTCGATTGCCGACCGGGTACCTCCGTAGTTGGACAGCGTCGCGGCGACTAGGCTCCACGCCGTCGAGAACGTGGAATCGATGGCGACCGCCTCGCGCGCGACCGCGACGGCCCGATCCTCGCCTAGTGCGTTGAGCCTCGCGGCTTCGCTGAACTTCTTGAGTGCTTCCAACGAGCTCGTGGTCGCGACGGCGAGCGACGGCGTTGCATTCACGGACCGAAGCGACTCTCCAGCCTTGCTCCGCAATGCACGCGCAAGCCTATCGGCGGCGTCAATCAGACCGCGCGGCCCATCGCCGGTTTCTCGGAATGACGCGAGCTCCCCACCCGAGTCGGCGCGGACGAGGCGAATGGAGACGATGTATCCACCAGGCACGCCTGTCACGTCGCCATCTACGATGGCCTTGATCCCTTTGCGCTGCGCAATCTCGCGCGCCACGCTCGAATCGACGCGCGTGTTCAGCGGCCGCTTCATCAGTTCGAGCGTCGAGATAATTTCCGCCGGCTGCACGAGCGTGAATGCCGACGATCCCGACAGACCGGCACGCACCGCGTCGCTGACCACCCGTCCAAGCGTCGAGTCGACGTTCGTCGTTCGGAAGTCAGTGAGCAGAATTGGATCGCGTCGATTGAGACGCCCTGAGGCGAGCAGCGAGCCGAACGGCCCAATGCCGAGTGCGCGCAACGCCATGAACGCCGCGACGAGCGCGACGAACGTCCCGAACGCATACATCCCACCGCGCGCCGTTCGGTACCAGCTCACGTGCGGCGCGGCCTTGAGGGCGATTGTCGCCATCGTGCCATGGACCGCGGCGGGCGTTCCACCAGGTGTGTACGTCGGCGTGGCCGTCACCGCACGGCGCGTGACGCGCTGCACGTAGCCGGTCCACAGCACGGCAGGCAATCCGAGCGCCATCACGACGAGCGAGCCAGGGAATACCCAATCAGGCAGCCCAATACCCACGATTGCCGCCTTGGCGACGATCGCCACGATGACGAACGCCACCGCGTAAATCGCGAGCGCTTTGCGAAACATTCCCGGTCCGCCAAGCAGCACCGAAGGCATCGCAGCGGCGCCGCCGCTCGACATCGTTTCGAGAACTCGAACGATCTCGCCGGCGCTTTGCGGACGAGCCGCCGGATCTTTCGCCAAGCAACGCATCACCAAGTCGGCCAGCGACGACGGCGTGTCCGATCGCAGCTCCGACACTGGACGCGGAGCTTCACCCATGTGCGCGGCAAGCATCCGCTGCGCCGTGCGATCGGCGAAGACGGGCCGCCCTGTGAGCAGCTCGTACGCCATCGCGCCGAGGGCGTAGATGTCCGCGCGATGATCGATGTCGGCGTCGCCGGCCGCCTGTTCGGGCGCCATGTACGCCGGTGTGCCGATCGACGTCCCGATCTGAGTGAGCGTTGCTCCGGGCGCCGACGTCCGCGCGGCACTGATCGCCTTCGCGATTCCGAAATCGGTGACGACCGCCGTGCCGCCCGATAGCAGCACGTTGTCCGGCTTGATGTCTCGGTGCACGACCCCGCGCTGGTGCGCGTAGCCGAGCGCTTTCGCCACGTCTCTCAGTATGCCGACGACCTCGGTGATCGCGAGTGGCCCTTGCGCGAGGTGCGCGCGCAGCGATTCGCCCTCGACGAACGGCATTGTGTAGAACGGCAGTCCATCCGTGTCGCCGGCGGTCAGGATCGGGACGATGTTCGCTTGCTGAAGCGCGGCGACCGTCCTGATCTCACGCTCGAATCGGTCGGCGCTCAAGCCCTGCGCCAAATCCGGCGAGAGAACTTTCACGACTACTTTGCGGCCGAGACGCAGCTCTTCCGCGACGAACACGCGGCTCATGCCGCCGCCGCCGAGCTCGCGCTCCAGCTGGTAGGCGTCGCCGAGCGTGGTCTGCAACTGGGACAACAGAGGGGTACTCAAAGACGGCTCGGCCTGTGGTTCGGGTTTGGCACGTTGTTCATCCTACGACTTGAATGTCGTCGCGAGCACACGACGCTTGAGGTCGATGAAACGCGGGTCGTCACGTACGCCGCGAAGCCATGGCATATCCCAATTCATGAACGCGCGCAAGCTGAAGGTCCTTTTTCGAAACGAGGTCTCCAGCCACTCCATCGTGTGGTCGGCGTCGCCAATGCCGGCGTACGCGATCGCGATGAAATTCGGGTCCACCCACTGGCGTCGCTCTCGCGCCTCGAATTCGTGGATGACTTTGAGAGCTTCGTCACGTTTGCCCATCCGTCCGTACGTCATGGCCAATCCAACGGACGGTTGGCCGGTTGATTTCTCAAAGCCGGCGAAGGCAGCCGCCGCTTCATCGAGACGGCCCATTTGGAGCAGCGCGATTCCGTCCGACGCTTCCCAGATGAAGACCTGGGGATCGAGTTTCTTCGCCACAGAATCTTCGTGCAGTGCTTCCTGGTTTTTCCCGCTCCACGCGAGCGCTTCAGCACGTAGCCTCGCGGCGACCGGCGAGAGCGGATCGACCTGAATCAAGCGGTCCGCGAGCGAGATCGCCTTCGTGTCGTCTCCGGTGAGGTACGAAAACAAACCGTACATGAAGAGCGCATCCGGAGAATTCGGATTCATCGCCAGGCCACGGTCCATCTCGGCGCGGCCGGCCTGGAAGTCCCACGTCGCGGCGGCGATCTCGTATCCGTTGAGCACGCGCGCTTCCGCCAGCAAGCTATCACTTGCGACTGCTCGCTGCGCCGCTTGATACGCAAGCATGTGATACTCGTGGGACGGCATGTAGACGTCGGCCAAAATATCGTAGACGAATGCGACGCCTGCGTGGGCTTGCGCATAGTGTGGGTCGAGCTTGAGCGCATCTTGAAAGTAGCTCAGGGCATTCTGCAGCGACTGCGGCGTCAACTTGTTTTTCTCGAACACGCCGCGCATATAGAGATCGTGTGCCTCGGGATTGATCGTTCGCCCGGCTCGCGTTACGGCGACGGCCTGCGGTGTGAGCACCACTCGCAATTCGTTCGCGATCGCACTCGTGATCTCGTCCTGCATCGCGAAATTGTCTTTGCTCTCGCGATCGTAGGTGTTCGACCAGAGAAGCTTTCCATCGGGTTGGCTGAGTTGCATTTGCATGCGCACGCGACCCCGCCCCGGCAACAACCGACCCGTCAACAGCATGCGAACGCCGAGCTGACGCGCGATTTCCGCCGGCGCCGTGCGCGTACCCTTGAAACGAAATGTCGAAAGATCACCCGCGACTTGCAGACCGGGCATCTTTTTCAGCGCGTTCGCGAGCTCGCCGGTCATTCCGTCGGCCAGGTACTGCGTCGTCGAATCGCCGCCGAGGTTTTCGATCGGGAGGACCGCAAGCGTCATCTCGGTCGACGCGTTGGTTGCGCTTCCGCGCCTCGCGAACCATAGGCCGCCGACGACGAGCAAGCCCACCGCCGAACCTGCCATGGCGATCATGCGTGCTCGCGATGGACCTCGCGCTGCCGCTGTGCTCATGAGCGCCCGCGCCGCCGAGGTTCCCGGCGCAGTCACGGCATCGAGCGCGCGCACGATCTCGTCGGCGTCCTGCGGACGATCCGCCGGCCTCTTCTCGAGACAACGCATCACCAGCTCGGCGAGCGCCGGAGAAA
>JAICYT010000264.1 GCA_025934075.1 Gemmatimonadaceae bacterium
ATAGTGATCACCACCATCAGCTCATCTTGGTGGTCGACGATGTCGAGAAAGCGCGTGCTGTGTCCGACGCGTGGGCACGCGAGCCCGCTCATGGCTGACACGCCGTTCATCGCGCGAGGATTTCACGGGCGCCGTCCGGCGCCGGGCGTGCGTCTTCTGCCCGGGCAATACGAGACGCGCGACTTTCCAGTTCTCTCGGCGGGTCCGACGCCCCGCGTGTCGCTCGCGACGTGGGACTTCACGATCCGGGATGACGCCGGACACTCGATGCGATGGTCGTGGGACGATCTCCAAGCGCTTCCGCGTGACACGCCGACGGTCGACATCCATTGCGTCACGAAGTGGTCGAAGTTCGGCACGCATTGGGAAGGCGTGTCGGTCGACACGCTGCTCGACGGTGCGCGCGCGGCGGGCGTGCCCGATGGACAGTTCGTGCTCGCGTTCTCGGACGGCGGGTACACGACGAATCTCCCGATCGCGGACGTCACGGGCGGCAAAGCGTGGATCGCGTTCGGGTACGACGGCGCGCCGCTGGCGCCGGAGCATGGCGGGCCTGTTCGGCTGCTCGTCCCGCATCTGTATTTCTGGAAGAGCGCGAAGTGGGTGCGCGGCCTCCGCATTCTCGACCGCGACGAACGAGGGTTTTGGGAAAAACTCGGCTATCACGACCGCGGTGATCCATGGCGCGAGCAGCGATACCAGGGCGACTAGACTGGCGCGTCGCCACGGTGGTCGACGTGCGGACCGAAACTCCGCGCGCGCGGACGCTGACGCTCGACGTCCCTGACTGGTCGGCACACAAGGCCGGGCAGCATGTCGACGTGCGATTGGTCGCCGAGGACGGATATCAGGCGCAGCGCTCGTATTCGATCGCGTCTGCGCCGGAGGAATCGTCGGTGGCGTTGACGATCGAGCGCATCGACGCCGCCGAGGTGTCGCCGTATTTGTGCGACGTGCTGCGCGTTGGTGACGGACTGGAAGTGCGCGGTCCGATCGGCGGCTATTTCGTGTGGGACGTCATGCAGGCCGGTCCGCTCTTTCTTGTCGCTGGCGGATCGGGAATCGTGCCGCTCATGGCGATGCTGCGACATCACGCGCGCGCCTCTGAACCAACGCGTGCGGAGGCGCCGGTGAAGCTCCTCTACTCGGCGCGCTCGTGGGATGACGTGATCTATCGTGAGGAGCTCGAGCGGCTGGCCGATTCGCCATATGTCGACGTCACCATTGCGCTCACGCGCGACGCGCCGGCTGATTGGCGTGGGCATCGTCGGCGAATCGATCGCGCGATGCTCGAGGAGACCGGCTGGCCCGCGTCGCGGACGCCGCGCATCTTCGTCTGCGGTCCGACGCCGCTCGTGGAATCGGCAGCGTCGCTGCTCGTCGCACTCGGCCACGACCCAGTGCACGTTCGCACGGAACGATTCGGCCCGACTGGTTGAGGAGGCTCCGTATGCAGACTGAAGAGATGCGATTGGACGGAAACGCCGTCGCCGGATCGTTGCTGGACGTTTTCGCGGTCGACGTGACCGCCGCGCTTGCGACGTGCGCTGGTTGCGGCGCCGAACGATTGGTCGGCGCGCTGCTCGAGTACGGTCACGGCATGGGCGTCGTGCTACGGTGTCCGGGTTGCGATGCGGTGATGTTACGGGTGGTTCGCGCGGGCGGGTCCGTCAGGGTCGACGCGTCCGGTGTTTCGTTGCTCGCGATTCCAAGCGATTAGCGGCTCGTTGCTCGTTTGTTGCTGGTTGGTTAGTTGCCGATTTGGCGAGGACAGCAGGCAAGCAGTCAAGCGCGAGGCGGTTACCTCGCTGATCGCGGAAGTCCACGCCTCTCGCATATTCTCCATTTTTGACTCGCTCATTCCAAATTTGGAATGAGCGGCGTCTCACCGAGGATACCTCTATCGGACGGATGACCTTCCTCTTGCTTCTGACGGAACGGTGTCCCGTCGAAGAGGGCACGAGGCCACTCGCGGGCCGCAAACGCACACGACCCTAACTCGCACGACGCTAGATCGCACGACGCTATTCCCATAACGGCTAACGCGCGGTCCTGCCTCCTCCCGCCCCGCCTCTCGTAGCGCTATTTCGCTCGGCCCGAAGTCGCGTCACCCAAGGTCCCACGCGACACTCCCGACCGGCGCCTGCGATGCTTCGCGAACTGGCTCACTGTCCACTCCCGCTGGACGTCGCCGAGTGCCACCGTCACGCTCACCGACCCGCCAAGACGATGAATGCGGCGGATCAGCCATTCCACGCTGCAGCGCTCGACCAGTCCGCGACTCAGCTCGGACATTCGCGGCTGCGGGATCCCGAATCGCGGCGCGAGGAGATGTTGCGACTTTGGGCCGAGCGCGCGCACGATCTCGCTCGCGAGCTGCTTGCGGAGGTCACGTATCGGATTGCTTGATGTAGGGGCCATGCCTCAAGTAATCCGACCGCGCTCCGACGGCGTCACCAAATCATTGCTGACATTGCGCGGAAGCCCTCTCGACCCCTCACTTTCGCGCGCTGCGCGAGTGCGCCAACTTGGTGAGTCACCGAACTCGGAGCAGCCGCATGACGCTCGCCCGCGCTTACGCCGTTGCTAAGGTCGTAATGCGTTCAATGCTCGCGACGGGCGCCATTGCCTCGAGCGCGTTGGCGCAAGTCTCGAACGACTCGTACCCGGCGCGCTGTGGTGTTGGCGGCGTCGCCTCCGACCGCGGCGGATACATCCCGCTCCCGCGCGGCGACGTGTTCTGTCCGCTGATCGCCGACCCCAAGGCGACGCGCTCGTTCGTCGCCTATCAGCGCGGCGACGAGAAAGATCTCGCGACCGACATCGGCGCCGTGGGCATCGCTGATCAATTTCCATTCTTCCGTGCCGGCGCAACGAGAGCGGGCAACGGCCTTCAACTCGGCGTCGCCGGCGCGGTGTTCGCGCAATTCGACCTTGGTTCGGCCTCGTATGATCTTCTCAATGCCGACTATCTAATCGGCATTCCACTCACGTTCAGAATCGCGAACTTCTCGGGTCGCGCGCGCGTCTATCATCAAAGCTCGCACCTCGGCGACGAATTCTTGTTGCGCAGCAATCCGCCGAAGCGAGAGAACCTGTCATTCGAGACCGCCGAACTCCTGCTTTCATTCGACCTTTCGGCGCTGCGCGTGTACGGCGGAGGCGAATCGTACATCCGGCGGGACCCGCCAGACTTGCCCGATCATCTCTGGCATGGCGGCGTCGAGCTGCGTCCTCATGCGACAATGAACTTTGGGTCGATCGCCGTCGCACGGCTGGTCGCGGCGGCGGACACGAAGATCGTCATGGATACGACGACACGGACCGGCGTGAGCGTACGCGCGGGCCTGGAGTTTGGTCGCCCTCACGAAGCGGAGGTGGGAAGCCGACGTTGGAGCCTCCTCGCCGAGTACTACGACGGGCCGTCGCCCTACGGGCAGTTTCACCGTCAGAAAGTTCGGCTCGCGGGGCTCGGGTTCTACTTCACGTTGTGACGCGCCGTGCGCCCTGCAAGTGCGCCCAGAGGGACTCGAACCCCCAACCTTCTGATCCGAAGTCAGACGCTCTATCCGATTGAGCTATGGGCGCGGATCTCAAGCAATCTACAGACATGCATCGATCGATGAGAAGCGTCGCCGACCTTTCCTGAACCCTCCACCCTCAACTAGGGTCAAGCGAGGCGCGGGCCCCCAACCGGCCCCCCCCCCGGTGGCCCCACCCCCAAGGGGGGGTAGGCGGCCGGACCC
>JAICYT010000052.1 GCA_025934075.1 Gemmatimonadaceae bacterium
GATGAAGCGGCGGCGCTGTACGCGCGCCTGATGGAGGCAGCGCGCGCCGTGCCCGGCGTCGCCGACGCCGCGTTCATCAATCATTTCCCGTTCGGCAATGCGTCGATCCCATCGACGATTCAGATCGATGGCCGAATGGACCTCGATACCTCGTCGAATCAAATTCTCTATCGCACTGTGTCCGACAGCTATCTGCGAACCGTCCAGATGACGCTCGCCGCAGGGCGGTGGTTCACCGATGGCGACATGCGGTCGCCGGCGGGTCAGTTCGTGTTGAATTCCGCCGCGGCCAAAGCGTACTGGCCACACGAGAGCGCGATTGGCAAGCGCATCACCGTGCGTCGTTCGTCACAGGCCCGCGCTGACTTCGGCCAACCGCTTCCGGGCGTCGTGATCGGCGTCGTGAACGACGTACATCAATTCGCCCAGGACGTGGTGCCGGTCCCGGAGATTTACGTCCCGTATACGCTCGAGACATGGCCGTGGGGGAATTTGGTCGTGCGCACGCACGATGGTGCGCGATCGATCCCCGCGTTGCGCGACGCAATTGCCGCCGTCGATCCGAGGTTGGTCCAGAAAGGAGCAGCTGGCGTCGCGAGCTTCGGGCTAGTCGAGTCGGCGATTCAAAGCCGACTCGAGCCTCGTAAGCTCTCGCTGTCGTTGATCAGTGCGTTTGGCGCGTGTGCTCTCATCCTGGCCGCCGTCGGTCTCTATGGCGTGGTTGCGTACGGCGTCACGCAACGGACACGCGAGCTCGGGGTCCGCAAAGCACTCGGCGCAACCGACCGCATGATCGCGTCGCTCGTGCTCAGGGAATCGCTTCAGCTCACCGCTATTGGAATCGTGGTCGGGTGCATCGGTGCGTGGGAAGGAGCACGACTCATACACGATCTCTTATTCGAGACCGCGCCGATCGACCCGACGGTCTACGCTCCGACCATCGTCGTGCTCGTTGGCATCTCGCTGTTGGCCGCGTACATCCCGGCGCGTCGCGCCACGCGTCTCGACCCGACGATCGCCATTCGGGGAGACTGACATGGCCAAATCATCAAAGTCCGAGCTCGTGCCCGGCACGCTCGACATGCTCATTCTTCACACGCTCACGCTCGGCGCGCTGCACGGGTACGCCATCGCGCAGCACATCGAGAAGCTCTCGGACAGCGTGCTGCAGGTCGAGCAAGGGTCGCTGTATCCGGCGCTCGAGCGTTTACAGCGACAGGGTTGGGTCACGTCGAAATGGGGCCTGACACCAACCGGCCGACGCGCGCGATACTACACGATCACGACGAGCGGCCGGAAGCAGCTTGGTGAAGAGATCTCCGATTTTGATCGCGTCATGCTGGCGATCAACCGCGTGATGAAGCGCGCTTAGGACACGGCTGGCTGCGCCTCGCCCGCGGTCGCGGTGCTTGCAACGTCGCGCTCGCGCTGCGCTGCGCGCAGCAGGCTCACGGCGGCGTACGTCACGACCACGACGACAAGCCACGCGACGACACTCGTCGAGAGGCTTTTCACGATGAGTGCGGCGATGAATACCGCGGGAATACCCGCGATCAACATGCCGATCACCGCGGTGTGCGAGTAGCTGCCGGCGCGAATGAATCGGACGCTGGCGAGCGGCATCAGGAACGCGCACGATCCCATCATGATCGGGAAGGCGGCCGTCGGATTCATGCCGAGCAAGCTGATGAGAATCATGCACGGCGCGTACAGGCCGATACCAAGCGTCATCAACGCGCCGAGGATGAAGTTGCCGAGCACGCCGATGGCGAGCTTGGAGCCCGTCAAAGCCAATGCATTGCCGCCCGCGGGCATCAGGCTGACCTGGGGTTGCTTCATCACCAAAATCACGGCGAAGACGAGCAACGCGACGCCCATTCCGAGCTGCACTTTTCGTCGCGACCAGGACGCGACGACGCCAGCGCCAAGCCACGCTCCGGCGACTGCGGCGGCGATGAGCGCGATGAGCGTGAAGATGTCGACCGGCACGAGCTGCGTGTAGATGTACGCTTGGACGACGGTCGGGATCACGTAGCCGACGTTCAGCGACCCGGGAATGTGCTCGTCGGGAATGGCCTTGAATTGTCTGACCATTGCGGTCGTGGTCGCGAATGATCCGATACCGAGCGTGTCGAAGAAGTTCGCCACGAAGCTGATGATCGAGATCGTGAGCGCCTTGAAGGCGCGCGCAAGCACGACGAAGTATCCGGCGGTGGCGATGCCGAGCGCGATGAAAAGTGCGTCTCTAGCTGTGAGCGACCTGAGATAGGTTAGCAGCTGCATGAGGTCGACGTCTTGGCGGTGAAGGTTGGACGCGCTATCGGCCTGGAGGCAAACCGGAAGCCTACAGGATGTCACTCGGAATGGCGATTGGGTAGGGTCGGCGCGGTCGGGAAGCATCGTTTCGCGCCTTGCGTGTGTCAAAGCCCAAGGATACTGTATCCGCCCTGCGGACAAAGAATTCCCTTCTGCGGAGCCTGGATGACAAGACGCTCGCCGGAGCTGCATCCGACGCCAACATATAGCCCGATCCCACTCGGCACTCCGCCCAGGGTGATGCCGATCCAGCGCCAAACGATCGCCGGCATGACGATTCAGGCGCTTCGCGAGCGGATCTTGCGGGGCGACTATCCGGAGGGTGAGCCCCTGCGCCAGGATGCGCTCGCCGATGAGCTTGGCGTGAGCCGGATTCCTGTCCGAGAGGCCTTGCGGCAGCTCGAAGCGGAAGGGCTCGTCACCTTCAATCCGCATCGAGGCGCCATTGTTTCGGTGCTTTCACTCGCCGAGATCGATGAGCTCTTCGAGCTGCGCGCCGACATCGAATGCGATCTGCTCCGTCGCGCGATTCCACGAATGACGCCGGCGCAACTCGACCGCGCAACCGACGTGCTGGATGAATTCGAGGCGGCGCTGGAATCCGGCGAGGCGGCGCGGTGGGGTCCCCTCAATTGGCATTTTCATTCGGCGCTCTACGCGCCGGCGAACCGCAACTTCACGATGGGTGTTCTGCAGAAGCTGCATCAGCACAGCGACCGATATTTTCGCATGCAGGTCTTGCTCGCGCGCGGTGGTGAACGCGCGAACGAAGAGCATCGCGCGATTGCCGCCGCGGTCTGCAAGAAGGACATCGCGCAGGCGTGCGATCTGATGCATGCGCACATCCTTGGCGCGGGGACATCGCTCGTCGCGTGGCTGCAAGAGCAGCGCGGGGCCGATGCCGCCGCCGCTGCATCGTCGCGGCGGTGACGGCGCCGACGCACCTCCGAAGCTTCATCGGAGGCGAATGGCGGGAGAGCGCGTCGGGCTCGTGGATCGCCGACATCAACCCGTCGAACGCGGATGATGTGATCGGCCATGTCCCGGCGGGAACGGTCGACGACACGCGTGCAGCCGTCTCGTCGGCATCGACGGCGTTCCCGGCGTGGCGTGCGCTGCCCGGCCCGACCCGCGCCGAGTACTTGTACAAGTGGGCGGCGGCGATCGCCGCGCGTCATGAGGAGCTCGCGCAGCTCGTCACCCGCGAGGTCGGCAAACCCATCGGCGAGGCACGCGGTGAAGTCGCGCGGTGCGGCATGATCCTCCGCTACTATGCCGGCGAAGCTGTCCGCGCGATCGGCGACGTGATTCCCGCGCAAGCCAGCGGCGCGCTGCAATTCACGCTCCGGCAGCCGCTCGGCGTGGTCGCACTGATCACGCCATGGAACTTTCCTGTGGCGATTCCACTCTGGAAGGCGGCGCCGGCTTTAGCGTTCGGCAATACGATCGTGCTCAAGCCGGCGGAGTCTTCCTCGCAAAGTGCGATCGTGTTGGCGGAGTGCGCGTTGGCGGCGGGAATTCCGACCGGCGTAGTGAACGTCCTGCTGGGCGTTGGAGAAGCGGTCGGCTCCGCGCTGATCAGTGATCCTGAGATTTGCGCTGTGAGCTTCACGGGCTCGGGACGCATCGGCGCGACAGTCGCGGCGACGGCGGCGCACCGGAATATTCGCTATCAGACGGAGATGGGTGGCAAGAACGTCGCGATCGTGCTGCCCGACGCCGATCTCCGGCAAGCGGCCATTCTCACCGCCGCGGGCGCGATGCGGTATGCCGGCCAGAAGTGTACGGCCACGAGTCGCGTCGTCGTCGCGCGCGAGATCGAAGACGCGTTTCTCACTGAATTGCGCAGCCAGGTCGCGGCACTTCCGATCGGCCCAGTGACGGATCCCGCATCGGCGGTCGGTCCCGTGATCAGCGAGCGCTCGCGTCAGTCGATCAAGCGGGCGCTCGATGAGATGGACGCCGAGCGGATCATTGAGAACGCCATTCCGACGTCGGCGGAGTTTGGACGTGGATATTTCGTTGCGCCGACCGTCGTGCGCGGTGCCGCGATCGATTCCGATCTCGCGCAGCGAGAGTTGTTCGGACCGGTGTTGGCCGAATTCGTCGCTGAGGATGTCGATCACGCGATCGCGCTCGCCAATTCTACACCTTATGGTCTCAGCGCATCGTTGTACACGCGCGATCTCCGGTCGGCGCTCAAGTACATCGATCGCATCGAAGCGGGGATGGTGCGCATCAATGGTGACACCACTGGCGTCGATCCGCATGCACCATTCGGCGGCATGAAGGGCTCGAGCTCGGGAAGCCGGGAGCAGGGCCCGGCGGCGCGCGAATTCTACACTGAGATCAAGACAGTGCAGATCAATGCTTGACGGCGGGGCGCCGACCGCATCGGCATTTGCCTGTCCCACGGCCATCCGCGTGATCGATTCGCACACTGAAGGTGAGCCGACGCGCGTGATCGTCGACGGGTGGCCGCAGCCATCGGGTGCAACGATGCAGGAGCGTTGCGACGATCTTCGACGAAACTACGATCATCTCCGTCGCGCCGTCGTCTGCGAGCCGCGGGGACACTCGGCCATTGTTGGCGCGTTGATTACGCCACCCGTGAATCCCGACTCGCTTGCCGGAATCGTGTTCTTCAACAACGGCACGTATCTCGGCATGTGCGGCCACGGGCTGATCGGTGTCGTCCGCACGATGAAGCATCTTGGACGCCTGTCAGCGGGCTCCGTGCAGTTCGACACACCAGCGGGAACCGTGTTCGCCGAGCTCAATGACGATGGCTCCGTGACAATCCAGAACATTCCCGCGCGGTGCCACGCGATTGACGTCACCGTCGACGTGCCGGGGATCGGACGAGTCGAGGGTGATGTCGCGTACGGCGGCAACTGGTTCTACATCACGCATCTCGCCATGCCTTTAGAGATGTCGAACGTCGCCGAGCTGACACGGGCAACCCAGGCCATCCAGGACACGATCGACGAGCAGCGTGTGGCGGACGGCGCTCCGATCGATCACATCGAGGTCTCGGGGCCGCCGACGCGAGCGGACGCCGACGCGAAGAACTTCGTTCTTTGCTCCGGCGGTGAGTACGACCGTTCGCCATGCGGAACGGGGACGTCGGCCGTCATGGCGGCGCGACACGCGCGCGGTCTTCTTCCATTCGGTCAGGAATGGCGACAGGAGAGCATCACCGGCAGTCGCTTCGTGGGTTGGCTGACGAGCGGCGCGAACGGCGAGCTCGTTCCGCACATTCGCGGCTCGGCGTTCATCACCAGTGAGGCGACACTTCGATTCGATCGCGCCGACCCGTTTCAGCTCGGCATCGACCCGCCGTGAACGGCGCGCGACGCTCGGACGCGATCGTCGTCGGAGCGGGAATCGTCGGTGCGGCGTGCGCGGCGGCATTGGCGCGGGACGGATGGCGCGTCACGATTCTGGAAAGGTCGTTCGCGAGTAGTGGGACGACGTCGGTCGGCATGGGCCATCTCGTCGTGATGGACGATTCGCCCGAGCAACTCGCACTGACCAAGTATTCGCTGCGACAGTGGCGCGAGCTGACGCCGACACTCGATCGTCGTGCCGAGCTGGATGCGTGCGGCACGTTGTGGGTTGCGGAAGACGAATCGCAACTCGCCGCGCTCCGAGCAAAGCGCGATCTGTATGCAACCGCGGACGTCGCGACCGAAGTGCTCGATCCGCGGGCATTGTCCGAAGCAGAGCCCCATCTGCGGCGCGATCTCGCCGGCGCATTGCGGGTGACGAATGATTCCGTGGTATATCCGCCCGGCGCGACTCTCGGTTTGCTCGACGATGCGCGAAAGCATGGGGCCGTGCTTCGCGACGGCATCGGTGTCGAGGCAATCGTGCCGAACGGAGTGCGACTGGCCAGCGAGGTGCTGCGCGCCGATATCGTCGTGAATGCAACGGGGCCGTGGGCGCCGCGACTCACACCGGCGCTGCCGATCACGCCGCGGAAGGGACATCTGGCGATCACCGATCGATACCCGACATTCTGTCGGCATCAAATCGTGGAGCTGGGGTATTTGACCAGCGCGCACGTCATGACCAGTGAATCCGTCGCGTTCAACATCCAACCGCGGTCGACCGGTCAAGTCTTGATCGGTTCATCACGCGAGCTCGTTGGGTGGGACGCGCAGATCAACCGCGAGATCTTGCGACGCATGCTGCAGCGCGCGAGTCACTTCATGCCGCGGCTCGGCGATCTCTCCGTGATTCGCTGTTGGACCGGCTTTCGTCCAGCAACGCCCGACAAGCTTCCGCTGATCGGGCGCTGGGATCCGATCCCCGGTCTGTGGATCGCGGCCGGACACGAGGGACTCGGCATCACAACGTCGTTGGGAACGGCGCAATTGCTCGCCGACCAAATTGCCGGCCGAGTACCGGAGATCGACCCGGCTCCATTCTCGCCAATGCGCGCATTGGCGGCGGTGCATTCATGAGCGACGCCATCGAGATCGTCGTGAATGCGAAAGTGCTGCGCGTCGAACCAGGTGTCACGGTGGCGAGCGCATTGCTCAATAACGATCATCACGTCTTCCGCCGGTCGACGACGGGCGAAGTGCGTGCTCCAGTGTGCGGCATGGGGATCTGCTACGAGTGCCGCGTGACGATCAACGACGTTGCGCATCAACGCGCCTGCATGGTCACTGTCGAGCACGGGATGAGAGTCGATACGGGCAGCGCGGCGTGAGTAAAACGCGACAGGTCGTCGTCATCGGCGGTGGGCCAGCCGGGATCGCCGCGGCGTCGGCTGCCGCCGAGAGCGGTGCGCGCGTCACGATGATCGATGAAGGTCCCGCTCCGGGTGGGCAGATTTGGCGTCCAGCGGTGCACTCGCATCCGCCGCTCGCGGCGCAGCGCTGGATCGTGCGACTCAATGCGACTCAGGCCGACGTTCTTCGATCGACATCGGTGGTCGACATCGAACGCCGGAATGACCGGTTCGTCGTCGTTGCGGAGTCGAGTGGCAACGGACGCGAGGTCGTCGCCGATGCGATCGTGCTTGCGACCGGCGCACGCGAACGGTTTCTGCCTTTTCCCGGTTGGACGTTGCCGAATGTCGTTGGCGTCGGTGGTGCCCAGGCGTTGGCGAAGAATGGGGTGTCCTTTCGTGGCAAGCGCATCGTGATTGCGGGCTCGGGCCCGTTGCTGTTACCGGTTGCGGCGTATCTCGCGCGTGGAGGCGCGAAGGTGCTCGCTGTCGCGGAGCAAGCGCCACTCGCAAACGTCGCGCGTTTCGCGGCCAGCCTGTGGAGACGACCACGCACGCTCGCGCAAGCCATCGGGTTGCGGTCGGCGTTTGCGAGGACCCGTTTTAGCACAGGCACATGGGTCGCCGGCGCTCGCGGCGACAGCACGGTGAAGGAAGTGACGTTGACCGATGGTCGCTCGACGCGTACGCTCGCGTGCGATGTCCTCTGTGCGGCTTTCGGCCTCGTTCCCAACACGGAGCTCGCGCGTCTACTCGCTTGCGATGTGGTCGGTGGTGCCGTTCGCACCGACGACGCGCAGATGACGACGATTGCCGCTGTCTATTGTTGTGGCGAGCCGACGGGCATCGGCGGCGTGGATTTGGCGCTCGTTGAAGGAGAGATCGCAGGATTCGCCGCGGCCGGCGTTGGCCCATCAGAGCATCTCGCTGCACGCCGCGCCGTGCACCGTCGTGAAGCTGCGAGCCTCGAGCGCGCATTCGCGCTCCGACCGGAGTTGCTCTCACTGGCCGGCGCCGAAACGATCGTATGCCGGTGCGAGGATGTCCGGTGGGGCGCGATCGACCAGCGGTGGAGCGCACGACAGGCAAAGCTGTACACACGGTTGGGAATGGGCGCATGTCAGGGGCGCGTGTGCGGTGCGGCATTAGAATGTCTGTTGGGCTGGCCGGCTGATTCGGTGCGTGTTCCTACGCAACCGGCTCGAAGTCGCACGTTGATTGGTGTATCGTTGGCGAATCACCAACCGAACGAACAAGGAGCGAGCTGACATGCAGCAGCGCGACTGGGAAGGAGTTTTTCCGGCGATTACGACGCCATTTTTCGACTCGCTCGCGGTGGACCATCAGCGCCTCGAGAAACATGTCGGCTGGCTCGCGGAACGCGGCTCTCGAGGCATTGTCGCCCTCGGATCGCTCGGCGAAGCGGCGACGCTCGCGTTCGAGGAGAAGGTCAGCATTCTTGAAACGTGCAAGCGGGCAGTCGGTAGCCGCCTTCCCGTGATCGCCGGGATCGCGGGGTTGAGCACCGCTGAGTGTGTCGCGCTCGCTCAGCGTGCGGCGCGGGCCGGTTGCGACGGCCTCATGGTGCTGCCGCCGTACGTCTATCGCGGTGACTGGCGCGAAAGCAGAGCGCACTTCGACGCGGTGATCGGCGCGACGCCGCTCTCGTGCATGCTCTACAACAATCCCATTGCGTATGGGACAGACGTATCGGCGATGCAGATGCGCGAGCTGGCGGAACGCGGCAATCTGCATGCGGTGAAGGAGTCGAGTGGCGACGTTCGGCGCGTCACGGCTGTGCGCGAGACGTTGGGCGATCGCCTGGCGATTTTCTCGGGCATGGACGACATGATTCTCGAGTCGATCCCGATGGGCGCGCGCGGCTGGGTTGCCGGTCTCGTGAACGCATTGCCCGACGAATCCATCGCCTTGTTCGAGGCAGGACGCGACGGGCGTTGGGAAGAGGCGCGCGCGTTGTACGAATGGTTCTTGCCGCTCCTGCGTCTCGACACCGTTCCAAAATTCGTGCAGCTGATCAAGCTCGTTCAGACGGAAGTCGGACAGGGGAATGCGGCGGTGCGTCCACCGCGCTTGGAGCTCGCCGGCACGGAGCTCGATGAGACGCGGGCATTGATTCGCGAGCGTCTCGCGTGCCGACCGTCGATCGCATCACAGCCGCGGCGCAAAGCGTCGCGCACACCTGCTCCGGTGTGGTAGCGGCGGCCGGCGGTTCGCACGAGCGCATTTACGCGATCGTGCGAAAAATTCCACGAGGACGCGTGACCACGTATGGAACGGTCGCACGACTCGCCGGTCTTGGCCGGCATGCGCGCCTGGTGGGCTATGCGTTGAGTGCGTTGCCTGACGGGACCAGCGTACCGTGGCATCGCGTCATCAATGCGCAGGGGCGATTGAGTTTGGATCGCGCGGCCTCGAGCGCCGGCATCACGCAGATGATGCGTCTCGCGCGCGAAGGTGTTCGTGCTGATGCGGCCGGGCGAATCGCGCTGACGAAGTATGGATGGCGCGTCGACGCCACCGGTCCCGACCGCCGCACCGTGAGGACGGCGGATCGTCCGCGAGAGAGGACGAAGCGGCAGCGCTGAATCAATCCTGCCGCTGCGGTAAAGCTAGTTATGGCAATGACTTTGACGCGTTGTCGCTCGATCGGGGCGCGCGGTCTCGTCCATGCTTTGACAGGGCGGTGAGTCGAACAACATTCACACTCACCAATCAGTGCCATGCGCAGCTTTCATCGTCTTCTCATCGCCAGCGGAGCGGCCGCGGCAAGTCTCGCGACAGCGTTGCCCGCTGTCGCGCAAGCGCCGGGCTCCGGTACTGTGCTTCACGTCTCGCCGTACGTCGGCTATATGATGTTTGGCAATTATCTCAAAGGTCCAATCGGTACGACGCTGACCAACGCGCCGGGCGTACTGTATGGAACTCAAGTCGGCTTGTCGCTTGCGCCGAATCTTTCGCTCGTGGGCAACATCGGGTACACCGCATCGGACATTCGAGTTGGGATTCCGTTCCTCGGAGGGATCTCTGTCGGGAACAGCTCGATGCTGATGTACGACGCGGGGCTGGAGTACAATCTTGGCTCGTCGAAAGCGGGGGCGGCCGCGTTCACACCGTTCGTTCAAGCCGGTCTTGGCGCAATGCGCTACGACATCAACGAATCGATCTTGAATACGCAGGCGACGAATCTGGCTGGGAACGTCGGGGTCGGTGCCGACTTCGCCGTCGGGAAAGGGATGGCATTCCGGGTTCTCGCGAAGGATTACATCGGCAAGTTCAATTTTCAGGACGCGACCGGACTCGGCATCACGGGCGAGACAGCACACAACTTCGCGCTGACCGCCGGTATGCGATTCGACTTCTAAGCACAGTCGTTGTGGGTGGCTGATGGGTGGGGATGGGGAGGGGACGATACGGGAGCACCGTGATGATGACGGTGCTCCCGTATCGCATTTCTCAACAGCGTCTGTGTAGCTTACGCGGCACGTTCTCAACAACATTCGCCGCGTCGCAAACCAAACCGATGGCCACCAAGAAATCGAAGCCGCAGCAGCGTCGCAGGTCTCCCGTACGACGAAACACGAAATCGAAAACAGTCGTGGCGAAGCGCGCGCGACGCTCTCCGTCCGGAAAGGCGGGGCTGGTGAACGAATGGATGGAGCTTCGCCAGTCACCGATCCACGGACTTGGGGCGTTCTCGTTGACGGACATCCCAAAAGGGACGCGCATCATCGAGTATACCGGCGAGAAAATCAGCAACGCTGAAGCCGATCGACGCTATGACGACGAGGCGATGCGCCAGCATCACACGTTCTTGTTCATCCTGAACGAGCGCACGTGCGTCGATGCCGCGTTCGAGGGAAACGAGTCGCGCTTCATCAACCACTCGTGCGATCCGAATTGTGAAGCGGTGATCGAGCGTGGGCACATTTGGATCGAGGCCCTCAAGAAGATTCCCGCCGGCACCGAGCTCGCCTACGACTACGCATATGAAGACGATCCGGACTACACGGAGAAGGACTTGCTCTTCTATGCGTGCCGGTGCGGCGCGCCGAATTGTCGTGGGACGATCGTCAACACGCGGAAGAAGTTGAAGCGGTGACTGTGCTCAAGGCGTTGTTGGCGGGTGTCGTCGACTACGCGGGCTTGTTTCCACCCGCGGGTGTCGACATGCCGGTCGCCGTGCAGAACTACGCCGCATATCGTGCACGCGATGACTCGTGGATGCTGGGCCGCTTCGTAGTTCCTGCGGGACGCCTCGGTGATTTCGGCACGCAGTTGCGCGCGCTCGGGGATCAGGTGGGTTCCGAATGGCGGCTGAGTGCCCTCCTCGGAACTGACATCGATGGAGATGTTGCACGTGTGCGAGCGTTCGATCGCGAGTATCGAGGTCGCGCGCGTGTCGACTCGCTCGAGGGGAAATTGATGACGATCGACGCGATGCAGCGCGCCGCTGATGCTGCCGGTTCCGACTTCGCGGTTTTCGCTGAAATTCCGTCCAACGCTGATGTCGAGCCGCTCATCGCCGGCGCGGAACGTCTCGGGCTCAATGCGAAGATCCGAACGGGCGGCGTCACCGCCGATGTCTTTCCGCCGCCGGACGCAGTGGTGCGGTTCATCCGTTGCTGCGTCCATGCAGGTGTCGCCTTCAAGGCGACGGCTGGATTGCATCACGCTGTGCGCGGAGAATATCGCCTGAGCTATGACGCCGCCGCGCCGACTGGAACGATGTTCGGGTTCTTGAATGTCATGCTCGCGGCAGGCGCGATCGCGGATGGCCGAAGTGACGCGGAGACCCTCGCGCTTCTCGAGGAACACGATCCAGCCGCGTTTGCGGTGACGGAAACCACGATTCGGTGCCGGGACGTCACGCTGGACGAGGAACATGCACGAGCGTTGCGCGATCGCGTGCTGGCGTCCTTTGGTTCATGCTCCTTCACGGAGCCCGTCGAGGAGCTCCGCGCGTTGGTGCTGCCGCCGTGACGCTCGATCACACGCACGATCCTGATCGGCGTTCCTGGATTCAATCGGCAAACGACTCGACGACTGACTTTCCGATTCAGAATCTGCCGTTCGGTGTGTTCAAGCGCCGCGGCGCGAATGAGCCTTCGCGCGTCGGGGTCGCGATTGGCGATCAGATTCTCGACGTTGCGGCGTGCTTGTCCGAAGGGCTCTTCGGGCCGGACGCAACATCCGTCGCCGAGTCTTGTTGTGAGGCGAGCCTCAACCCGTTGCTGGAGCTCGGTCGCGAGGCGGCTCGTACGCTCCGTCGGGATCTGAGTGAGATCTTGCGGATCGGATCGCCGGTGTTCGAGCGTGACCACGCGATCGCGTCGCGGATTCTCGTCCCGACGAGTGGCGCGGAGCTGATGCTGCCGGTGCGCGTCGGCGATTACACGGACTTTTACGCGTCGATCGATCATGCGACCAACGTCGGTAGCATGTTCCGTCCTGACAATCCGCTGCTCCCGAATTACAAGTGGATTCCGATTGGCTATCACGGTCGATCGTCGTCGGGCGTCGTGAGCGGAACCAGCGTACGACGACCGGTGGGGCAAACCCGCGATGGCGCCGAAGGGCCGCCGACCTTTGGCGCAACGCGTCGGCTCGACTACGAGCTCGAGGTCGGCGCGATTGTCACCACGGGCAATCCGCTCGGCTCCCCGATCTCGCTCGACGACGCGGAGCGGCACATTCTCGGCTTGTGTCTCGTGAACGATTGGTCGGCGAGAGACATCCAGGCGTGGGAATACCAGCCGCTCGGGCCGTTTCTCGCGAAGAGCTTCTCGACGTCGATCTCTCCGTGGGTCGTCACGCTCGATGCGCTCGAGCCGTTTCGCGCTCGCGCATACCCGCGCCCCGCCGATGATCCCGCACCGCTGCCGTATCTGTTTTCGCAACAGAACACGAATGCCGGCGGCGTCGACATCACGCTCGAAGTATTTCTCTCATCGGCGCGCATGCGTGACGAGCGGATGGAACCGTACCGTGTGAGCGTCGGGAGCTTTGTCGACATGTACTGGACGATCGCACAGCTCGTCGCCCACCACACGAGCAACGGCTGCAATCTGCGCGCGGGCGATTTGCTCGCCAGTGGAACGGTATCGGGCGCGCTCAAGGAATCGCGCGGGTGTTTGCTGGAGCGAACGTGGCGAGGCACCGAGCCTCTGGTGCTGCCAACTGGCGAGACGCGGAAATTTCTCGACGACGGCGATGAAGTCATTCTGCGCGGTTTTTGCGAGCGCAGCGGTTGGCCGCGCGTAGGCTTCGGCGAATGCCGGGGAGTGGTGCTCCCGGCGAGAACGGCCTGAGGCTGTTCGAGAGCTCTAAACTTTGATCGCTCGAACCGGCGCCGTGCTACAGCGCCGGGCGGACCATCAATGTTTGGCCCACTCGGATCTTGTTCCCCGACAGGTGATTCCACTCTTGCAGCTTGTCGGGCGTCGTGTTCCAAATTGTGGCGATGCTGCCGAGTGCGTCGCCACGCCGCACGGTGTAGAACTTCGCTTTGCGGCGCGCCGCTTCCGCTTCGCGTCGCTGCGTCTCGGCCTTCGCGAGCAGCGCACGCTGCTGGGCGCGCTGCTGGACTGCTCGGTCGTGGCGAACCGCCATGCCCACGACAATGAGATCTGCCTGCGGCCAAGCCGCCGACGGTACGCCGAGCTTGAGCTGTTCATTGGGCGTCGTGATGACCACCGCTTTCGCGATTCCAAAAAACGTGCGTCCCGACGAGACGTGTACGAGCGTGTCGAGCGGAAAGTCGCGTTCCTCGAACGTCGGGGGCAGATCGGGTGCAGCGAGCAGATCGCGTGGCTCGAGGCCGAGATAGAGCAGTCGCTTGTCCGTGAGGACAAGCAGCCCGCGGGTGGCGCGGAAGTAGTCGATTGCCGGACGCTTGAAGACGGAGACCATGCGAAACACGCGCTCGCCCGGCTGCAGCGTGTTGAGACGCAACTCGCGTTCGGCGATGGCGCGGCTGTCGCGAGGGTCCGTGCGCGCCATGTGCACGATCAGTTGCACGACGATGGCGACCGCGACGAGTGCGACGAAGACGAGCGTGTACATCGCGGCCGGCTGCATCCGACGGCGTCGCCGCCGACGTCCGCGCGGTCTACTTGGACTCGGTTGTCGGATAGGTCGAATGCCGGAGCGTGCGTGAGTCGAACTACTCATGGGTCGGGCGTGTCACAGAAGTGTAGGGGATGCAAACTGGCGGCGCGTCCCCCGGAATCGGAGGTCCACAAGAAAGATGCCTGATGATTGGGGTGAAATTGCTCCAATTGGTTGCGTTCAGGGCAGGTTTGCGCTACCCTAATGATCCTAACACATTGCCAATCATGTGATTGGCTTCGTTGACGCTGGCAAGCACGGAACACTTCGTCGCCGCGTCCTGTATCATGAGTGTGTTATCGGAATTGCCGGGGCCGCCGAACTTACATGTCCCGCGCGTCCATCGCTGCTCAATCGCTGCCTGGAGGCAATCATTTCGTCGAAGCGCTCCGTCTGGTCCCAAGTCGTGCTCGCCGCGAGCGCTGTTGCGGCGATCGTCTTCGCGACCAATGTCACGCGACCTTACTACGTGAGCCGCGCGCCGTTGGCGTCGCAGCTCATCGAGCATCGTTACGTCGACTCGAATGAGACGCGTGCGCCCTGGATGCACTCTGAAGCCCAGGTTTCGCTCAAGACGCCGCAGTTCCTCCTCGACCGCGAGTTGTTCGTGATGGACCTGCTGCGCACGGGTAAAGTCAACCAGGCCCGCGCTCGTGCGCTTGCCGACGTTGCGGTCCGAGAAGCCTACACCCGAAAAATTCCGCCTGCGCTCGTGCTCGGCGTCATGCTCACTGAAAACGATGAGCTCAGCTCGTCCGCGAGATCGCGCGTTGGCGCGGTTGGCCTCATGCAAGTCGCGCCGAAGCCGTGGCAGAACCTTGGCCGCAAATTCGGGACGAACGTGCATACCGATTCGACGAATCTGAAGTATGGAATCTTCATTCTCGGGTGGGTCGCGCAAAAGGCGGCGGACCTGGTCGAAGACCGCGACGAAGCGTGGCGCAAAGCGCTGCTGCGTTACAACGGGTGCGTGAATGGTCGAAACACGCCGGACTGTCACGACTACCCCGATGAGGTCCGACGACAGGTGCAGCTTGCCGCGAAGTCTACGTGTCGCGGCATCGACTTCGATCACTGCGTCGCACAGCCGATGTGGAACGCTCGGCGCGATGCGGACACCGTCCTCTCGCAAGACCGCTAAGCCGTCGGTCGATCAGTGCGGTCGATCGCGCTCGAGGCCGCGCATGTAACGAAACGCTTCGGTTCGGTCGTCGCGCTCGATGATGTATCGATCGCAGTCCCCACCGGTGCGTGCGTCGCGCTGGTCGGCGAGAGCGGTTCAGGGAAGAGCACGCTGCTCCGGTGTTTCAACCGCCTCGTCGATCCCGACGAGGGAATAATCCGCGTGAACGACGTAGCTGTGGCGGCGACCGATCCGATCGCGCTGCGGCGACGTATTGGCTACGTGCCGCAAGATGGTGGTCTACTTCCGCATTGGCGCGTGTTGCGAAACGTCGAGCTCGTGTTGCGGTTGAATCGTGATCCGCGAGCGAGCGAGCGTGCGAGGGCCGCGCTGTCGATGGTTGGGCTCGAACCAGAGACGTTCGCGGAGCGTTGGCCTCGTAAGTTGTCGGGCGGGCAGCGTCAACGCGTCGCGATCGCGCGGGCGCTCGCCGCCGAGCCGTCGGTCGTATTGCTCGACGAGCCATTTGGAGCGCTCGACGCGATCACCCGGTCCGAGCTGCAGGAAGGCTTCGCTGCTCTGCGCAAACGCTTGGGCATGACCTGCGTGCTCGTGACGCATGACCTCCACGAAGCGTTGCTATTGGCGACGCACGTCGCTGTCGTGCGACGCGGCCGACTCGAGCAGGTGGCCGCGCCGGCGACGCTCGTCGGTGATCCGGCAACGGACTACGTCCGCATGCTTCTTCAACGCGCGCGCGTCGCACAGTTGGCGGACGCGCTATGAACATCCTTCTCGTCGCCGCGCTGGTAGCGCAAGCCGCGGTGCCACTCGTCGAGACGCGGCCGGTTGTCGTCGCGTCGAAACCGTTTGGCGAATCGTATTTGTTGGCTGAGATGTTCGCGCAACTGCTCGAGGCGCGTGGCCTTCGCGCCGATCGGCGCCCGGGCTTGGGCGCGACGGAGATTGCGTTCGGCGCGCTGAGAACCGGTGCGATCGATGTTTATCCCGAATACACGGGCACCGGGCTGCTCGCGATCCTCGGCGAGCAGCCGCTTGGAAGTTCGGGCGCGGTGTTCCAGCGAGTGTCGCGTGAGTTTCGCGATCGCTATGGCGTGCGATGGCTCGCGCCGCTCGGGTTTCAAAACAGCTACGCAATTGCGGTGCGACGAGCGACGGCTGATTCGCTGCATCTGGCGACGCTCAGCGATCTCGCGCGTGCGTCGCGCACGCTGCGCGCTGGGCTGACGCCGGATTTCATCGGGCGCGCTGACGGGTTGCCTGGAATCGCACGCGCGTACGGTCTGCACTTCCGCGACGTTCGGGCACTCGGACCCGCGGTGAAGTATCAAGCGCTTGCCGCGGGCCAGGTCGATGTCATCGACGGCTACTCGACCGATGGATTGATCGCCAAGTACGATCTCGTCGTGCTGACCGACGATCGACATTTCTTCCCGCCGTACGAAGCGGCTGCGCTGGTGAGCGCGCGGCTCGCCGCGAACGATCCGCGCGCGATTGCGGCGCTCGGTGAGTTGAGCGGTCGTCTCGACGAGCGACAGATGCGCGCGCTGAATCGGCGCGTCGAAGTCGACCGCACGCCGGTCTCGGTTGTCGCGCGCGACGCCCTGACGTCGTTGGGTCTGTTGACGGCGACGAAAGCCGATGCCGCGCGCGCCGCCAAGGATGATCGCAGTTTAGCGGGCTACCTGAACGGGCAGCGCGGTGTGATCGCGCGGCTGACCGGGCGTCACATCGAGCTCGTTGCCATATCCCTCATCGCCGCCATCCTGCTGGCCGTCCCGATCGGATTGCTGCTCGAGCGCAGCGCGCGTCAAGCAGAAGGCGTGATCCGTGCGGTCGGCGTGTTGCAGACGCTGCCGGGAATTGCGCTGCTGGCGTTCATGATTCCGCTGCTCGGCATTGGTGTCATTCCTGCGTTGGTCGCGCTGGTGCTTTATTCATTGTATCCGATCGTTCGGAACACCTATACAGGCGTCCGCGATGCCGACCCTGCGGCGGTGTCGGCGGCGCGCGCACTTGGGATGACGGACCGCCAGATCCTTCGCGACGTGCGGCTGCCACTTGCCACCCCGGTTATCATGGCAGGGATTCGCACCGCGGCGGTGATCGACGTTGGCACGGCGACGCTTGCGGCGTTCATCGGCGCCGGCGGACTCGGCGAACCGATCGTTGCTGGCCTCGCATTGTCGGACACGCGCATGATTCTTTCCGGAGCCATTCCTGCCGCGCTTCTCGCCATTGGCGTTGACGCCGGCCTCGCGCTGGTCGAACGAGTGACGCGGCCGGGTCACGCATGATGCGAGATCAGAAAGAGCAACGAGTGCACGATCAACTCGTCGCCCGGCTCGAAGAAGCGCGCGCGCGCACGCTGCTGCTCGTCGAGCCACTCAGCGAAGAAGACTTGCATGTCCAGCACGATCCGTTGATGAGCCCAATCATCTGGGATCTCGGCCACATCGCGCACTTCGAGGAACTGTGGCTCGTTCGCAACCTCGAAGGTCCGGTTGAATTCGGCGAGATGCCGGGGATCTTCAATCCGTTCGAGAACCCACGTCGCGTCCGTGGCACGCTGCAATTGCCAACGCTCGACGAGTGCAAGACGCTCATGGCCGAGATCAGATCGCGGGTGCTCGAGCGAATGTCTCACGTCCGGTTCGACACGGATGCTGAGCTGCTGCGCAACGGCTATGTCTATGAAATGGTGCTGCAGCACGAGTATCAGCACAACGAGACGATCTTGCAGACGCTTCAGCTCAAGCAAGGAACGCCGTACCGCGCGCCGCGTCTGTATGCGGTTCCTTCGCGTGGCGCCGCGATTGACCGCGGAGGCATGGTGCGATTTGGCGGCGGTCGCGTGCAGATTGGAACGGACGATCGCGGCGTGGGGTACGACAACGAACGGCCACGTCATGAGATCGAGATGTCGCCGTTCGTGATCGACGTAGGTCCGGTCACCAACGCGGATTACTTGGAGTTCATGCGGGCCGGCGGATACGAACGACAGGAACTGTGGTCTGCTGACGGCTGGTCGTGGCGCACCGAGTCGCAGGTGAATTCGCCGAAGTATTGGCTGCGCGATGGTGACGACTGGTGCGTTCGTGTCATGGACAGAGTATCGTCGGTCGAGCGGGATCATCCCGTCTGTCACGTCTGCTATCATGAGGCTGAGGCGTACGCGAGGTTTGTGGGCAAGCGTCTTCCGACCGAGTTCGAGTGGGAAGTCGCCGCGGGATGGAATCCGAGCACGGCTCGCGTGCAGACGTTTCCGTGGGGCGACGAGCCTGCAGCTCCGGAGCGCGCGAACGTCGATCAACTCGCTTTCTCCACCGCGCCACTCGGCGCCTACGGAAAGAATTGGTCCCCGCTTGGCTGCTACGGCATGGTCGGCGACGTATGGGAATGGACGTCGAGCGACTTCCAGCCATATCCGGGGTATCACACGTTCCCGTATCCGGAGTACTCAGAAGTGTTTTTCGGAAGCGAGTACAAAGTGCTACGCGGCGCATCCTGGGCGACGCGTCCTGGCGTGGTGCGAAACAGCTTTCGCAATTGGGACTACCCAATCCGGCGACAGATCTTCGCGGGTTTTCGGTGCGCGCGCGATGACTAGCGTCGACGCTATTCGCTCCTCATCGGGATCGAGCGGTGACGCCGGACGACGACGCGCGATGCTCGACGACGTGCGCGAAGGGCTGATGCGTCGGCCGCGCGAGCTCTCGCCGAAGTATTTCTATGACGAGCGTGGCTCGCGCTTGTTCGAGGAAATCACCCAGCTGCCCGAGTACTATCTCACGCGGGCGGAGCGTGAGATCCTGGTCGCTCGCGCGTCGCAAATCGTCGAGCTCACCGGTGCGCGCACGTTGGTCGAGCTGGGGGCCGGCAGCGCGGCGAAGACCCGCATCCTTCTCGCCGCGATGCACGAGCGCTCGGAGCATGTGACGTACGTGCCGATCGATGTCAGCGAGGAATTTCTCGATCAGACCCGCGATGCGCTCCAGCGCGAGCTACCGTGGCTCGATGTCGAACCGGTCGTTGCCGATATGAGCGACGCGATCGATGTTCCGCCGGGTGTCGACACGCCCGTGCTGTTTGCGTTTCTTGGAAGCACGATCGGCAACTTCGACGCGCCGTCGGCCATCGCGTTGCTTCGCCGAATCGCCGGTCACATGCGACCAGCCGATCATTTGCTCCTCGGCACGGATCTACGCAAGGATCCTCGTATCCTGGACGCCGCATACAACGACGCGGCGGGCGTGACGGCGGAGTTCAATCGCAACATCCTTCGCGTGTTGAACACGGAGCTTGGTGCCGATTTTAACCCGGACGCATTTGCGCATCGCGCATTCTACAATGAGGCCGAGCATCGTATCGAGATGCATCTCGACGCGGTCGGAATGCAGACGATTCACATTCCGTGTCTTCCGACGATCACGCTCGCCGATGGCGAGGGGATCCGCACGGAGCTCAGTTACAAGTACGACCGCGCCGCTGTCGACGCACTCGCGGTTGCTGCGTCGCTCGCAGTGTCGCAGTGGTTCGTCGACGCAGAGTCGCGATTCGCGTTGTCGATTCTCGAGCCGATTCCGTGAGCAACCCTGCACCGTCGCTCTTCGCCGCGTTGCGCGATGAGATCCATGGAGCATCTTTCTCGCCGCAGACTGACTCGGTCAATCGAGTAGGCGCCGAAGTGGAGTTCCTGGTGTTCGATGACGCATCGCGACTGCCGTTGCCGCTCCGCGGCCGCGGTGGATTGATCGGGATGCTCCGCCAACTTGCTCGGCGCGTCGGCTGGACGGAGTTTGCCGGATACGATGGTACGCCGCGCTTCGACGTCGCTGGGCAGGGAACGATCAGCTTCGAGCCGGGCGGACAACTCGAGATCAGCACGGTGCCTTGTCAGTCGGCGTCGACATTGGTGCGCATGCTTCGTCGCATCGTCGAGCCCTTGCAAAACCTACTCGGCGACGACGGCGCAACGTTGCTCGCCGCGGGCATAGACCCGTACAACGACGCCGATCGCATTCCGCTGCAATTGCACGTCGATCGCTACGAACGAATGACGCGGTACTTCGACGAAATCGGTCCGTTCGGCGCGCGCATGATGCGACAGACCGCCGCGATTCAAGTATCGCTCGATCGCGGCGCATTGCCGGCGGCGCGCTGGCGATTGTTGAATGATCTTGCACCGTACCTCATCGCGATGTTTGCCAACTCGCCTCACCACGATGGCGTCGAGACAGGAGATCGAAGTTTTCGCGCGCACTGCTGGCGAATGCTCGATGCGACGCGCACAGGCGTCGCTGCAAGCGATGAAGACGCCGCCGCGGCATACACGCGCTTCGCCCTCGGCGCAAATGATATGATGGCAACGGCGTCGAGCGAATCGCATCAGTCGTTCTCTACCTCGCTCGGAACTGACTTCGATCGCGAGCGCTGGCAGACTCACCTCACGACGTTGTTTCCGGAGGTCCGGCCCCGCGGCCATTTCGAGGTTCGATCCTGCGACGCCATCGAGCCAGCGCTTTACGCGGCACCAATCGTTCTCCTCGTTGGCCTGGCTTACGACAGCCACTCAGCGAAGGAAGCCTCGTTATTGGCAGCCGAGAGCCGCGCGTTGCTTCGCGTCGCGGGAGAGCGCGGGCTCCGCGACGTCGCCATCGCGCGAACCGCGCGCGACCTGTTCGCGCTTGGGCTGGCGGGCGCGCGACGGTTGGGGCCGGACTTCGTGAGCGAGAGCGATCTCGATGTCGCGACTCGCTTCAACGCCGAGTACACCGCTCGCGGGCGTTCGCCTGCCGACGATCGCGTCATGTCAACGGCCGACGTTCCCGTCAGCGTCGCGGTGCGCCTGCACGATTGAGCGCGATGCCGCCAGCGTACCGCGCGCGAATCCGCACGGTCCGCTCGAGGTCGTCTCTGGTCTGAAGGATTTTCTGCCGCAGATCGAGCGGCAGCGATCGACGCCGCGCAAGAAACGCGTCGATCTCCTGGAGTGCCTCGGCTGAGCGCTGCCCGCCGATGAATCCGCCGAGCCATGAGCCGAGAAAGAAAATCCGCCGGTTCCGCTGAATCCACGGAAGACTGTCGAGCGCCGGCTCGAGGAATGGAAGCGTGAGAGAGCTCTGATCAGGAACGTTGAACGTGCGCATGCTCGCGGTAACCCAGTCTTCGTTCAGCGTGGAATCGCGGAAGTAGCGACCGAAATACTGGCGTTTGACGTCGGCCGACGGACGACCGGCCGCCGCAACGAACGCGCTTCGCTTGCCGTTTGTGGTGGTGTCGCGAGCAGTTTCGGCGGCGATCAGCGCATCGGCGTTGGGCGCGCCGCGCTCGACCAGATGTGTGACGATGGCCCAGCGTGTCGGTTGGCGCAGCGGGAGGCCGGCGGTCGATGTACTATCGAGCCAGGCGGCGAGACGACGCATTCCACCGTCC
>JAICYT010000279.1 GCA_025934075.1 Gemmatimonadaceae bacterium
AACAGCGCCGACTGCTCGACCTTGACCGCCTTCCTCTTTCCCTGCGTTGCTGCTTTTGCTGCTGACATCGGCCACCGGCGAAAATAGAACGGGAGCCCAGCTTGCCGAATATAACCCGAAGATGCAAGCTCTTGCCAGCCTCACCAGAGGTTCAACCCGACGTCCAAGCCATCGGCGCGCGGGCGCGCGAAAAAATTTGCGTAGTGTGCGTCGCGAGAAATTCGGATCGTGTGCATGGCGGCGACGCTTCCGAAAATCAGCGTGACCTGCGTGACCGTCAGCGCGTGCGTCCTCGCCATGAAGTCGACGTCGCTCACCGAGCCGCGACGACCGATGGTGAGATAGAACAACGTCGTCCCGATGCCGCCGCCGAGCATGCCGCGCTCGAACGCGCCGCCGCGTGCGTGTGGGATGTCGAGGATGCCTTCGTCGATCAGCGACTGCATCGTGAGGCCAGCTGCCGAAAACAAGAACTGCTTGTGCGGTTCCAGACGTGAGTTGATGCCGGAGTAAATCGTCGGACGCGCCTTGTCGAAGCCGAACGTCGGATGACCGCCCACGGCGACGGCCGTCGCGATATGCCCGACCTCGTGCAGCAAGATGCTGGCGGTGAATCCATAGGCGAACCGACGCCAGTAGTTTGGCGGGATCGACGTCGAATCGGCCGACTGGGCGACTGCCGGCGCGGAGAGCACCGCGACCGCGAGCAGCACTGCGGCGCTCTGTCGGAGTTTGGTCAGGCGAATCAAGCGTATGATGGCTGGTGTGGGCAAAGCATGATAGAATGTCCCTGCTGCTGCACGAACTCGTAACCCCGGAACGCATGCGACAGAAATTGTCGGACCTCGAGATTCAACGCGCGCTCGGCGGATTGGCCGGTTGGTCGCGTCGCGGTGACACATTGACGAAGACATTCAACTTCGAGCGATTCGCCGACGGAATCATGTTCATCAATCGCGTCGCGAAAGCGGCTGACGAGATGAATCACCATCCGGACATCGACGTTCGGTACACCAAGATCACGATCACGTTATCGACGCACGACGCGGGCGGAATCACACAGTCCGATCTGACCCTCGCCGAGCGGATCGAGAAAATGGTCGCGGCTTAGAGACCATCGAAGAGGTCGTCGATCATGGGGCGTGACTGCGGCGTGCCGGCAGCGAGCGCGTAGAATTCCGAATCGAGCAGGACATCGGTGACGAAGAGATCGTACGCATAGCGCTGCGTCGCGTGGGCCATGAAGGCGTCGAGCTTGCGTTGCCGGCACGCGCGCACGTCGATCTGTGCCGTTGGCGGAACGCTCTCGAGCTTGAGCGACGGGTTCTTGTGTGGAAATTGCCACGCGTGGTAGAAGAGTCGCGACGTGTGGTGCGGGGCCAATCCCTGCTCGATTTGCTCCGGAAACGCCGTTCGCAGCTCGGCCAGGAAAAATGCAGCCGTTGCGGCGCGCGAGATTGCTTGATGATCGCGGTGGCCGGTCGGCGCGCCTTCGGGGCCGAACGTCAGAATGATGGTCGGTTTGTGGCGCCGGATGAACGAGACGATCGATCCGATGAGGACAGTGGCGTCGAGCTCCTTGAGTTTTCCGTCGCCGTAGCCGGCGAACTCTATCGAAGCGATGCCGAGGATGCCGGAGGCCGCGCGCGTTTCATCGCGGCGAATGCCGGCCAACTCTTCGCGAGACGAAACAGGGACGCCGGAATTCTTTCCGGCGTCCCCGTCAGTCGCGCAGTACAAATCAGTTGTGATTCCTCTGTCGGCGTATTTGGCGATCGTCGCGCCGACGCAGAAGGTCTCGTCGTCCGGATGCGCGAAGATGGCGCCGACGCGGTGCGACAATCAGCGCCGGCGGCCGCCGCCCAGCAGACTGAGAATGAAGATGAACATGTTGAGCAGGTCGAGATAGATGGCGACCGCGGCCAACACGTAATCATCCTGGCCATACGCGCCCGAACGCAGCAACCGCCACGTGTCGAACACGAGCAGTCCGGAGAAGATCATGACGCCGACCGCGGCGATCCACAAACCACCCGCGGCGCTGCCGACAAAGGCGTTGAGGATGATCGCGGCGAACAACACGAACAAGCCGACCATGAGGAAGCTTCCCCATGCGCTGAAGTCGCGACGGCTCACGACGGCATAGAGCGACAGCACGCCGAATGCGGCGAATGTCAGAATCGCGGCCTGACTGACGACACCTGGCGCGTTGCGCTCCGCGAGCAGGAGGAACGGCGCGATGAAGATCCCTTCAATGAACGTGAAGAGGAACGTCAGGATGATGTTCTTGGGGAATTCGCGTGCGGCCCGTTGCGCCATGATGAGCGGCGCAAACAACGCGATCATCATGATGAACGGGTGTTGAGCCGACGCATCCATCACTGCCGGCTGAGCGAACGCGAATGCCGATCCGAGGATCGTGGTGATGACGCTGAGAAACACCAGCCCGTACGTGCGACGAACGAGTGTCGCGCGCTCGGTGCCCGATCGGACTTGTACCGCTGGTGCGTATGAGAAGCCCATGGTGAGCTCAAACTCCGTTAGAGAACGTTGTCTCGAATAATACCCCGAGCGGACCGGCCGGTGCCAGCGGCTGGGGTTGGTGATTGCTAATGCGTCGCCGGGGCCCCGCGGGCGCTGACGGTCACGGGGCCGTTGATGGTCCGCATCTTCACTAACCGCGACAGCGACCCAACTTGACCTTGCAGGTGATGTGTGGCGCGGCCGGCGGAGGCCGCCGGAATGGGGAAATCGCTGCTCACTGCTCCGTTCACAGTCGACAGATCGAAATTGCCCTGCAATCCGGCCGGCAGCTCGGCGTGAATCATCCCGTTCGTGGTGCTCAGCCGGACGACGTCGGCATCGGCGAGCGAGTCGGTGCTGAGTCGGACGTTGCCGTTTGTCGTCGACAGCACGAGCGGGCCCGACACGTTCGAGGCATCGACCGTACCGTTGACAGTCCTTGCGGTCACGCCGGCGACCATCCCATTGACCTCGACTGAGCCGTGAGGGGGCGACGCGGGGGCGCCGGGCGCTGGCGGGGAAGCGGCGCACCAGTGGGGGAGAGCGGCGCGGGTGGGGTTGGACCGGGAGGAAATGGTAAACAGGGAGC
>JAICYT010000034.1 GCA_025934075.1 Gemmatimonadaceae bacterium
CCAGGAGAACGGCTCGTACCGGAGCGACGCGCTGCCAATGAACCGCCTGACGTCCTGCCAGTTGTCCGTCGTGGCGTACACTTCTGGTGGCGATACGATGCTGCCGCGGGACCATCCGCAACCGCGCGGAATAGGAGTCGTCTTGAAGAGATAGGGACAGGCGGCCACCGTGCGCTGCGGCAGCGCGAACTGTCCCCAGATTGCTCCGGCCGAACCTCCCTCGCCGGCGGTGGACGTCTTGCTGGTCAAGTAGCCTGCGCTCGTCTCGATGCTCAGCTTCGAATTCGGAATGAACGACAGATTCGTGCGCACGTTCTTCTGGGACCGCTCGTTCAGTGAGACGATACCCGTCACGTCGCTCCACTCGCCCGATACGAAGTGTCGATAGGCGCCGGCGCCTCCGCTCGCACTGGCGCTGTAGTTGTTGATGTCCCCGGATCGGAACAGGGGTGTTCCGTTTGCGTCTTCGCTCTTCACGAAGTTGATCGACCAGAGACTGTCCGTTCCCGGCGGCATCCAATAGTTCGTGCGCATGCGCCCCGCCGCATTCTGGAACCACTGATTCCCCTTCTGCGCGGTGAACGTGTACTTCGGAGCGCCTTGATCGCCTCGTTTGGTGATGATGTTGATCACGCCGCGCGCTGCTTCGGTGCCGTAGAGCGTCGACGCTGCAGGCCCCTTCAATACCTCGATGCGCTCGATCTCCTCGGGCGCGATGTCGTTGAAGCGCGAAACGAGGCCGGTTTGCCCGTTGTTCGATCGTACGCCGTCGATGTAGATGAGTGGCGTGCTCGAAAGCGAGAACGACCCGACGCCGCGAATGCGGATCTGTGATCCAGCGCCGACTTGGCCCGTCGTGGGGATGACATCGACGCCCGGAGCTCGACCGTTGAGCAATCCTTGAACGGTGGGAACGGCATTCTGGGCAACGACATCGGAGACGTTGACCGCGGCCACCGACGTCCCGAGCTCGCGAGTCTGCGCGCCCCCAGCGGTGCCGGTCACCACGATCGAGTTGAGCTGGAGCGCGCGTTCGGAGAGCACGATGCGCACGTTGGTCGCGCCGACACGCACCGTGTCCGTCTCCGGTCGGTAGCCGATGAACCGAACGTTGAGCACCACGGTGGATCCTGATAATCCGGTGATGTTGAATCGGCCGGACGCGTCGGTCGTCGCGCCCTTCGTCGCGTCGCCGGCGACGCCGACCTGCACGCCGGGAAGCGGACGTTCAATTCCTGCGGCGACGACCGTGCCGGAAACGGCGCCACTCTGCGCGTGCGAAAGAGTCGGCACGGCGCACAGGGCGGCGAGTGCGAGCAGGCGCCACATTCTCTGATCGGGCAACCGGATCACTATCATCTGAAAAGCCTCATGGAGGGAACTGTTTCTCACGGGGCCGCCGGAACCACCAGAAGCTCGAGGTGCGACGGTTGCGCGGCCGATCGGTACACGCGCTGCGTCGCCGTCCGGAAGTCGGACGGCTTCGCCGCGTAGATGTCCATGAACTGGTGCGGGTTCCGGTCGATGAGCGGGAACCAACTGCTTTGGACCTGCACCATGATGCGGTGACCTTTTTGGAACGTGTGGTTCTTGTCGCGCAGATCCCAGTCGATTGGCGTCACTTGATTCGGCACCATCGGCTCTGGATTGGAGTAGCTGTGCCGGTACTTCGCGCGAAAGACTTCCGCACCCACGAGCATCTGATAATTGCGCATACGCTGATCGCCGGCGTTGCCGCGTCCACGGCCACCGCCTGCGCCGCTGGGGGCCGGCGTCGTCGCGTCGGTGTTCGGGAAGACGTCGATGAGCTTCACGACGAAGTCGGCATCCGTTCCCGAAGTGGAGACGCGCATCTTTGCCAGAATCGGTCCGGCGATGGTCACATCGTCGGTCAGCGGCTCCGTTTGGTAGGTGAGTACGTCGGGTCGAACGGACGCGAACCATTGGTCTTCAACCATCCACAGAAATCCCTGCGTCGGGCGCTTCTCGGTGGTGAAGGGCACCGGGTGCGCGGGATCGTCCACGTAGCTGTCGAACGCGGCGGCCGTTTCCGTTGGCGCGGTCCACGACAGCTTCCCGTTGGCGTGGAGGAACAGGCTCCGCTTCACCGCGCTTTTCGGCGGCCACGAGTCGTACGTCTTCCAGACGTTGGTCCCGGACTCGAAGACGATCGCTTCGGCCAGTGGCTTGACGGGCTTGTCTTTCAGGTAGCGCTGAAAGAACGGAAGCTGGACTTCGCGCCTGAAGTACTCGCCAGTCGCCGAGCCGAACTTGACCGGGCCGAGTGAGTCGCCACCTCCGGCGCCCCACCCGCCGTGATTCCATGGGCCGACAACCAGCGTGCTCTGGTTGTTCGGGTTCGCCTTCTCGATTCCATAGTAAATGCTCATGGGACCGTAGAAGTCTTCTTGATCGAACCAGCCGGTGACGTTGAGCACCGGATGGGTGATGCCTTTCAGATCCTTGAGAACGTTCTGTGCTTGCCAGTAGGTGTCGTAGTTCGGATGCTTGAGAAAGTCATTCCATGTGGGCACCTGATCGTGGAAATACAGCTCGTTCACGCGTGCGACCGTGCCGACGTCGAGATAGAAGTGGTAGGCGTCCGTCGTGCCGTAATCGAACGGCCTGGGGCGGTCGGTCGTCTGCGCGCCGCGCGGTCGTGCGTTGCCAGACAGCCAACTGAACGTGTACATGAAACGGAACGCGCCATTGTGATGAAAATCGTCGCCAACGAACATGTCGGACGGCGACGATTGCGGTGACGACGCCTTGAGCGCCGGGTGCGCGGCGATCATTCCCATCACGGTCTGCCATGCGGGATAGGAGATTCCCCACTGGCCAACGCGCCCGTTGTTGTGCGGAATGTTCTTGAGCAGCCAGTCGATGGTGTCGTAGTTGTCGGTGCTCTCGTCCACGTCCTTGGGACCGTTCTTGACGGGCCGGTAGGGATTCATGACCTGGAATGTTCCCTCGGATCGGAATTTTCCGCGGGCGTCCTGGTAGACGAAGATGTATCCGTCGCGATCGAATTCGGGCGACGGGCCGAGCACACGCTTGTATTCGGTGAGCGGATAGGGCGGGATGCCGTAGGGTGTGCGCACGAGCATGAAGGGCTGCGCCTGCGACGTGTCCTTCGGCGCGTAGACGATGGTGTAGAGCTTCACACCGTCACGCATCGGCACCATGTACTCGGACTTGTTGTAGTGGTCCCTCGTGTACAGGGAATCCACCGTGGCTTGCGCGTGCGCGTGGGCATGCGGCGCGATGGCCGCGGCCATGGCCATCATGACCATCGAGCTTCTGAGCATGGCGGCTCCGCCGGTGGGGTCGGGGCGAATGTGCAGGATGCCGGCGGAATGCGCAAGGATGATCTACCATTACGGTGGACCGTTGTGGTATACAAAGATCGGTGGTATGTTCGTCGCCCACATGCCTCGCGCCGACGCAATACCAATCGTGGTCGCAATCAGGCCACTCGTGTCACTCGCCGACTACGCTGCCTGCGTCGCGTTCCAGCGCGTGATCTGGGGCAGCGCGTTCGACGTCGTCGGCACCACGATCCTCCAGATCAGCGCCGACGTCGGCGGCATCGTCGCCGGCGCCTTCGACGACGACGATCGCCTTGCCGGCTTCGTCTTCGGACTCACCGGATTGGACGACGACGACAACGTCGTCCACTGGTCCCACATGCTCGGCGTCCGTCCGGATGTGCGCGACGCCGGCGTCGGCCGGAAGCTCAAAGAATACCAGCGGCGAGAACTGGCGCGCCGGCACATTGGTCGCATGTATTGGACGTTCGACCCACTCATCGCCAAGAACGCACACTTCAACCTGAACGTGTTCGGCGCGCGTGTCGCGCGATTTGCGCCGGACATGTACGGGAACACCGGCAGCGCGCTGCATCACGGGCTCGCCACCGACCGATTGGTTGTCGTGTGCGACACGACGGCTCCGCCGCGCGACGGGCCATTGACGATCGAGGCCATCGACGCGGACGCGCCCTTGTTGCGCGTCGAGCATGCCGGCGGCTGCGTGCCTACGGCCGGTATCGCCTCCGCGCCACGACTGCGGCTCGAAATTCCCACGGACTTCGCACAGTTGCTCGCCGATTCGCCGAGTGAAGCGCGCGCATGGCATACTGCGACGCGCGAGCGCTTTCAGTGGGCGTTCGCGAATGGCTACGCCGTCACCGGGTTGCGGCGTGATCCGGCGACGTCGCGCTCGTTCTATATCCTCGAGGTACGCCCATGAGAATGCGTTCGGCGCTCGGACTACTCGCTCTGCTTTCGATCGGCTCAGGTAAATCCGCTTCGGCCCAAGACACGGCGTCGATCGCGTCGCGATACACCAAGACCGAGACCCGCGTCGCGATGCGCGACGGCAAGCGGCTATTCACCGTCGTCTACGCGCCGAGGGACACGTCGCGGCGCTATGCCATCATGCTCACACGGACACCATATAGTGTCGGCCCCTATGGTCCGACCGCGTACCCGCGCGGGATCGGCCCATCGGCGCGCTTTCAAAGCGAAGGATTCATCTTCGTCTATCAGGACGTGCGCGGCCGCTTCATGTCCGAAGGCGACTTCGTTCACATGACGCCGTGGATGGGGTCGGCGGGGGCAGCCGCGACCGACGAGAGCACCGACACGTACGACACCATCGAGTGGATTCTGAAGAACGTCGCGCACAACAACGGCCGCGTGGGAATGTGGGGCATCTCGTACCCCGGGTTCTTCTCCGCGGCGGCGCTCGTAAACTCGCACCCGGCCCTGCGAGCCGTGTCGCCGCAAGCGCCGCAGGCGGATTGGTTCATGGGCGACGACGTGCATCACCACGGTGCGTTTCTTCTCACCAGCGCCTTCAACTTTTTCACGACGAGCGGCCTCGCTCGCCCTGCACCGACCACGGATCGCCCGCGGCCATTCAACTACGGCACGGACGACGGGTACGCGTTTTTCCTCGCCATGGGACCACTCTCGAACGCCGACCGTCTGTACCTCAAGGGCGGCTCACCGTTCTGGAACGACATGATGGCTCACGGCACCCTCGACGCGTTTTGGGAGGCGCGCCGTGTCGCACCGCGTCTGCGCGACGTGAAGCCGGCCGTACTCACCGTTAGCGGATGGTACGACGCGAACAACTTGCACGGCGCATTGCTCGTCCATGAAAGCATCGCGAAGCAGAGTCCTTCCACGTCCAACCGGATCGTGCTCGGTCCGTGGTCGCATGGACAGTGGAGCCGCGGACCAGGCGATGCACTGGGCGACCTGAAATTCGGCACGAACACGGGTGACTTCTTCCGCGACAGCATTCAGTTCCCATTCTTCGACGCGATCCTTCGGAAGGAATCGCAACCGACGCTTCCGCAAGCCGTGGCGTTCGAGACGGGCCGCAATCGATGGCGCACGTTCGATGCGTGGCCGCCGAAAGGTGCGGCCGATCGATCTTTGTATCTGCACGCCGGTGGCACGCTTTCGTTCACGCCGCCTTCCAGCGCGGAGGCCACGCGATACGACGAGTACGTGAGCGATCCGGCGCATCCGGTTCCGTTCCTCGCGAAACCGAATACCGGAATGAAACCGGATTACATGGCGCTCGACCAGCGATTCGCCGCCGCGCGTCCCGATGTTGTCGTGTATACCACAGATCCGCTCACCGAGGACATCACCGTCGCAGGCTCAGTGCGACCCAACTTGTTCGTCTCCACGAGCGGAACCGATAGCGACTGGATTGTGAAGCTCATCGACGTCTACCCGGACAGCGCGGTCCAGCCCGGCTTCCAAGAACTTGTTCGCGGCGACGTGATGCGCGGAAAGTTCAGGAAGAGCTACTCGCGTCCCGAGCCATTCTCGCCCGGAGTCGTCGAGAACGTGACATTCGGAACGGACGACGTGCTGCACACGTTCACGCGGGGACACCGGATCATGGTCCAAGTCCAGAGCACCTGGTTCCCACTCGTCGACCGCAACCCGCAGACATTCGTCGACATTTACAACGCGGTGCCCTCCGACTTTCGAACGGCCACGCAGCGCGTCTATCACTGGGGCGCACAAGCGTCACGACTGGAATTGCCTGTGTTGCGGACGCCCTGACAGGATCAGCCTCGAGGAGGCCAGCCTTGAACGGCTCGCGAAGCCATCTGAGAATCATCATAGGTTGAGTGCTCCCCTCAGATTGAGGGCTGAATACGCGCTCGAGTTTCCTGAAAGCGGATGGCGAACAAGACTCCCGAAAGCGCGGTGAGCACACCGACGATCATGACAGCTGCCGACATGCCAAGAAAATCTGCGACGACACCCGCCAGCAACGCGCCGACAACGTAGCCCAAGTCGCGCCACAGCCGATACACACCGACGGCGACTCCTCGCCACGACGGTTGCGCCAGGTCGCCCACCGCCGCGAGCAGCGCCGGATAGACGAGCGCCGTCCCGAGCCCGAGGACGATGAGCGCTACGACCCACGCCGCGAAGTCGCGCGTCAGCGCGATCGCGATCAGTGCCGCACCCTGCGCGATCATCCCGACGACGACCGGCCCTTGGCGCCCCCACCGATCGCTCAGCGGCCCGGTCGCGAGCTGCGCCACGCTCCACACCGCGGGATAGAGCGATGCAAGAATGCTCATCTGGCGAAGCGACAGTCCGGACTTCACGAACAGCAGCGGGAACACGCCCCAGGCAAGGCCGTCATTCAAGTTGTTGACCAAGCCGGCCTGGCTCACACTGAAGAGACCAGGGTCAGACCAGAGTGAACAACCAAGGATGCTCGAGAGCCGGGGCGGCGTGGAATTGCTCGTCGTCGTTACGGATGCTTGCGTCTCCAACCGCACGTGATCGCGCGTATCGCGGACAAACAAGGAAAGCACGAGGCCTGTTGTCGCGATGACGAACCCTGCGTATGCCGTGCCCTCGCGCAGTCCATACTGCGCGGCAACGAAGCCGCTGACGACGCCCGCCACGGCGACGGCGCCATAGCCGGCGAACTCGTTCAGGCCCATCGCAAGTCCGCGCCGCGCTGGTCCCACGAGGTCGATCTTCATGATCACAGTCGTGGACCAGGCGAGGCCCTGATTGATGCCGAGCAGCGCGTTGGCGCCGACAATCCACCACCAATTCGGTGCGTGCAGAATGAGGAATGGAACCGGAAGGCCCATCACCCAGCCCGCGATGAGCACTCGTCGCCGGGCGCCGCGGTCGGCCAGCCACCCCGATGCGAGATTCGTGAACGCCTTTGTCAGTCCAAAGGTTGCGATGAACAGCAGGATCGCCGTTGTCGACGCGATGCCAAACTCTCGTCTGGCGATGATCGGCATCACAGACCGCTCGAGCCCAACCATTGCACCGACGAAGGCGTTGACCACGACGAGCAATGAGAATTGCGGCCAGTTCGCCCGCAGCCCAAGCGCGACGGCGCTGTGGCGCGAAGGGTCGTGAATCGCGCCTCCCGCGAGGGAGTGCGCCGAGGTCGTCATCGCGGCGCCAGGGCCAATCCGAGATTCGCGGCCCGCGCTTCTGCCGCGCCGGGCGGCGCCGGCGGGATGTCGCGGAGCATCGCATCCACGAACTGCGATTCGTCGTCGATGGCGAACGTTTTGTTGAATCGCCGCTCGAAGCCGATCGTCGACATCGGTGTCGCACTCAATGCACGGCCGCAAACAGAGCCCGCGAACGCGCCAGGCAGCACGGTGACGTAGTCGGGCAAGGTGCGAAGCCGCTGTGCACTCGCGAATAGGGCGCGCGCTCCATCTTCCGCAGCCGTCGCGAGCTCCGTTCGTCCCATGTCGCCGACCATGAGCGTGTGGCCGGTGACGACGAGCCACGGCTCGCTGGCGCGCGTCCGGTCAGCGACCAGAAGATTGAGGTGTTCCGGCGTGTGGCCGGGGAGGTGCAGTACATCGACAACGACGTTTCCAATTTCGAGGCGTGCGCCGTCCGCCACGCCTTGGAAATCGAATTGCGCCTGCACTGATTCATGCAGTACGTACGGAGCCCCAGTGCGCCCAGCAAGCGCGCGGCCAGTCGAGAGATGGTCTGCGTGCACGTGCGTATCGACGACGAATCGGATCGACAACCCCAGCTCGGACGCCCTCTGCATGTAGACGTCGGGAGCATCGACGGGATCGACCACAATGCCCGCGCTCTTGCCGCCGCAGCCGATGATATACGACGCGGCGATCACAGGATTCGTATGAAGAAACTGACGCACGATCATACGCCGCTCTCCACTGGAAGCCCGGCCGCGCGCCAGTCGGGCAAGCCTTCGTGCGCGCGCCGCGCATCATAGCCGTGCTTACGAAGGAGCGTGACGGCCTCGAGCGAGTATACGCAGTAGCGTCCGCGGCAGTAGGCGATGACCTCCTTGCCCTTCGGAATCTCGCGCAAACGGCGTTTGAGCTCCGAGACGGGGAGGGAGAGGGCACCGGGAATGTGCCCGGCTTCGTACTCCTCAGCAGGCCGGACGTCGACGACGGTGACGTCGCCGTTGCGCATCAGGTGCCGCAGCTCCTTGAACGTCACCGGCTCGAGCGTATCGTGCCCATCGAGGTACATCCGGACCACGTGTTGAACGTCGGCCAAACGACTGTGACCGAGTGTTTCGAGTGACTTGAGGAGGCGGAACACCTCGTCGTCCGCTAACCGATAGTAGACATACGTGCCGTCACGCCGGGCCTCCACGAGGTGGGCCTGTCGAAGCACCCGCAGATGCGCGCTCGTGTTCTTGATCGGCGTCGCGATGGATTCGGCGAGTTGTTCCACCGTCTTCTCGCCCTGGCCGAGCAGGTCGATCAATTCGATGCGCTTGGGACTCGACAGCGCGTGTCCGATGCGCGCGAACTGCGCGTAGAGCGCATCCTTGAACTCTCGGTGACTTGCCATGTGGGAGGCTCATGTGAACTCACGGCTTGACAGCTATTCTAATGAACCATAGAATAGAAGAACAGATTGTCAAGAGGATTCCATGCCGCCGTCCGACGACACCGCCGTCCCCGGAGTGAGCCGAGCGATTGAAGGCCTTGACGTCGACCAACTCCGCGACGCCATCCGCGATGAATACGCGCGGGTCGCGACAAACCCGAAGCAGGAATTTCATTTTCATACTGGCCGTCGCCTTGCCGGCATCCTCGGCTACGATGAACGGTGGCTCGAGGGTGTGCCCGAAGAGTCGATTGCCTCCTTCGCCGGCACGGGAAACCCGTTCTCTCTCGGTGCGCTCCGCGAGGGAGAGCGGGTGATCGACGTCGGGTGCGGCGCGGGGATCGACAGCCTGATCGCCGCGCGCATGGTGGGCGCGTCCGGCGCGGTAATCGGCGTCGACATGACGCCGGCCATGTTGATGCGCGCCACGGAGAGCGCGGCCCGGGCCGGCTGCAACAACGTTCGCTTCGAGCACGGCTTGGCCGAGTCGTTGCCGGCACCCGACGCGTGGGCGGATGTCGTGATCTCGAATGGCGTCCTGAATCTGTTCCCAGACAAACTGCGCGGTCTGCAGGAAATGGCCCGCGTGCTCAAGCCGGGCGGTCGTCTTCAGATCGGCGATATTCTCATCCAGAAAACCCTTGGCGACAAAGCGAAACGCGACATCGACCTCTGGAAAGGCTGAATCGCCGGCGCTCTGCAGGAAGCAGAGCTTCGGGCGACGGTCGTCGCCGCCGGATTCGTCAACTTTGAAATCGCCACACGTGTGGACGTCTACGCGGGCGCGCCCCAAGCATCGAGCGCGGCCAAATTCGGCACGCTCGGAATCAATTTCCACGCGACTCGCGCGCGGACTGAAGCGGAGTGGCTGCACGAAGTGTCGACTCTAACCTGCTCGGCGTGAGCAGGGCACGTATCCTGTCGGGCTTGTGAGGGAATCGAGCGCCAGCTCGATCGTGGCAACGCGGAGAAAGAACTGCGGCGTTTCCAGCGAAACGGCCGATCTCCGCCACCGCCTACGGCTTCACGCTCGGCGGATCGAGACGAACGAACTGCCCTGAATCGATCTTCCCATCGTGCACGGTGTACACCGTGAATCCCGACGGGATGATCACCGGACCAATCTCCTGGCCGCCGACGATCGCCGCGCTCACGTCGGACCGCACCTGCACGCCGTCGCTCACGAATGACACGCGCTCGGGCGCATGCATATGTGAACCCAGAGCGAGGATGTAGCGATGGCCGCGCATGGTCGTGAGCACATCGAGCACGTTGCCCACGGTGTGACGGTATTGCTTCTTGCCGTTGACCTTCGCGAGGGTCGCGACCAGCGGATCCTCATCGTATGGGATCAGCGTGGTCCAGCTCGAGATCAGCGGGATGTGGTTGAACGTGACGATCGGCATTGCCGCGGGGACATGCGCAAGATCGCGCTTCAGCCATTCCATCTGCACGCTGTCGACGTCGCCGTAGTATGCGGAGTCGTCGGGTGAGATGGTATTGAGCCCGATGAAGTGGACGCCGCCATAGGTGAACGAGTAGTAGTCGGGACCGAAGTATTGGCGATACATACCGCGGTTGTAGAGCGGATTCGCGGAGTCGGCGTGCGACCGTGAGCGGATGATCCCGTAGTGATCGTGATTGCCTGGGATCGTCCACACAGGCGCGCGAAAGGACTTTGATTCCGCCGCGTACAGATCGAAGTACGACCGCGCATTCGATTCGGTTTGGCTCATAGCGTCGCGTATGAGATCGCCGCCCATGAGGACGAACGCGGGTCTGAGCGAATCCGTCATTCGACGAAACCGGCGAAAGCGATCGACGTTCTCCGGGGCAATGTGTGAGTCGGACGCATGCACGAAGGAGAACGTGCGCGACTGCGCTTGGCGTACCAGACCGAAATCAACGGACGCGGGCACTGCCGTCGTCGCGCGCCAGAACGCGCCGCTGGAGCGAAACCCATCGGGCACCGAGACGAACACGATACCGGTCGTGCCAGCCGGAATCTCGAAGCGTCCGAGCGAATCGGTGATGACGACATCGCGCTGGTTCGAAACGATCACGCCCGACACGCCACGCTCCGAGGCGTCGTGCTTTCCATTTGCATTCGCGTCGGCGTAGACCACGCCGTGAAGCGTTGGATTTTGCGCGGCGGCGCGCGACGCTGTGAGCATGCTCAACGTCGCGAGCACCATGAGCCTCACGAGCGCGGAACGAGCGATTGATTGCAAAGCGATATCCTCGGTCGACGCAGGAGGTCCATCGGAGCGCGTGCAGCCGTCGATAGGTATGATAGCGCGACGCAGCAGTCTGAGGTGTTTGGGTCTGGCAACCAGAGTTTACGAAAATGGTCACTCCGCACGAAGCGCCCGATTCCGTACGCCTGCTCCTTTGACCAAATGCACCAGCCCCGCGAGAAGCCACCCGGTCGGGTGATCGCGCCGACGAAATCCTCCCGGGTCACAAGCACGGCGTCCAGATGCTCCAGCGGGAACAGACCGGTGTCCGAGATCGGCGCACAGGGGAAGCGGCGACAGCGCGGCCCGTCGCACAGCCCGCGGTCAGGGCGACGCTACTAGAATGCTGCTGCCGAAACAGGCGCATAGTGGATCGCTCGGTCGTCGGTAAGAGCCTAACCTTTCGGCGATACAGCAAGTCACGACGGGTTGTCGCGAAATGCCAACACGGCTCGAGTTCTTGCTACGCTTCCGCGCGCAGTGCTTCAGCAGGATCGACCTGCGCCGCGCGGCGCGCCGGAAGCCAGCTCGCGAGCATCGCTGCCGCGAGCAGGATCAAGACCGCGCCCGCCACAGCCACTGGGTCCCACACGGCGACCCCAAACAGCGTGGCGCGCGCGAAAGGTGCCGCCGCGGCGAACAGCGCGAGTCCTACCGCTACACCGATCGCGGTCACACGCATGGCGTCGCGTGTCGTCGCCGCGGCGACGGTGGTCGGCGCGGCGCCGAGCGCAATTCGAATACCGATCTCGCGCCGCCGGAGCGTGACGACATAACCCATGACGCCGGACAATCCGAGCGCGCCAAGCGCGAGTGTCACCAACGCCGCCGCGCCAAGCATGAGCGTCGTGAACCGCAGCCGCGCCGTCGACGCTCGAACGGCGGCGACCATCGGTTGAACGTCGAACAGCGGCAGCGACGGGTCCAATGCGCGGACAATGCCTTGGACCGTGGAGTTCAGCGAGGCTGGGTCGCTCTGGGTGCGCATGACGAGCGCCATCGTCCGTGCGGTTTGACGCTGTGCCGGGTCCGTATACGTGGTCTGCGGAAAGTACACCACCGGGGCCGGCAATTTCATCAACGACGAATCACGCGTGCTCGCCACCACGCCAACGACGGTGTACCAGCGACTCGTCGGAAGCACGCGGAAGCGCTTACCGATCGCCGAGCGACCGGTCGAGTCATGCCAGAACATCGAGGCCGTGCGACTCGAGATGATCGCATCGCCCTCCCGCTGTTGATCCATCGCGTCGAACGGTTTGCCGGCGAGCAACGGAATGCGCATCGTCTGGAAATAGTCGCCGCCGACGGTCGTGAAGATCTGTAACGGCGGAAGCTTCTCGTCAGCGCTGGTCGCGCCCTCGACGTAGAACGGATTGTCGTTGAAACCTCTAGGCACGAGGGGAACGCGTGATGTAAGGCCGGCGCTCACCACGCCGGGCAGTGCGCGGGCACGATCGAGCAGCGTCGCATAGAAGCGCACGATCGCCGTGTCCTTCGCATAGCGCGCCGGTGGAAGTGACATCCAGTATGTCGCGACACGATCGGCGTCGAACCCGGGATGGACCGCGTCGAGACGAATGAATGAGCGCACGAGCAGCCCGGACCCGGCGAGCGCGACGAGCGCGAGTGCAATCTGCGCGGCTACTAACGTCTGCCGCGTTCGATTCGCGGCGCGGCCCGCGGTGCCGCCACGCGTGCTTCGGTTGAGCAGCAGGGTACCGCGACGCAGCCGCCGCAGCGGGATCGCTCCCCCCAGCAGCACGGCGCATGAGCACGCGACAAGAGCGAAAAGCACGCAGCGGCCGTCGAGCGCCACCTCGGCCAGGCGCGGAAGATCCGTCGGTCCTTTACTCCCGAGCAATGCCAATGCGGCGCCTGAGATGGCAAGCGCAGTGATGCCGGCGGCAAGCGCGACGATCGCGATCTCGGCGAGATACGAGCGAGCGATTCGCGCACCGCCGGCACCGAGTGCCTGCCGTACCGCGAGCTCTAGCTGGCGCGCATCGAACCGCACGAGCGCCAGATTCCCGACGTTGATGCATGCAACGAGGTACAGCAGCAACGCCGCCGCGCCGGTGAGCCACAGCGTCGTCGATACCGCGCCGACGACGTCGTCGCGGAGCGGGGTCAGGATCGGCCGCGGTTTGGTCTGCGCGAGGATTTGTTGCGTCGACACGCCAGGGGCGAACCGCGGATAGAGCGTTGCCGCTCGAGGAAGCACCGACGCAAAGTCTCGCTCCGCCGCCGCCGCCGACACGCCGGCCTTGAGCCTTGCAATTCCGCCGTACGTGAACGCCGTCGGCGGCGGATTCGCCGGGTCGAGGTTGAGCGGGATCCAGAGCGCAATGCGCGATGTTGGAATCTCGAACGAGCGCGGAAGGACTCCGATGATTTGACGGGCCACCCCGTTGACATCGATCACGCGTCCGACGATATCGGGGTCGCTCCCGAATTTCGACCGCCACATGCCTTCGCCGATCATCGCGACGGGAGCTGCGCCCGGTTGATCTTCGTCGGCGGTGATGAGATGTCCGCGCAACGGCGCCGCACCGAGCACACTGAAGAGAGTCGCGGTGCACGCGGCCACGTCGACGCGCTGCGGATCGGCTGCCTGCCCGATCACCGACACGTTGGCCGCAGTCTCGCGATAGATCCCGATCCCTTCGATGGTGTGCGTCTGCGTGGCGTACGTGAAATACGTCTGCACGGCTTGTGGCGCGTGGGGCAGATTGATCGCCGCCATATCGTGCCATGCGCCCACGAGCCGCGCGGGATCGCGATAGGGAAGTGGGCGAAGAAGGACGGCGTTGACGATCGCGAACATCGTCGTGAGGGCGCCGATGCCGATGGCGAGCGTTCCAAAAGTGGCGAGCCCAAAGGTCGGCGCGCGGCGCAGCGAACGAGTCGCGTGACGAAGGTCCTGAAGAGACCCATCGAGCGCGGTCAGCACGCGCCGTCGGCGTCTCAGCGCTCGGTCGACTGCGGCCAGCTCGCGTCGCGACGCTTCGATGTCGCCGAACTCGGAGATCGCGAGTCGTCGCGCGTCGGCCGCCGAAACGCCGCGCCTCTGCAACTCGCTGACGCGGCTCGCAAGGTGAAATGCGATCTCGTCATCGACCGCGCCCTCGACGGGCTCACGTTCAGTACGCACGACGCGCCCTGGTCTGGCCCGGTCCTGTTCTTCTCCGCTCATGGCGTCTCCCAACGCGTGGAATTGAGCACGGCGAGGAGTGCTGCGGTGTATCGCGCGAGCCGGCTCGCGTCCGCGCGAAGCTCCGCTCGCCCTGCACTCGTAAGACGATAGTACTTGGCTCGACGGTTGTTCTCGGAGAGTCCCCACTCGCCGTCGACGAGTCCTCGGTCCTCGAGTCGATGGAGCGCCAGATACAGGGCGCGGTCCTCTACTGTCAGGGTGTCGCTGGAAACATGCTTGATCCATCGGGCAATGGCGTACCCGTGACGCGGACCCCAGCTCAACGTCTTGAGCACGAGCGCGTCGAGCGTCCCGCGCAGTAACTCTTCTGGCTCATTGGCACCGATGCGCGCCATTCCCGTTTCCCGGAGAAGCTCCGTGAAGATGCGGCGAGTCGGAATCAGCGTCAAGCCACAGTCGTCAAGCTTGCAATTCGCAAACGATTGTTGGCGGCGTGCCCGGCACACTCGTTCGGGCCCCACCTCCTCACGTACCGAACCAATAATTCCCCTAGGGCACGCCCGTCCGCTTCACCAGCGCCACGAACCGCGGATCATCCTTCATTCGCGCGAAGAACGGAGCAACTTTCGCGTACGTCGGCGCTGCTGACCGTTGGTCGAGCGCGCGGGACAGCCACGTGATCGCCGCATCCGAATCGCCAAGCTGGGCGTAAATCCACGCCACGCAATCCGCCGGGACGTAACGCTGTGTCGAGATGACTTCGAGACGCCTGATGCGTTCCATCGCCGAAGCGCGCTCTCCCAGGCGAGCGAACGTCACTCCCTGAAAGCCGCAAGAGTAACCGATGGTACACGGTGTACGACGCAACTCAGCCAGCGCAGAATCACGTTGGCCTATCCCGGCATAACCGTATGCCAGCAAGGCACCGAGCATCTCGTTCGTCGAATCCTGCGCCCGATCAATCCGCACATCGCGCACCAGCCGCTCGTAGTCGCCGATCAGGGCGGATGCCATGTCTGAGTAAATTGCTATCAACGACGACAGCGGATCCAGACGGCGAGACTCCTCGATTTCGCGAATCGCACCCGTGCGATCGCCCGTCTCGAGCAAGAGGTACGAGTTGAGCGTATGCGCATACGCCAGGCTCGGGTTGAGCTCGAGCGCGCGGCGAACCTCGCGCTGCGCCGCGGTAAAGTCGTAATCGAATCCGCCACGGACGAACCCGAGCTCCGCATGCGTCTCAGCGAGCATGGAATCGAGCGCCAGGGCCTTCAGTGCTGCCTCCTTGGCTTTCGGCTCGGCATCCAGCGGCGGGAGAAATGTGTCGGCGAGATTCTCGTACGTGTCCGCGATGCCGGCGTACGGCAGCGCGAAGCTCGAGTCGAGCACGATCGCTCGGCGATAGAACTCGAGGCTGCGCATGAGATTCTCGAGCGAGAACGTGTTCGCGAGCGCGCGCCCCTGCAAATAGAGGTCGTACGCTTCCGGCTTCGTTGTTGCGCGGCGCACCATCGTCGACTGGCGAGGCGAGTTCTCGGCAAGCAGCTTTGCAACGACGGCTCTCGCGATGGTGTCCTGCATTGCAAAGACGTCGTTTCTGTTTCCGTCGTAGGTGCCGCCCCAGAGGACACTGTCGCGATCCGCGCTCGTGAGCTCTACCGCGATGCGGATGCGGTCGCCGGCGCGCTGCACGCTGCCCTCGAGCAGCGTGGACACGTGGAGTGCGCTGCCGATGTCGCGCGCACTCAGCTTCGTTCCCTTTAATGCGAACGCGGACGCTCGCGGGGTCACCCGAAGTCCGTGCACGGCCGCGAGCGCGCTGATCATCGCCTCCGTCATCCCGTCCGCGTAGTACGCGTTTGCCGTGTCGCCGCCGACGGACAACAGTGGAAGAACGGCCACGGAGGAACTGCTGCTTGCCGACACCGGCGGCGCGGCCTCGGTCGCTCGACGCGTGCTCCTCAGAAAGAACAGCGTAGCCAGCGCGGCGAGCGCGACGAACGACAACCCGACGATCATTCGCTGTCGAAGCGATTGTCGTCGGACGGGCAAATTCGTCAGCGATGCACGAATCGCTGCTGAGAACTCCCCGGCCGACGTGAAGCGATCCACCGGCGACTTAGCCGTCGCTCGTTGAATCGCTCCGTCTAACGCCTCGGCAACATCGGGACGGCTATGGCGCACGCGTGGAAATGGCGCGGCCACGTGCTGCGCGACGATTGATTGTGCCGTCGGGCCCGTGAACGGTGGCTGTCCAGCGAGCAACTCGTACAAGACGCAGCCGAGTGCGTAGACATCGGCCCGGGCGTCGACGTCGCGGTCACCGGACGCTTGCTCAGGCGCCATGTAGAGCGGCGTTCCGAGAGCCAATCCGGTTGCCGTGAGCGATTCCGCCTTCGCGTGCTGAATGGCGCGAGCAATGCCGAAGTCGGTGAGCAGCGCGTGTCCGTCGCTCAAGAGCACGTTTTCGGGTTTGACATCGCGATGGACGATGCCACGCGCATGTGCGGCAGCGAGCGCTTCAGCGATGTCGCAGGCGATATGCGCCGCGTCGTCAACGGACAATTGCCGCTCGCGGGCGATTCGCTGTCGAAGCGTTTCGCCGATGACGAAGGGAGTCGTGTAATAGAGTCCGGCCGCCGCCTCGCCCGCCGCCAACACGGGGACGATGTGAGGATGCTGAAGTCCCGCCGCGAATTGGATCTCGCGGCGGAACCGCTCCACGCTGACCGAGGACGCCAACTCCGGAGGCAACAGCTTGACGATCACGCTTCGGCCCAACGCTCGCTCCTCGGCCACAAATACGCGTGACATGCCACCGCCACCGAGCTCCCGCTCGATGGTGTACGCGTCGCCGAGTGATGTCTGAAGCTCGTCTCGAAGGTCGACCATGAGAGGATCGCCGTGCGGACGGTACAACAGTACCGATCCACGCCTTCGAGGTCCATCGACGGTCCACCAAGTTCGTTCCGTGCGCTTGCCGGATCATCGCCCACCGGCGCAATCAGCCCGGCAGTCCTCGACGCTAACCGCGATCCCTCGTTAGTTCACTCCGCACGAAGCGCCCGATTTGGATCGGCCGCTGCCGCACGCAGCGCTGGTACGGCGCTCGCGATGATCGCGACGAGCAGCATGATCGCGCCGATTGCCGCGTAGGCGAGCGGGTCGCGTGGCGATTGCTTATACAGCAGTGGCTCGATCCAGCGTGACGCCACGAGCGCGATCCCAAGGCCAATCGCGACGCCGGCCGCCGCCATGGCCAAACTTTGCGTCACCACCAAACGCACGATGTCCGTCCAAACCGCACCCAATGCGACGCGAACGCCGAGCTCGTGCATGCGCTGCAGCACATTGTACGCGATCACGCCGTACAGACCGACGCCCGCAACAACAAGGGCGAGAACACCAAAGGTCGTGAACAACGTCGCGCCGAGTCGCCAGCTCCGTTCCTGGTCGTCGACGAGCTCACGCAGCGGCCGCACGACCACGAATCCATCTCCCGGCATCGCCGCTTGCAGCGCGCGCCGCACGCGCTCGATCTCCGCGTCGACGTTCGAGGTCTTCAGGCGAACGAGCAGGGTGCGCCCCCAGGCTGGGTCCAGTTGGTCTGCATCGAGGTAGTAGGTGAGGCGTTGTTCGTCCGTGATGCTCTGATAGAGCGCATCCTCGGCGACACCGATGACCATCGTGCACGGCCACTTCGGTAAACGGCTCACATCATTCCAGATCACCTGGATGCATTGGCCGAGTGGATCCTTGCCGGGCCACAATGCGCGAGCCATCGATTCGCTGACGACGACACTCGGCGGCGTGCCTGGCCCATCGCGCGAGTCGAAGGCTCGTCCACGAAGGATTCGCGTGCGCATCACGTCGAAGTAGCCGGGCGTCGTGACCTGGAAGTTGAAACGTCCGAGACGCTCGACCGAGTCGATTCCAGCGACGTTGAGCGTCGTCGTGCTCGTCGAAAAGATCATTCCACCAACGCGCGCGACCGCCTCGACCCCAGGAATGCTCCGCGCGACGTCGAGCATTCGCCGCCGGGTGTCGAGCTGCGCGACGGAATCATTCTCGAGGTTGCGGAGGTCGAGCACGACCTCGAGGACTGGGTTCGCGTCGTAGCCGAGCGGAATGGCCAGGACGTTGCGCAAGCTGCGCACGAACAGGGCGGCGCCCACCAGTAGCACGACTGACAATGTGCCCTGCAAGATCAAGAGCGCCGCGCGGAGTCGCGACGAGCGGTACGTGCCTTCGCGAGCACTCGCTTTGAGCGCGCCCGCGAGGTCGGCGCGCGTCGCGAGCACTGCCGGGGCGAGCGACGTGAGCAGCGTTGCCGCGAGCGCACACGCCGTCGCCACGCCGATGGTTCGCCAATCGGTACCGATGTTGAACGGAGTGCTCTCGGGCAGGAGCATCCGACGAATCGCCGCGCCGGCCGATTGCGCGCAGACCAATCCGATCACACTGCCGATTCCGGCGAGAATGAGGCCCTCGGTGATGAACTGGCCGACGAGCCGGCCGCGGCTCACGCCGAGGGCGAGTCGCACCGCGATCTCGCGCCGTCGGCGGAGGATGCGGGCGAACATCAAGTTCGCGACGTTCGCGCACGCGACGACGAGAACGATCACGGCGACCCCCGCGACCCAAAGCAGCACGCGCGACTCGAGGCCGGGATCCGGTCCATTGGCGCTTCGCACCGACCCGAGGATGCCGCGGGGGCGCGCGAGCGAGTCCGGCAACACACGGGGATTCACGACCCGATACTTGGCGCGACTCCATTGATACGCCCGCGTCAGGTCTGCGTCTGCCGCGGCGATCGAGACGTCCGGCTTTCGACGCACGAGGATTTCAACCCAATCCCAGTTGTAATTGGTGAAGTAGTCCGTCGCCGACGATGGTTGAAGATTGGGCGGGATCGTGGTGATCGGAACGAAGAGATCGGGCGCCCCGCCGTCTGACGCGCCGACGAATCCTTCGCGCGCGACGCCGATGACGGTGTAATCGAGCTTGCCGACGCGAAGCCGCTGCCCAAGCACGTCACGCCCGCCAAAGTCGTTGATCCAACATGCGTGGCTCAGGACGGCGACCATCGCGCCGAGCGGCGTGGTGTCCTCGGCGGGCGTGAAGAAGCGGCCGCGTTCGGGAGTAATGTCGAAGAAGTCGAACAAGGACGCGCTCACGCCGGCAACCTTGCGCACGCGGGTGCCCTCGCCGCGTCCGACCGCGAGCCTCCACCCCGACGACGCGGCGTACTGCGCGAACGAATGCGTCACCGCACGGACATCCAAGTACCGCGTGTACGGCACCGTCGAGCCGATCCGCGCTTTCCCTTGATAGGTCGTCTCGAGGTAGACGCCGTGGACGCTCGCCGGATCCCGCAGATATGGAAGTGGACGGAACATCAGCCGATCGATGACGGCGAACATCGCCGCGTTGGCGCCGATCCCCAGGCCGAGTGTGATGACCGCCGTGAACGTAAAGCCGGGTGATCGGGCAAGTCCTCTCACTGCGTAGCGGGCGTCCTGCAGAAACGCGTCGAGTCGCGGGAAGCCCCAGTAGTCGCGGCTCTCCTCTCGGTGCGCGAGCGAATGGCCGACCTGTCGACGGGCGCGCGCCATCGCCGCATCGCGCGGCATCCCTTCGTGCTCGAAATCGCGCGCCAGCAGCTCGACGTGCGCCTCGAGCTCCGCCTCGAGCTGCCGAGCGAGCCGTCCCCGCCGCAGCCACGCCGCCATCCGCCCGATGGTTTCGCGCGCGGTCATGATTCGGCGCTCCGCAGAACACGGGTGATCGCGGCAATGGAGCTCTCGAACGCCTGCTGTTCCGCGTCGAGTTGTCGCCGGCCTAGTGCGGTGAGCTTGTAGTAGCGCGCTTGACGTCCGGTCGGCGACTTTTTCCATTCGGCGGCGATCCAGCCTTTTACTTGCATCCGTTGGAGCGCTGGATAGAGCGAGCCTTCCTCGACCGTCAGTGCGTCACGAGACAGCCGCTTGATGTGCTGCGCGATGGCGTAGCCGTGGGCGGGCTCGATCGAGAGCGTCTTGAGGATCAAAAGATCGAGCGTCCCGGAGACGATCGATGCGGACCGTTTTGCGTCTGGCATAGGCGGATCCTATACTGTTCATATCTATGTATAGGTTCGACAGCCAGACCTGTCAAATGGTTTGCCTTGGCAGAACACGGATACTTGAAAGGTCGCCTATTAGGTAAGTCGCCACGGACCTCGAAATGCTCACATCCCCCGATCGCGACGGCGCGAGAAATACGCCAAATGCGTCAGGCCCGCGTCAGGTTCGGCGCAATGGTGACGAACTTGGGCATCCGATGTGAGCATTTTTGCCTCCGTGGCGACTTACCTAATAGGGGGCAACACGAGCGGATATCTCGCTCCGATGCCAGCGATGGCCTCGCGGATGCCGGCAAGGCTGACGGCGAGCGGGCAGCGAGCACGGGCAGCGAGCACATCGAGGAGCTGATCGCGCATGTAGTGGCGCCGGATCCAATCGTTCGTTGAGGCGATCCGATCGCCGCCGACGACGTGGCATCGACGCGTGCACCGTATCCGTCGAATACATGGTGGCGAGGCGACAACGAGGTCGAGGCGCCGCGCACCGCGATTGGAGGATCAAGCAACCCGTCGGAACGAGCCGGCCACCCGTCGAGACGACGCGACCAAGCGATGAGACGACGCAACCGAGTGAACAGACACAACGAACCAGTGATCGGAGGAAGCAACCGAGCGACGAGACGAAGCAGCAGCCCGCCGAAGTGAAGCGGCCACGCGATGAGCTCAAGCGACATCGTGCACGGGAGATCCGGCCGACTGTGGCGGGCATCGCTCGCAGTGACGAGACGATCATGCAGGCCGGGGTCTTCGATGCTGCAGCGAGGTCGAGGCGATGCGACGTCGTGATTGGACGACGCGTCGTCGTGAATGCGGCATCGCACACGTCGTGGCAAGGCGACCGTCGCGATGATGAGATGATCGGCGTCCTTGTCACAACCGATGTTACTTCTTGCAACTCTCATTCGGCGGCGTGATGAATTGAAGCGGACCTCAGTCGAAGCGAGACGTACGTTCGGAAATGTGAAGCGTTGTGGATTGTGTGAGAACGCCACCCGATATTGACGCATCGCCACCCAATTGCCGAAGAGGCGGAGTAATGCAGATGACGCCGGACCGCGCGTTGGAGTCTGCGACCCGCAATCAACGCTTCGTCGCCGAATACATCGAAGACGCTCGCCCCCCTGGTGCGACGAGACTCGCTCGGCCGCGCATGGAGGTGGTCATCTCGAATCTCCAACCGGTCATGATGCGAAATGGCGGCCGCACCTATGGGACTTTGGCTGCCATCGACGAGAACCGTTTGGGTAAATCACTACGCCGTTTGTTGAGACCATGTCGAACGAGGACCAACGGCTCGCCGACGTCCAGCGAACAACGCTTCAGCACGCAGAGCTACCATGAGGTGGTCCATGACTTAGCTTGCCTCGGGTGACTCTTCTCTCGCTTTCCAACATTGGCGTCGCTTTCGGCGCGACCGAGCTCTTTAAGAACGTCACCTTCACCGTCGCCGAGGGCGAGCGCTGGGGGATCATCGGCCGCAACGGCGCCGGCAAGACGTCGATCTTCAAACTCATCACCGGCGAGCTCGAGCCGACAGTCGGCAGCGTTGCGCGCAAGCCGGGACTCCGGCATGCGCTGCTCGACCAGCACCGCGCCTTCGAGGGCGCGGCGACGGTCTGGGAAGCGGGGGCTGCCGCATGGCGCGACGTGATCGCCCTCGAGAAACGCATCGCGGAACAGGCGATCGCGTTGAGTGACATGGGCGAGCGCGTCACCGACGCGTTCCTCGAGCGCTTCGGGCACGATCAAGAGCACTTCGCTGACCTCGGCGGATACATCTATCACGCCCGCGTCGATGCGGTGCTCCAAGGGTTGGGCTTCGACGCCGAGGAGTCGAAGACCCGGCTCGTGTCGACGCTCTCCGGCGGAGAGCGCGGGCGCGTCGGGCTCGCGGCGCAGCTCATTGCGCCCGCCGACCTGCTGCTGCTCGACGAACCGACGAATCACCTCGACCTGGACACCACGAGCTGGCTTCAAGAATGGCTCAATGAGGCGAACGAAACCGTCATCGTCGTGTCGCACGACCGTGCGTTCATGGATGCCATTTGCTCGCACATCCTGCACGTCGAAGCACGCACGAGCGAGTGGTACCGGGGCAATTACAGCCAGTTCGTTCCGCAGCGCGCCGAGCGGCGGCTGTCGCGGGAGCGCGAGCTCGAGAAGCAGCGTGCGTATGTAAAGAAGGAAGAGGAGTACATCCGGCGGAACATCGCCGGCGTCAACTCGTTCCAGGCGAAGGGCAAACGCAAGCGGCTGGAGCGCCTCCCGCGTCTCGCGCCGCCGCCGGGTGATCCGGCGGCCATGGATCTCAAATTCGAGATCGCTGAACGCGGCGGCGATCAAGTGGTGGCGGTCGAGGACCTCCGAGTCGAAGTGCCTGGCCGTGTCCTCGTCGAAGATGTCACGGCTGTGCTGCGACGCAACGACTTCGTCGCGCTCATCGGGCCCAACGGCGCCGGGAAGTCATCATTCATCTCCACGATCGTTGGCGATCGCGAACCGGCGGCAGGCAAGGTGAAGATTGGCGGATCAGTCTCGCCGGCGTGGTTTCGTCAGGACCTCGGCGACCTTCCGCTCCGGAAGTCGCTGTACGATGCCATCCAAGATCAGCGGCCGTTGTGGAATCGAGGTCAGATTCAGAATTGTCTTGGCGCCTTTGGCTTCAGCGGTGACGAAGTGCAGCGCGAGATCGGCACGCTCAGCGGCGGCGAGCGCGCGCGCGTGGCGCTCGCGCTCATGACGCTCGCCCATGCCAATCTGCTCATCCTCGACGAGCCGACCAACCACCTCGACGTCGAGAACATCGAGGCGCTCGAGGATGCGCTCGACGACTACGAAGGCTCGGTGCTGCTCGTCAGTCACGATCGGGCCTTTCTGCGCGAGGTGGCGACACGCGTCTGGGCGTTCGACGGCACGCGGCTCGAGGACTTCGATGGGCCATTCGTCGAGTGGGAGGAAGCCCGCGAGCGCAGCGCGGCGCGGTCCTAATTCGCGGTGTAGTGTTATCGCCAACCCAGAGCGGGAGCGACGTGCGTGAGGATTGATTCGATCACGTGCGCGTTGTATTCGACGCCGAGCGTGTTCGGTACGGTGAGAAGCAGGGTGTCGGCCTCGGCGATGGCCTCGTCGGCTCTCAGCTCTTCAATTAGAACATCCGGTTCAGCGGCATAGGACCGACCGAACACCGCCCGCATATTGTCGATGACCCCGATCTGATCGCTGCTTTGGTCTCGGCCGAAATAGGCGCGATCGAGATCGTTCATCAGCGCGAAGATCGATCGAGACACCGAGACGCGCGGCTCTCGAGAGTGTCCGGCGTCTTTCCACGCTTGTCGGAAGACGCGGATCTGGCGAGCCTGCTGAACATGAAAGGCCTCGCCCGACTCGTCGGCCTTGAGCGTAGAGCTTTGCAGGTTCATCGCATGTTGTGCGGCCCACTCTGCAGTCGCATTGGAAGCTGAGCCCCACCAGACGCGGTCGCGTAGTCCCTGCGAATGCGGCTCGAGTCGGAGCAGCCCGGGCGGGTTGGGAAACATCGGCCGCGGATTCGGTCGCGCGAATCCTTCGCCTTTCAAGAGCTCGAGAAAAACTTCGGCATGGCGCCGGCCCATGTCCGCGTCGGTTCCACCTTCCGGTGGCGCGTAGCCGAAGTGGCGCCAACCTTCGATGACCTGCTCCGGCGAACCCCGGCTGATTCCGAGTTGGAGCCGGCCGTTGCTAATCAAATCCGCCGCGCCTGAGTCCTCGAGCATGTAGAACGGGTTCTCGTAGCGCATGTCGATGACAGCAGTACCTATCTCGATGCGGCTCGTACGGGCACCGACGGCCGCGAGAAGGGGGAAGGGGGATGCGAGCTGTTGGGCAAAGTGGTGCACACGAAAGTATGCGCCGTCCGCGCCAAGCTCCTCCGCCGCCACGGCCAGCTCAATGGACTGCTGGAGGACATCGCGGGCGGACCGCGCAGCCGATTGGCGCGATGCACTCCAATGACCAAATGACAAAAAACCGATCTTCTTCATGGATGAAGTTTACCGGTGCCGAGAAGTCATCGATGTTCAGGCCATCGTTCTCGCCGCGGCCGCGCCCTGCTTGCCGCCAGCGTCGAGCCGTGCCATGATGCCGCATCTCTGTCGAGCCTTCTCTTGCGCGATTACCTAAAGGTCGCTCTGGCCGACCGCTATTCCATAGAGCGGGAGTTGGGACGCGGCGGGATGGCGACGGTATGGCTCGCTCGCGACCTGCGCCACGATCGGTTGGTTGCGCTCAAGGTGCTCGACGCGGAGCTTGCCGACGCGATCGGAGTCGAGCGGTTCCTGCGTGAGATTCGTCTCACAGCGCGGCTGCAGCACCCGAACATCGTTCCCGTGCTCGACTCGGGGGTTTGCCGCGGCCCTGACGGCCAGTCGCTCCCGTGGTTCACGATGACCTTCGTCGATGGCGAATCGCTTCGCCACCGACTTACCCGTGAGCGACAACTCCCGATCGAGGACGCGACGCGCATCGCAGAAGCGGCCGCGGCGGCCCTCGCGGCCGCGCACGCGGCCGGCATCGTACATCGCGACATCAAGCCTGAGAATCTGCTGCTGTCGGAGGAACACACGTACGTCGCGGACTTCGGCATCGCGAAGGCCGTGCTCGATACCGGAACCGATCGCCTCACGCGCACCGGAGTCGTCGTTGGTACGCCGGCGTACATGAGTCCCGAGCAGGCCACCGCCGATGTGGTCGACGAGCGGAGCGACCAGTACGCGCTCGCCGCCGTCGCGTACGAGATGCTCGCCGGTGAGCCGCCGTTTACCGGAGCGTCAGCGCAGGCCGTCGTCGCTCGGCGCCTCTCCGAGCCGGCGCGGCCAATCCGGACGGTACGTTCGACGGTGCCGCCGGGCATTGAGGCGGCGGTTCTGCGCGCGCTCGAACGCGTGCCGGCCGACCGATTCGCCAAGATCTCGGAGTTCGGTGCGGCTTTGCGCAGCACGACGACGGGCGAGACGAATCTCAAGCGAGCGAGCGTTGCGCGACGAGCCGTGGTCGTGCTGCTACTCATCGCTGCCACGGTCGCGAGCTCGTTCGTCGCACGTCGGCTCCGCGGTGCGCCCGCGACACGAAGCCCGGAGGTGGAAGCGCTCTATCGTCGCGGAATGCAGGGTTACGCGAAGCGAACGCCCGTGGGCGCGACCGAAGCTCTTGCGGCGTTTTCGGCGGCGATTCGCCTCGACTCGAGCTACGCCGACGCGTGGGCCGGGCTCGCGAAGACATACCTCCGCGCTTACGAGCGACGATTCGTGTTCGTCGGCGCGGGGCGCGACACGGCGCTTCGCCTTGCGGTCTCCGCAGCCGATCGCGCGCTGACGGTCGACCCACGCAGCGCCGACGCGTGGCTCACCAAGGGGATGGTCGATCGCCTGGTGGATCCGACCGACGATGCTCCCGCGCTACGCTCGTTTCAGCAAGCTGTCATGATAGATTCGACGTTGGCAAAAGCGTGGCAACAGCTTGGCGGCGTGCACTTGGGACTGGGCCAGCTCGACGCCGCCATGGTCGCCTGGAGACGGGCGGTCGCTGCGGACGCCACGTACACCGAAGGCCTGGCGTTCATGGCGCTTGGTCACTACTGGCGTCGCCAGTACGACAGTGCAGCGCACTGGGCAGACAGCGCGATCGCGCTCGATCCGGCTTTCTTACTGGCGCGTCAGGCGCAGGGCTACGTCGCCGTCGAACAGGGCGACTTTGCTCGCGCCACGGCGGCCTTCGCGGCGGCGGAACGAATCAGCACCGACGTCGAGGTCGTCCACGCGCTGGCGGGACAATCGTTGGCCGCGGCGCGGGCCGGGCGCCGCCGAGAGGCACTCGCATTTCTCGATCGCGCCGAGTCGCTCGCGACTCGGTTTTCGCCGCCGGACCTGCATACCGCGGTGTACATGGCACACGCGTACGGCGCCGTCGGCGACGGTGACCACGCGATCGCGTGGCTCGAGCGGTTCGAGCCGTCAGCGGACCTTCATTTCCAAGCCCACATACGGTGCGATCCGCCCTTCGATCCGATCGTCCACGATCGACGATTCCAGTCACTACTGGTCATGCC
>JAICYT010000108.1 GCA_025934075.1 Gemmatimonadaceae bacterium
CGACTGCGCCAGCGCGCCTGAAGAAATTACGCCGCGACCGGGACCGCTCGAAAGCCCGGCCGGACCGGACCCGTGCGACTACGCGCCGCCATGATCGCGACGCCCACCAGGACCATCGACAGCGCGATGATCTGCGCCATGCTCAGGCCCAATGCCCAATCGAAGCGGTCGTCCTTGGCGCGGAAGAATTCGACGATGAATCGCTCGACGCCCGCGAGGATCGCCCACACGCCGAACAGCCAGCCTTCGGCATGCTTGTGGTCCCGCATTCTCCACAGGATCGCAAACATCGCGAAGCCGAGTAGCACTACGATGAGCTGCGTTGGATAGACGGACACGACACTCGCTGGATCGGTCCCCGGCGGAAACTGTGTGTGAAACGTCTTCTGCATTTCATAGACGGTCGACGGCGGCGCGCCCTGCGGGAACGACACGGAGAGCGGCCCGGAATACGGACGGCCGTAATCATCGCCCACTGCCCAGCAGCCCGTTCGCCCGACAGCGTATCCCGCGGCGATCGCGATGCCGGCGACGTCGGCAAAGCGCAAGAATGACAGCTTCTTGTAGCGGATCGTCGCGGCGCAGAGGACCACCGAGCCGATGAATCCGCCCCAGAAGACGAATCCCCCGCGGCTCCAGAGATCGCTGATGTTGTGCGTGACGATCGCCACGTAATAGATCTTCGCTCCGATGATGGTGCCGAGCAGCGCGGCGAACAGCACGTCGGCAACGGCGGCTGATTCGACGTCGCGTCCGCGGTTCGCGAGCTCGCGTTCTGACACAATCTGTGCGATGAGAAACGCCAGCAGCACCGCGATGCCGAATCCAGTCAGACTGAATCCGCCGATGCCGAACTCGAACGGGTGATGAACGATCGGTGTCGAAGCGAGTATCATGCGGCGACGAGTCCGGGAAGAGGCTGGCTGGCGAAAGCGTTGAGATCGAGCGTGGAGCGTTCGCCGCGCTCGAGATGGAACAGACCTGCACGCGCGATCATTGCGGCGTTGTCGGTCGCCAGGCGCGGCGTTGGCGCAAAGACCTGGACCCCGCGGCTCGACAAACGTTCCCGCATCGCGCGCACGAGCGACGTATTACACGCCACCCCACCGCCGAGCACGACGCGAGCGCGATTGAACTGTCGTGCGGCACGCGCTGTTTTTTCGACGAGCGTGTCCACGAGCGCATCCTGAAACGCGCGTGCGATCGCACCACGACTCGCCTCGAGATCCGAGGACCTCACAGCGTTCAACACCGCGGTCTTGAGGCCGCTGAATGAGAAATCATAAAAGTCGGAATCGCCTGGCTGCTGATCGCGTCGGAGCATTGGTCGAGCGAAGCGATAGTCGCCGCTCTCGCTCCGTGCCGCGAGTCGATCGATGTGCGGGCCACCAGGATACGGAAGACCGAGCAGCTTGGCAACTTTGTCGAAGGCCTCGCCGGCCGCGTCATCGCGCGTTCTGCCGAGCAGCCGATACTGACCCCAGGCTTCGACGTCGACGAGCAGTGTGTGCCCGCCCGACACGAGTAGGGCGGTAAACGGTGGAACCGCGTCGGGATGCTCGAGCGCTGTCGCGAACAGGTGCCCTTCCATGTGATGAACGCCGATCACCGGAATGCCGCGCGCGAACGCATACGCTTTCGCGTAGCTGACACCGACGAGCAACGCGCCAACCAGGCCCGGGGCATTCGTCACGGCGACGGCGTCGATCTCGCTGCTCCCCGCGTCGCGCAACGCTTGCTCGACGACTGGGACGATGGCGGTGAGATGTGCGCGCGAGGCGATCTCCGGAACGACGCCGCCGAAGATCCGGTGGACGTCTTGCGACAGGATCACGAGCGCGCGCTGCGTCACCAAGTCGCCGGTGCCTTCGATCACGGCGGCTGACGTTTCGTCGCATGACGTCTCGATGCCGAGGACGCGCATCACCCGTGCGGAGGCGTGAGTGAAAGCTGCGCCTTGACTTGAGCGGGCCGGACGTGAATCGCCGGATTCAATCCGATGGTGTCGATGTCGATCAAATGCGGCAGCGAATCGGGAAACGAGATCGTCGTCTTCACGGTGCGCACGCTCGACACGCCGACCACGATATGGCGTGGTCCAGTTACTTCGACGCTCTCCGGATCGAAGCGCAGCGAAACCGGCCCAGGATATCCAATGGTCGCGACATCGATCTGCGAACGCACCGGCACTTTGCGCGACCATGTCGACTCGAAGCGCAACGTCACACTACGCGGTTGGACATCGCGCACGACCGCGTCGACGCCATCGGGCAGCGTCACGTCGTCCGGGCGCAAGTCGATCACGAGCGTGTCAGGCGAGTCGGCCGTGATCTGTCGATGGATCCGCGGGAGATTCGACGTGAGCTTGATGAGCTCCTTCGGTGAACCGGCGACGATCGCTTGCACGGGTGGTACCGGATCGCGCAGCACCAACGTGCTGTCGAGCACCGGCGTGAATCGAACCGGCACGAGCTGCAGCTGCGGTTCCTTCGCGTTGATGACGAACCACAGGACGAGGGCGATGAACACGGCCGTGGCTTTGAGACCAAGGCGAACGGTGAATGCGGCCCTCAGGCGGCGTTGCAGCGCGCTCTGTGGTCGGAGCGCCGGAGTCCCCGTCATCGCCTGTCAGCTCCGGTCAGGGCGTACGGGGAGCGACAGGCAGCTCACGGCCGACCGCCGTATCACCCTCGGCGCGCGGCGGCTGGAGTCCGAGCAGTTGCGCCACGAGCGCGCGATTGCCCTGTGAGCCCCAATCGTCGGCACCGATCCACTTCTTCCGAATCGTTCCCTCGCGGCCGATCACGAACGACTCCGGATATCCAGTCGTCTGATACAGTCGCTCGATGGCGTGCGTCGAGTCATGCAAGATCTCGAACGTGATGCCGAAGTTCCTTGCGAACGCGCGAATCGAATCTTCGCTCACGTAGTCGTCGATGCTGACGGCAACGAGCTTGAGCCCCTTGTTGCCATACGCCTGATACAAGCGCTGAAGGCTCGGCATCTCGGCCTGACATGGCGGACACCACGTGGCCCACACATTCAGCAACACGACTTGGCCTTTGTAGTCAGCGAGCGTCTTGTACCGATTCTCGCCGAGTACTTTGGCGCGGAAGTCGGGGGCGGTCGAGCCAATCATGACGGGGAAAAGCTCGTCCTTCATGTAGTGCGCTGCGGTCAACAGACCAATCGCCATCACGGCCACGACGACGCCGACGACGCTCCACTGCTGCCGTCCAGTCATACGAGCACACCGCAGCGGTCACGCAGCTCGCCAATTTCGGCTTTTGGATTCGCGGCAGAGAAGATTGCGTTCCCCGCAACGAACGTGTCGGCGCCCGCGCTCCACATCTCACGGATGGTCTCGCGCGCGATTCCGCCATCGACCTCGATTGCCGCCTGACTGTCGGCTTCGTCGAGCATCAATCGCGCACGGCGGACCTTGTCGACGGCATAGGGGATGAACTCTTGGCCGCCAAAGCCAGGATTCACCGACATGACGAGCAGCAAATCGAGTTCAGGAATGATCTCACACACCGCGTTCAGCGGCGTCGCCGGATTCAACGCGACGCCGGCGCGGCATCCCAATTCTCTAATTCGATTGAGTTGGCGATGCAAATGCGGCGCCGCTTCGGCGTGAATCGTCATGCCGCTCGCGCCGGCCGCTGCAAAGTCCTCGAAGAACTTTTCCGGCTCGACGACCATGAGATGCACGTCGAGCGGCAGTGACGTACAACGTCGCACCGTCTCGATGACTTTCGCGCCATACGTCAAATTCGGCACGAAGCGGCCGTCCATCACATCGATGTGAATCCAATCGGCGCCACCGGCCTCACACATCGCGATCTCGTCGCCGAGCTTCGCGAAGTCGGCGGCGAGGATGGATGGCGCGATGCGAACGGTCATTGTGGCTTCCCGGTGTTAGTGCTCACGGTGAGCGTGACGCTCGAGCCCTCGGGTTGTTTCGTTCCAGGACGAGGGTCCTGCACGAGCACCGTTCCAATCGGCGTCGCTTCCCGATACTCCTGATCTCCGCGCTCGGCTTTGAATCCCACCGACGCCAACCGCTTCGAGGCGTCGTCGAACAGCAATCCCGTCACGTTCGGCACCTTCGCGTTGCCCGGGACGACTCCAGAGGGGAAAATGAAGAATGCCACAATCAAGTACGCGATGAGAAATCCGCCGATGATCGTGACTGCGTATGGAAGCGAACGACGGAGCGATGTCCGCACACTCATGCGGCGACTCTCCGCAACCGAGCGGCGAAGGCGCCATCCGTGCCATGCAATTGTGGAAGCACGCGCAAGCGACCGTTGTCCAGCACCGCGGCAGGCACCGCGCCTTCCGGCGGCGGATCGACGCGCCATCCTGAATTGTTCGCCAGGAAGTAATCAATCTGCTCGTCGTTTTCTTCAGGCTCGAGCGAGCACGTGCTGTACACCAGCAGTCCGCCCGGCTTCACGACCGACGCAGCCGAGCGCAAAATCGAACGCTGCTGCGCCGCCATCACGGCGATGTCCGAGATCTTGAGACGCCACCGCGCGTCGGGGTGACGACGGAAAGTGCCCGTTCCCGTGCACGGTACGTCGACGAGCACCAGATCGACCGGCTTGATGGCGGGAAAGCGCGCGTCGGCAACGTAGACGTACAGCGAATCGATCTCGAGCCGCTTGGCGTTTTCGACGACGCGTTGGACGCGCGCGAACGAAAGGTCGCTCGCGAACACGCTCGATGCATTGCGTGAAAGCTCGACCGACTTTCCGCCTGGCGCCGCGCAAAGATCGGCAACTACTGCGCCGGTCGGCACGCACGCGTATTGTGTGACGAGCGTCGACGCCGGATCCTGAAGATGAAATAGGCCTTGGCGGAACGGTCCGAGCTCGGTGAATGACGACACCGAACTCGAAAGCACGATGCTGTCGCGAGCGAGAGGCGCTTCGCTCACATGAATTCCCGCCGACTCGAGCATCGCCTCGAGCTGTTCGCGCACGACGTGATACGGCCGGGCGACGAGCGGCGCTTCGTGATTGTTGGCGTCGAGCAACCGATGCGCCTCGTCGATTCCCCAACGCGCCACCCAACGCGCGACGAGCCACCGCGGATGCGACCCCTCGATGACCAGATTGTCGATCGGGTCCGATGGCACGGGCAGCGTCAGCGAGTCGCGCTCGCGGTCCAACCGTCGCAGGACCGCGTTGGCGAGCTTGCTCGCGCCCAAACCGTGACGACGCTTGGCAAGCTCCACGGTCTGTGCGATCGCTGCGTACGCGGGTACGCTCTGCATGTGCAGCAGTTGCGCGGCGCCAAGTCGCAGGAGATCATGCAAGTCGGCGTCGAGACGGACGGAGCCGCCGCGCACCCGCTGGTCGAGATACGCATCGATGCGCGCGCGACGGCGCAGCATGCCGTACACGAGCTCACGCACCCAGCGTCGGTCGCGGGCGTCGAGACGCGCGGTGCGACGATCGAACGATGGATCGAGCAGCTCGCCGCCGCGCAAGTCCGTGCAAATCTCAGCGGCCGCCACGCGCGCGTCGGTGATTCCACCACCGCCGTGCACCGCGACGCCCCCGTCTCCGCCACCGGGCGACCGATGGTCCTGATCTGCCCCACGCATATGTATCAAAATAGTCGTTCGCCCAAGCCGGTGCCGCGTCCCCGCGCCCAATCAGCGGGGGCGAGACGGCGCTTGCCGGCCGGCTGAACGCTGGTGATTTGGACGGCACCTACACCGCACGCGATCGTCATCCCGCTCGCATCGATCGCGATGATTTCGCCGGCCGCCGTGTTCGTGACTTGAGGCGCCAATCGCGCGCCGAACAGCTTCACCTCGCCGCTCTTCGCCATCGCGAACGCTCCCGGCCGCGGATCGTATGCACGAATGATGCGCGACACGGTCCGCGCGTCGGCGGTCCAATCGACGCGCGCCATCGCGCGCTCGACCTTCGGCGCATACGTCGCCTGCGCGTCGTCCTGCGGCGATTCCTGCGCTGCGCCCAGCTCGATCAGCGCCAATGCCTCGATCAGCGCGAGCGCTCCCATCTCGGCGAGCCGGAGTTCGAGCTCGCCGAAGGTCTCATCGTCGGGGATCGGCGTGCGGACCTGCAGGATCGACGGACCGGCATCGAGCGCCTTCACCATCCGCATGATGGTGATGCCGGTCTCGCTGTGGCCCTCGCGAACCGCCGCCTGAATCGGGCCCGCGCCACGAAGCTTGGGCAGCAGCGACGCATGGATGTTGATCGTTCCGAGCCGCGGCAGAACGATGACGTCGCTCGGCAGAATGTGGCCATAGGCGACGACGACGGAGATCTCAGGCTCGAGCGCTCGGAGCTGCGCGATGAACTCTTCGCCGCGCGGCCGGTCTGGTTGAAGGACCGGCAGCGATTCAGCCGACGCGATGCGCTTGATCGGCGGCTGTTCGAGCGTCGAACGGGAACGACCGACTGGCTTGTCCGGCTGCGTGACGACGCCCGCGACATCGAACCCTTCGCCAATCAGCGCGCGCAGCGGCGGCACGGCGAACTCCGGTGTGCCCCAGAAGAGCACGCGCACTAGAGCTCCTCGTCGGGATGCTCGTGCGCGCGCGCTGGATCTATCTCGAGCTTCCGCACGAAGCCCGGATATTTGTCCTTCTCCTTGCCCCACTTGGCCATCGCGCCCCGGCGCTTCAGAACGCTCAGGTAGTCGATGAACAACTTGCCATGCAGATGGTCGATCTCGTGCTGGAGACAACGGGCGAGCAGCTCATCCGCTTCGATCTCGAAGGATTTTCCGTCGAGGTCCATCGCGCGCACGCGCACGTGCACCGGTCGCACGACATCACCGTACACATCCGGGATCGACAGGCATCCCTCTTCGGCCTTCGACGTCTTCGAATCCGATTCGACAATCTCCGGGTTGATGATGACGAACGCCTTCTCGTTGACATCGATGACCGCCAGCCGTTCGCTGCGTCCCACTTGTGGCGCGGCGAGCCCGATGCCTTTGGCCAGGTACATCGTGTCGAACATGTTCTTGGCAAGGGCTCGCAGCTCGTCGGTGATCTGTTCGACCGGCGTCGTTTCCTCGCGAAGGACCGGATCGCCGAGGACGCGAATGTCGAGGACGCTCACGTCGAGGGCGTGGCGGCCGAGGTGGATTGCGAGGTCGTCAGGATCTTTGCGATGCGCCCGCGCTCGACGACCAGCTTCGATTCGGCCGATCTGATCGTGACGCGATCGTCGAGCCGATTGGCGCCGCCGTCCTTCGACGTTTCGCGAATGTGCACCACCTCGCCAATGATGCCGCCGGTCGTCACGACCTCATCGCCGCGTTTGAGCGCCTTGAGCGCCGATTCGTGCTTTTGCCGTTGCTTCTGTTGCGGCCGAATCATGATGAAGTAGATGATCGCGATGATCAGAACGAACTGAACGAGGAACGGCGTCAGCGACGAGACGCCACCGCCGCCCGTGCCCGCTTGAGCGAGCGTCGCGGCAGCGGTCGAGGCCAGCGGCGTGAATGTCGTCATCATCCAGGAGATACCGGTCGAGAGTGGTAGCGCGCGAGCCAATCGCGGCTCCAGGCGCCGATCGTGCCGCCGCGGATCGCGTCACGTGCGTCGCGCATCAGGCGGACGAGGAAATGTACATTGTGCAGGGAGAGCAGGCGCAACCCGAGCATCTCGTCGGAGACGAAGAGATGCCGCAGATAGCCGCGCGAGAATCGCCGGCAGGCCGCGCAGTCGCAGTCGTCGTCGAGCGGTCGTGGATCGGTCCGGAATTCGGCGCGCTTGATGTTCAGTCGGCCGTCTGGCGTGAACGCGGTGCCGTTGCGTCCCATGCGCGTCGGTGCGACGCAATCGAACAGGTCGACGCCGCGCAAGACGCCTTCGACCAGGTCGTCCGGGAACCCGACACCCATGAGATATCGTGGTCGATCGCGCGGCACTTCGCCGTCCATGACCTCGAGGATGCGGTACATGTCGGACTTCGCTTCGCCGACGGAGAGTCCGCCGATGCCGAAGCCGATCCAGTCCCCGAGGTCACGGATGGTACGCGCGGCGTCGCGTCGGAGTGACTCGTGGATGCCGCCTTGAATGATCGGGAAGAGGGCTTGGGGGTGGGATGGTGCCGGGAGCGGGAAAGTGGTGCCGGGAAGAGCGGGGGAAAGGGTTATTGTGGTTTTCGGGGGGGGCCCCCCAGCCCGCAACTGGTCGAGCGCCACGACACACCGCTCGAGCCACCGCACACTCCGCTCGCTTGCATCACGCGCCACACTCTGCTCACTCTGCCCCGGGATGACATGATCGAACTGCATGATCACGTCTGCGCCGAGATTGCGCTCGATCTGCATGACGCTCTCCGGCGTGAACATGTGCAGCGACCCGTCGATGTGGCTACGAAACTCCACGCCATCCTCGCTCACCGTGCGCAGCCCCTCGAGCGAGAATACTTGGAAGCCGCCCGAGTCCGTGAGAATCGGACCATCCCACCCCATGAACGGATGCAAGCCACCGAAATCGCGAATGAGCTCGTCGCCCGGCCGCAGATGCAGATGATATGCGTTCGCGAGAATCATCTGCGCGCCGATTTCATGAAGGTCGATTGGGTCGAGCGCCTTCACCGTCGCCAGCGTGCCAACGGCCATGAATGCCGGTGTTTCGACCACACCATGTGGTGTGATGAAGGTTCCGGCACGCGCGGCGCCTTCCTGTCGCTCGACTACGAACTCGAACGATCCGTCGGATTCACTCACGCAATCCCTGAGTCAAAGGACAGCCATCGCGTCGCCGTACGAATAGAAGCGATAGCCTGATTCCACCGCGGTGCGATACGCGCGCATCGTCAATTCATAACCGGCGAAGGCAGCCACGAGCATGATCAGCGTCGAGCGCGGCAGGTGAAAGTTGGTCACGATCCTGTCGACCGCGCGAAACGTGTACGGCGGGCGAATGAAAATTCGCGTGTCGGCTTCACCATGGCGAATCGTTCCGTCGTCATTCACCGCGCTCTCGAGTGTGCGCACACTCGTTGTGCCCACGGCCCACACTCGCCCGCCCACCGCCCTCCTGTCGTTGATCGTTCGTGCCGCGTCGGCCGATACCGAGTACCACTCTTCATGCATCACGTGCTGTGCGGGGTCCTCGACCTCGACCGGCTTGAATGTTCCCGCGCCGACGTGAAGCAATACTTCCGCACGTGCAACGCCCCGGGCCGCGAGCGCGGCCAACAGATCGTCGGTGAAGTGAAGTCCGGCCGTTGGCGCGGCGACCGAGCCGCTCTCCTGCGCGAAGACAGTCTGATAACGCTCGGCGTCCTCGGGTGCATCCGCGCGCTCGATGTACGGCGGCAACGGGATGTGTCCGTGTCGCTCAATCGCTTCGTCGAGTGGTAGCGTGCTCTCCAATCTGACGATGCGCGTACGGCGGTCCGTCACTGAAAGAATTTCAACCGACAAGTCCGGGGCGATGCGGACGCGTCGCCCCGGCTTGAGCTTTCCGCCGGGCGACACCATTGCCTCATAGCGCGCATCGCCGAGTGATTTGAGCAACAGGATCTCCGCGGGGGCACCGGAGTCGCGCGTGCCCAGTAGCCGAGCGCGGAGCACCCGTGTGCGATTGACGACGAGCACATCGCGCGGCGCAATCAGCTCGGCAATGTCGCGAAATGTTCCGTGACGGATATCGCCGGTGGCTCGGTCGACGACCATCAAGCGACTCGCGTCGCGTCGATCGAGTGGCCGCTGAGCGATGCGATCGGCCGGCAGCTCGAAGTCATAATCCGATGTTCGACTGCCGAGTGGCGGCGGGTCGCTGCGCATCATCGTCGCACGCAGGGTCGATTCGGTGATTCGTAATCGCTTCGAGCGTGGGTCATGACGCGAATGGGAATGCTAAGCGAATGTATCCCGAGCGAAGGAAGAGCGAGTTGCATCGAGGGTTTGTGATTGGACCGCGAAGGCGGGCGTCCGCTGGACTTGCCAATGCACCGATAGAGGTCCAATAGTAGCTAGGTCGTGCGCAAGTAGTTGTACCCATCACACAGAGGGACGGCGCGTGCTCGATGACGTCGAAATGGTGCTCAGCCGCTACGAGTCGGGACAGATGTCGCGCCGCCAGGTGCTCGCCGCGCTCGTCGCAGTGATGATACCGTCCGGCGATCGTGACCCGGCGTAGGCCTGAGTATGAGCGTTCGAGCGGTTGGCGGCGTCGCGGCGTCGCTTGCAGGCCCGAACACCGCGGCGTAAGGTCTCGGATGCCGCGTATCCCATCGCTGATTTCATCCAGCGTCGTCGCGATATCGCTCGCGACCACGACGCATCTCGGCGCACAAACTGCCGACACCATTCGCGCTCCCGGCCTTCGCCAACCCGTCGAGGTTTTCCGAGACAACTCCGGAATCTCGCACATCTACGCGAAGACCGAGCACGATCTGTTCTTCGCCCAGGGCTACTCAGCCGCGCGCGACAGGCTTTTTCAGCTCGAGATTTGGCGACGACAAGCCACCGGGACCGTCTCCGGGCTGCTCGGTCGACGCGAGCTCGAGCGCGACATCGGCACGCGGTTGTTCAAGTACCGCGGCGACATCAGTCGCGAGCTCGCGCACTACCACCCGCACGGCAGTGCGATCGTTGGCGCGTTCGTCGATGGCGTGAACGCGTACATCGCCGAGACGGAGAAGGATCCGAGCTTGTTGCCGATGGAGTTTCGTTTGCTTGGGACGAAACCTGGCCGTTGGACGCCGGACGTCGTCATCTCGCGACACCAAGGTCTGCTCGGCAACGTCGAAGAGGAGTTGAATTTGGGGCGCGCGGTTGCTGCGGTCGGGCCGGACACAGTGAAGAAGATCGCATGGTTTCATCCTGGCGATCCGGACTTGCGTCTCGACTCGGCGATCGACCGCACGCTGTTGGCCGCGCCGATTCTCGCGCGCTATCAAGCATTTCACTCGTCGATTCGGTTTCAGCCGCGCGATCTGGCGTCGGCGTTTCGGAACGACGAAGCCGCGTATCGGCGACTTGCTGCCGCGAGCGAGTCGCTCGCTGTCGAAGCGAAAGCGAATGAGCGGCGCGACATCGGCAGCAACAATTGGGTCGTCAGCGGTCGTCTGAGCGCGAGCGGGCATCCGCTGCTCGCCAACGATCCGCATCGCGCGCAGTCAGCGCCATCGCTTCGGTACTGGGTGCACCTCGTCGCGCCTGGATGGAACGTGATTGGCGGCGGCGAGCCGGAGATTCCCGGCGTTTCGATTGGGCACAACGAGTTCGGCGCTTGGGGACTCACCATTTTCGCGACCGATGGCGAGGATCTCTACGTCGACAAGACAGATCCGACGAACCCGCATCGCTATTGGTACCAGGGTCACTGGGAGTCGATGCGCATCATTCGCGACTCGATTCCGGTGAAGGGTGAAGCGCCGGCGGTCGTCGATCTTGCATTCACGCGACACGGACCCGTCGTCTACGAGGATTCCGCGCGTCACGTTGCGTATGCGGTTCGTGCGGCGTGGCTCGAGCCCGGCGGTGCGCCCTACCTGGCGAGTCTGCGTATGGATCAGGCGCACACGTGGGACGAATTCCGCGACGCGTGCGCGTTCAGCAACATCCCGGGCGAAAACATGATCTGGGCCGATCGCACCGGAAATATCGGGTGGCAGGCCGTCGGCATTGCGCCGATTCGCACGCATTGGAGCGGTCTCGTTCCAGTCCCCGGCGACGGGCGCTACGAGTGGGCCGGCTTTCTTCCGATCAAAGAGAAGCCGCACGCGCTCAACCCGCGCCAGGGTTTCATCGCGACGGCGAACAACGATCTCATTCCTCCCGGCTACGCGCATATGAACGCGGTCGGCTTCGAGTGGACCGATCCGTACCGATGGCAGCGCATCACTGAAGTGCTCGGCGCGGGGCGCAAGTTGACGGTCGAGGATCTCGCGCGATTGCAGACCGACTATCTCTCCATCCCGGCCCGCCAGCTCGTTCCGCTGTTGTCGAGCGTTCACTCCAAGAATGAAGCGACGGAGCGCGCGCGGCAGACGCTGCTCTCGTGGAACTACGTGCTCGATACCGCATCGGTCGCCGGCGGGATCTACGAAGCGTGGTTCCGTCGACTCAACGCGAACGTGCGGCCACTCGTCATTCCGGCAGCGGCACAACCGTTCATGCGGACGGTCTCGACGAAACGTCTCATCGACTGGCTCAAACAGCCGACGAAGATGTTCGGCGCGAATCCGGTCGCTGGCCGAGATTCGATTTTGCTCGAGAGCCTCGCTGAAGCCGTAGCCGAGTTGACGCGTCGATTCGGAGCGAACAGCGACGCCTGGCGCTGGGGGCAACCAGCGTATCACCACGCCACGATTCTTCACCCACTCAGCCCCGCGGTCGACGCGACGACGCGTGCGCGTCTCGATGTTGGTCCGGCACCGCGTGGTGGCGACGCAACGACCGTCGGCGCGACGGGTGGTGCTGACAACCAAACGTCAGGAGCATCATTCCGCATCGTCGTCGACGTCGGCGATTGGGAAAGGACGCTCGGCATCAACACGCCGGGTCAATCGGGCAATCCCGACGATCCACACTATCGCGATCTCTTCCCGCTTTGGGCGACGGATCGATTCTTCTCCGTGCCCTACGCTCGCGATCGCATCAAGGCAGCGGGTGGTACGACCGTGTTTCTAGTTCCGTAAATTCCTTGCAGTCATCGTTTGTGTCCGTTCAATCCGTCCAGTCAGTTTGGCAACGGCCACCGACCGAAAGCAACGGACATGAATGAGACTGCAGCCGGAACGGAGAATGAAACCCGGCGCGATTTTGTGATGCAGTCGGTTACCGGCTCACGGCAAGCGCCAAATATTCAACACTCCAGTCGTCCGATGCGAGTTCGCGTTTCCCTCGGGCAGCGCGATTCGACCGTCGACGACGATTGGACTATTCCAATGCCCGCTGCCGCACTCGAGCTGACCGGCCAGTTGCCCAGTCGCCGGATCATACACGCGTATCACGCCGCGAGTATCGTACACGAAAAGAAGATTCCCAGCGATGATCGGGCTCGTCCCACTGTTCGAGTTGCTCCACGCCTTCGTGAGAGCGCCAACGCCATACGTCCACGCGGCCGTCGCGCCGGCGTCCGCGGCGAAGATCCATGTTGCATCGCTGCGGCGCCAAACCACCGGCGCTGAAAAAAGACCAGAGCCCGACGGCGTCGAGACGATCTGCGCCTCGCCGCGGCGGTGCGGCGTCGTACCGCCAATCGCTTGCAGATCGAGCAGGCGGATCCTGCCGTCTTTTCCGCCTTGAATCACGTGCGACGCATCGATGATTGCCGGCGACGTCGAACCAACGTCAGCGTCCGTCGCGTTGAGTGTTTCCGTATTGGACGGCGTGTAGTTCGCCAGAATGCGCGTTGCGCCGGCGTCGAGCTCGATGACTGCATCGCCCCAGTTCGTGCGGCCGTCCCACAACGCATTCCCCGTCGCGACGAAGATGTTGCCTGTCGCCGAATCGATGACGGCCCCGGATCGGCCCCAGATCGCCGAGTCACTCTCGCCGCACGATGATGGATCGAGCAGACCTGTGCGATCGCTGCAGAGTGAGTTCCATACGCGAAGCAGTTGTCCGGTTGCCGCGTCGAGGATCGCGACATGACCTTGATAGGGCGGTGCGTCCCCGATATAGCCGCCAGTTACCGCGACGACATGTCCGCGCGAGAAGTTGAGCGCTGATGCAATCTTCTCTCGATTCGGCAACGTCGTGATGGCCGTGCTCCATAGGGCATGTCCGTCGGCGACAGAGAGCTTCTGAATGTGGCCGTCGGGTGACGCTGCGTAGATGGCGCTCCGATCAGGATCGGCGACGGGCGTCGCAGTCGTGATCTGCGCCGAGCCAGACCATTGGCTGTAGCCGGCCGGCGTGAAGCGCCACAGTATCGAGCCGTCATTCGCGTCGATCGCGAGCGTCTTCCCATATGTCGTCGTCACGAAGAAGACGTCGTGCGCCGCGGTGCCGACTCTCACATTGTGCAGGTAGATCGGGGAGGCGTCGACGGTGCCGTCGAGCGTGACTTGCTGGCGCTGCATCTTGGGCAGCGCGTCGGCGGTGACATTGGTCGGCGCGCTGAAGACGCCCGAGCGCCATTCGTCGACGTTGAAGCGGGTCCAATCGTGACCGTCCGCTGTGGCCGGAGGTGGCGAGCCGCGCG
>JAICYT010000165.1 GCA_025934075.1 Gemmatimonadaceae bacterium
CGAGCCTCGAATTGCGAGAGCCGACCTTGCCACACCGCGTGCTTGACGACTCCCAACGCCGACGTATGCTTCGCGATTCCTCCTCCGACCCGATCCAACCATGAGCGTACACGAAGATCTGGAATGGCTCGACCAAACCGAGGCCGAGTTCGGCGACCTTGCCGGCGCGGTCCAAGAGTCCACCGGCATCGAGCGACGCGACTTTTTGTTTTGGTCGCTCGTGACCGCCGCGGCCAGCACATTCGGATTTGGATCGCGCGTGCTCGCGCAGGCACCAACCGCCGCCGCGCGAGCTCCACAGGAGCCGTTGCCAATGCTTGGAAACGGGGAACCGGTCGCTTGGACATTCCAACCCTACCCCGGCGGAACCGGCGCGCTGATGGAGAAGCTGATCCACGAGCACGGCGCGGCCGCGTTTCAACGATCAACCTTTACCGTCGCACCGTGGATTGGCCCCGTCCCCGCCTCGCCCGACGAAATCGCGTTCCTGCCGGCGCACCGCCTCTCGGCGCTGATCCACGCACACAAGATCACGTCGACGCAATTGACGAAGATCTATCTCGAGCGAATGAAGCGCCTCGATCCGACGTTATTGTGCGCGGTCACGATCATGGAGGAACCAGCGCTCGCGGAAGCCGCGCGCGCCGATGCGGAGCTCAAAGCGGGCAAGTCTCGCGGTCCACTGCACGGCATTCCGTACGGCGTCAAAGATCTCTTCTCGACGAAAGGCACGCGCACGACCTGGGGTTCGAAGGACTACGAGAACCGAGTGATCGACGACGATGCGGAAGTCGTCGTTCGTCTGCGCAATGCGGGCGCCGTGTTGATGGCCAAGCTCGCCACTGGTCTCTTCGCGACGGGCGATCAGTGGTATCGCGGCCGAACGAACAATCCGTGGGACATTCGCCGCGGCTCGAGCGGATCGTCAGCCGGGCCGTCGTCGGCGACAGCGGCAGGCTGCGTGGCATTCGGCATCGGCACCGAGACGTCGGGCTCGATCGTGTCGCCGGCGCGCGAGTGCGGACTGAGCGCGCTGCGTCCAACGTTCGGCCGCGTCAGTCGCTACGGTGGAATGGTGCTCGCGTGGTCCCAGGATCGGGTCGGGCCGATCTGCCGAAGCATCGAAGACTGTGCGATGGTGTTCAACGTAATTCACGGCTCTGATCCCAAAGATCCGGGAACGGTGACGACGCCGTTTCGCTTCGATCCAAACATCAAGCTCGCCTCAGTACGCCTCGGCGTCGACGCCAACGCGCCGAAAGAGTTCGTCGACAAGCTGCGCGAGCTCGGCGCGACGCCAAAAGAGATCGGGCCGCGTCCGCAGTGGCAAAGCGGAGGTGTGAATGGTGTCGAATACGCGGCGGCGTTCGACTCATACGTGCAAGCAAAAGCAAAGGAGCTCGGCATCGATCTCGCGTCGATTCCGGAGCCGCAGCCCGGCGCGGGCCGCGGTGCAGGCGGAGCAGGCGGGCCGCGCGGCGACCCGGGAAATCCGACCGGAATGGCCGCGCTCACACGCTGGGCCCCCGGGCGATTTCCGCGCGCGATGGACTTCGTTCAACAACAGCGACGCAGATACATCCTCATCTCGCAAATGGCGGAGCTGCTCAAGGATTTTGATATGTACGTGCCGGCGGGTACCGGCCCGGGCCAATGGGACGTTGGCCTGCACGCGCAAACGGGACATCCGTGCGCCGTGGTCCCATTCAAATTCGAATCGCCGCCGGCGGGACGCGGCGGTGGCGGCGGACGCGGCGGCGCAGATACGACGGCCGGACGTGCGGCGGCAGAGCCAGTCGTCTACAATCCGCAGCCGATTTGCGCGGTGCTTGCGGGGAACCTGTACAACGACGACAAGATTCTCTCAGTTGCGAATCAATACCAGACGCACACGAGCTGGCATCTGAAGCATCCGGCCCTCTGAACCGCACGCGGCCGCTTGCTCGGCTGGCATCGCGGCGTCAGTCTTCTCATTTCGAGGCTCGAGTTCAAGTCTTACCGCCTTCGGAACACCATCATGGATCTCACACGCAGAGAATTCGTTCTCGCTGCCGCCGTCGCAGCCGCCTCGCGACCACAACGCCTGCTCGCGATGGCGGGCGCCGATGTGCTCGTCGTGCAGTTTTCCGACGCTGGCGAGCGCCAGGGAAGTATGCGCGTCCCCAAAGTCATCAAGGCCGAAGCGGATTGGCGGAAGCAGCTCTCCCCACTCGCGTTTCACATCACTCGAGAAGCGGGCACCGAGCGCGCGTTCACTGGCGCGTATTGGAATGTCCATGACAAAGGTCTCTTCCGTTGCATTTGCTGCGACACCGCGCTCTTCAGTTCCGCGGCGAAATTCGACTCGGGCACCGGTTGGCCGAGCTTCTGGCAACCGATCGCCGAGGAGAACGTGCATCACGGTAAGCCGAGCGGAGGCTACACCGAGAGCGAAGTGACGTGCATTCGCTGCGATGCGCACTTGGGCGACCTGTTCGACGACGGCCCGCGTCCAACCGGCTTACGATATTGCATCGATTCTGTCGCGCTCCGATTCGTCAAATCGTAAGCGCGGTCAGATGTTTGCAGTCCACCCCAAAGGAATTCAAACGGGGGTGCAGGCAATGGCAGGGAAAAGAGGAAGCGGCAAACGGGAGACGATCGCGCCCAACGGCGACAAGCGGTATGTTCGCCGTGATGCGCAAGGCAAATTCACCGAGTCCGATGACACCGGACGCTCGCTTTCCAAAGATCGGAAGCGCAAGGCGAAAACGGCATCAAAGTCCGGGTATGGCGACCGCGGCGACAGGAAACGCTAACATTCCATGAGCCGTCAACGGGCCCCGCATTGTCGGGGCCCGTTCCCATTTTATCGTTTGCGCTGCATTGTCTCTCGAGACCAGACTGGAGAATTGTGAAGACTCCCGCCATTTCTCGACGCGCATCGATTGTGATCGCCGTTGGCTTGGTGCTCGGTTGCGGTCACACCAGCCCGGCCGGGCAAGGGCCGATCGCGTCACTCGGTTCGCTGCAGCCTGGGTGGAATCGCATTGCCGGAGGCCCGCACACGACGTGCGCATTCGGCACTCCATACGCGTACTTCGTCGAAATCGGCGATCCACAAGAGCTCATGATTTATTTCCAGGGCGGAGGTGGATGCTGGGACGCTGCGACCTGCGACCCGCGTAGCAAAGTTCGCATGTTCAAGCCCGCCGTTGCCGAGCGGGAACAGCCGTACCGCACCGGATTGCTCGACCCCGCGAATCCCGAAAATCCTGTCCGTGGCTACACCAAGGTGTTCGTGCCGTATTGCACGGCAGATCTTCACCTGGGCGCGCGAACGGTCGCCTACGACGTTCCGGCTTCGCGGGCCGACTCTGCCCATCTATTCGAGATTCACCATAGCGGCGCCGCGAACGCCATGGCAGCGATCGATTGGGCGTTCGCGCACGTGCCATCGCCGCGGACAATCCTGGTCACGGGCGAGAGTGCCGGCTCCGTTCCGACGCCGGTCTACGCCGCCATCATGTCGAAGCACTACCCGCGAGCACGCGTAGTGGCACTCGGAGACGGATCTGGCGCATTCGGCGAAGCGTCGGGTATTACGGGGTCGTGGCGCGGCCTCCCATTCCTGCGCTCGCTCAACGCGCTGCCCGGACTTGACTCGGCGACGTTGACCTATCCGGGTCTTTACGGACTGGCGGCACGTTCGTCGTCGCGGATTTCGGTTGCGGAAATCAACAGCGCGCAGGATTCCACTCAGTCGTTCTACCTGAGAGCTGTCGACCCCTCCTCACCACACGTGTCGACGCTCTTGGCGCGGAACTATGCGGTGATCAAGCGCGACGTGCCTTCGTTCCGAAGCTTCACGATACCCGGCGCTATGCACACGATCATCCCACGGCCACAGTTCTACACCACATCGGTGGACGGCGTCCGACTGCGCGACTGGGTCGATGCGTTGATCAACGGTGCGCCGCCGTGTGCGGGGGATCAGCAACCAACAGGATCGACGCCATGCCTGCGTGACGTTGGCACATCGTTGGTGGGGATGAAATAGGGGCCAATTGGGGTCAGACTCCCGTCGGAGTCTGACCCCAATTCCCGCCGAACTCCACGGCGACCAGCAGTTCAGCCGTTAGACGTCACAGATCTCATACGCCTGCTTGAGCGACGTGAGAGCATCGCGCTTCGGGACGAATTCCTGACCGACGAATCCGGTGTAGCCGAGTTCCGCGATGGCCTGCATCACGCGGCGATAGTTGAGCTCTTGCGTCTCGTCGATCTCAGCGCGGCCGGGGACGCCACCGGTATGGAAATGCGCGATATGCTGAAAGTTGGCGCGGATCGTCGCGATGACGTCGCCTTCCATGATCTGCATGTGGTAGATGTCGTAGAGCAGCTTGAGTCGCGGTGAACCAACGCCTTGCACGACCCGCACGCCCCATGCGGTGTGATCGGCCTGATAGTCCTTGTGATCGACTTTGCTGTTGAGCATCTCCAGGCAGAGTGTCACGCCGTGCCGCTCGGCAGTCGGTGTTACGCGCCTGAGGCCCGCGATGCAATTCGCTATGCCTTCGCCATCCGAGAGACCTGCCCGGTTCCCGCTGAAGACGACAATGTTCGGCACGCCGGCCGCCGCAGCCTTCGGAATCATCACCTCGGCGCCGGCGACAAGCTTGTCATGATTGTCTGGCCGATTGAATCCGACCGGAATCGTACCGAAGCCATTCGCCATCGCGCACTCGAGACTGTGTTTCTTGGGGACTTGCCAGTCGGCTTCGTCGAGCAGCTCGACCGATTTGTAGCCGATCGATTTCGCCGCCTCGCACAAATCGTCGAGAGGAATCCGACCGTAGCACCAGCGCGACACAGACTGCTTGAGCCGCGACGCCGGCGCTACAGCAGTCGCCGATCGCGCCAACAGCGAGCGCGGTGACAGCGTGATCGTGGCGGCGAGTGCGCCAATGCCTCCAACTGCTTCACGACGGGAGATGTCGCGCATCAGACCTCGCCGCGCTTCATCGACGCGACGGCGTGCGCCACCGCCCGTGAAGTCAGCGCCATGTACGTGATGCTCGGATTCTGACAGGCGGAGCTCGCCATGCAGGAACCATCGGTGAGAAACAGGTTCTTCACGTCCCACGCTTGGTTCCATCGATTGACGACGCCATCTCTTGCCGTTCGACTCATGCGAGCGCCGCCCATTTCGTGAATGCAATGACCTGGCGGATTGTCCGACCCATGCGTTCTGATGTCGGTGCACCCAGCCGCATCGAGCATCTCGGCCATCGCCGCCATCATGTCCTTGTCCATCGCGCGCTCGTTATCGCGCCACCGAACCTCGATGTGAGCGGCGGGAATGCCCCATTTGTCCTTCACCTCGGAATCGAGCGTGATGCGATTGTCCTCGTGCGGCAGCGTCTCACCCCAGCCAGATGCGGACAACGACCACGGTCCGAGATCGTCGATGAGAGATTGCTTGAACGCCGCACCGTAGCCGGGCATGCTCGATCCGCGTCCCCAACCCGAACGGCCAGATCCGCCTTGCATCCCGTAGCCGCGCAGAAAGTCGGCATGCTGGGTCTTCACGTTGCGAAAGCGCGCAATGTAAATGCCGTTCGGGCGACGACCGGTCGTTCGCTTGTCGGTGAAGCCGGGAACGGTTCCCGACGCGCCAGATCCGTAATGATGGTCCATCACGTAGCGGCCCAGAGTGCCGCTCGAGTTGGCAAGACCATCGGGAAATCGCGCGCTCTTCGAGTTGAGCAAGAGCCGAACGGATTCGATCGTCGATGCGCAAAGAAAAACCAGCCGCGCCGAGTATTCGCGTTGTTGCATGGTCTGCGCGTCAATGACGCGAACGCCGCGCGCGCGACCATGCCTCGGATCGTAGAGGACTTCAGCGACGACGCTATTCGGGCGCAGCGTGAGGTTGCCGGTCTTGCGCGCCGCGGGTAGCGTGGACCCGAGGCTGTTGAAGTACGAGTGCGTGACGCACCCGCGCTCGCATGGTCCGCAGTAGTGACAGGCGAGTCGGCCATTGTGATTCTTCGTGAGAATCGCCGCGCGGCCAATCGTCATGACGCGTTCGCCGCCGAATGCTTTGAGGATCTTTGGCCGCGCATCTGCTTCGACGCAGGTCATCGGCATCGGTGGGAGAAAGTCTCCGTCGGGCAATTGATCGAGACCTTCATGCGCGCCGGTGACGCCTATGAACCGCTCGACGTACGTGTACCACGGCGCGATATCTTTGTAGCGAATGGGCCAATCAGTGCCGTGACCGTCTCTCGCGTTGGCCTCGAAGTCGAGATCGCTCCAACGGTAGACTTGACGTCCCCAGGTGATCGACCGACCGCCGACCTGTCGTCCGCGAAACCACTTGAACGGCGCGTCGCTCGGATTCGTGTACGGATTCTCCGCGTCTTTGACGAAGAACTTGTGACCTACTTCGTCGCACGCGTAGCAGCCCCGCTGCACCGGATGGTCGCGCTCGAGCTGTTTGCGATCGCCCAACCCGCGGAAGTGCATGTCCCATGGCTGCACGTGCTCGACGAAGTCGGTGTTGGGATCGACAGGTCCGCCCGCCTCGAGCACGAGCGTTTTGAGTCCACGTTCAGTCAATTCTTTCGCCGCCCAGCCGCCGCTGATGCCGGAGCCGACGACGATGGCGTCGAAGTGTGTCGTCTCAACCATGTGCGTGTCCTCCTTCGACGTGCGCCGTCTTCTGCGGCATTGGCGCTGCGCCGTCGAACTTGCCAGGCATGACTTCGAACTTGAGCACATTCTTCATGACTGGTTCGCTCGTGAAGTAGCCGTGCACGATCAAGCCTTTGAGCCGCCAATACGTGCGATTCGGGTCCGCGCGACGATCGTTCGCGCTCTCGAGTCCCTCGATCACGCCGGCACGCGCGGCGGGTGCAAGATCGATGAGCGCGGCGCCTGATTTTTTCGCTTCCGCCTCGATGGCGTCGAGTCCCGAGAGGAACGCGGCGCGTTCATCGTCGGAATAGTTCTCCGCGACGACGACGTTCACGAACGCGGGAACATCGACGTCCGTGGCACTAGGAGTATCCGTCCGCGGAATGATGGTGTCGGCCACCGCTCCAACCAGCGCGAGCTGCGCGTCGCTCAGACCATTGGACGGACGAAGTCCCGTCGCGACGCGCGCCCAAGCCGCGACGGCGTCGTGTGGAAGAAGTGCGAGCGCGGTTGCCGCACCGAACGCGCGAAGTAGGTCACGCCGTTCCATATGTCGTCGGATCGCCGAAAGGTGTAAACGATACGCTGTGCCGGCGACCGGCCCGCGTCAACCGCCGTCAGCAGCCCACGCGCAGTCAGCGATGCGCGGCTTGGAGCAATGGCAGCGGATCGACCGGCGTCCCTTTGGACCAGCGGCGCACGTCATCGCTTCGCGCAATGGCGAAATGAAGGTGCGGCGCTTTGGGTGACGCGTTCCCGGTGAACCCAACGTATCCGATGAGCTGGCCGCGGCTGAGCGGCTGCCCGTCATGCAATCCGGGCGCATATCCGTCGAGATGCGCGTACATCAGAATAAATCGCTCGGCGGAATCGGCGGCGTAGACCATCAGTCCACCCGCGCGACTAGTGAAGAGTTTCAGCACGCGTCCGGCGGCTGCGGACATCACGGGAGTGCGACGCGGCGCCATGATGTCGAGCGCCTCGTGCCGGCGATTTCCGCCGCGCAACGCATTGAAGTTGCTCTGCAGCTTCGCCGGATCAACCCCAGCGAGTGGCATCGCGAGCTCACTGCTCAAGAGCTGCAAGTCGCTCGACGTCGGAGTCGGGAGCGGTGCCGGTGTCGCGGCCGTCTTCGACGCTACTGTCGCCGGCGAATCGGCGGAATCGCCGAGCGCGGTGAGTGAATCGGTGAGCGTGGCTGCCGAAGTCGGTCGCGGCACGCCGAAGCCACGCGCCATGGAGACCGCGGCGAACACCATCCCGACGACGAGTGCGCATTCGACGTAGCTGATCACTTCAATGCGGCCGGCGTCGCGCGTGTTCGGCTCGCGCTTGCCCATTCTCCAGCGAATGAGCGTCATCATCGGCCAGGCTTCGAGCGCGAGGATGGCGACGAACATTCCCATCTTCGCGTTGAAGGCGTAGTTCGACAAATAATATGCGGTGCTCTTCTCGGTGCCGGCGGTCAGTCGCCAGACGCCGGTCACCAACCACGTGACTGCCGCGATTCCCCACCACGTGTCAGCGATCAGCGCGCGCTTGATCGCGCGCTCGTCGACTGGTTCGCGCAAGGCATCGTGCAACGCGCGGGCGCGTCCCCACACGCCGCCCAGGCCAACGCCGAGGGCGAGCAGATGGAACCAGGCGAGGGCTAGGCGAATGGGCACGCGCGAGGTCAAGGGCAGACCACGTGCCAGTCACGCGCTGGAATGTGGCGGCAGAGACCGGACTGCATGTAAGGGAATCCCTCGCCATTTTCGACCGGGGCGCTCGGTATACTCCGCGCGGAATCACACGCCTGAGCTCTGGGGGGCTCCCACCATGAATAAGAAATTTCTGATAGCCGGTGCGCTCGCGACGGTCGCCGTCGCACCGCTCGCGGCGCAGAAAACGGCGGCGGCCGCTGACTTGCCGCACGTCGTCAACGTCAAAGCACTCGACTTCAAGTTCGTCGCGCCCGCCTCCATCCCGTCGGGTACGACAACCTTCCGCTTGCAGAATAGCGGGAAGGAGCCGCACCACCTCTGGATCGTAAGGCTTTCAGAAGGCAAGACACCCGCCGATTTCACCACGGCGATGAAATCATGGGGCTCGGCGCTGAAGATGCCTGCGTGGGCAATCGACGTCGGCGGACCAAACACCGCGGGCGCCGGCGAGAACGCCGAGGGAACGATGACGCTCGAGCCGGGCACCTACATGCTCGTTTGCTGGGTGCCGTCGCCCGACGGGATGCTGCACGTCATGAAAGGCATGGTCAAATCAATGACTGTGACCGGTGCGTCGACGGTTGCGTCCGAGCCCACCGCGGACATCACGATGACAATGGACGATTACTCCTTCGAGCTTAGCCAGCCGATCACGCCAGGGCGTCATACGATTCGGTTCGAGAATCGAGCATCGCAGCCACACGAAGCCGTGCTCGCTCGTTTGCTTCCGGAAAAGACGCTCGCCCAGGCCGTAACGTGGCTCAACGCTGGACAAGCTGGCCCGGCGCCAGTCGAACTGTTGGGTGGCGCGTCAGGCTTGGCAAAGGGGCGGCACATGTTCATCACAGGCGATTTTCACGCCGGCAATTACGCGCTGCTGTGCTTCATCCC
>JAICYT010000253.1 GCA_025934075.1 Gemmatimonadaceae bacterium
GCGCCGCGACCATGCTCGGGCCCCCAGAACGTAGGTCGCGGACGCCGTACTGGATCAGCGCGATGATGATTCCGACCGCGAGCGCGAGCAACCAGGGCGACATTCGCGAAAGCTAACGCGTCGTCGGCAGTCCGAAATTAGCGACTGGAAGATGCGCGTGCGTTGCGGTCCGGAATCTCTTCGTGCGGAGCCCTAGTGCAGCGCGAGACGAACGACCCCGAGCGACGGCGTCTCGATCGACGCGAGCAGGCGGTCGCGCAGTTGCTCGAACGCCGACCGATCGGTCTTCGGCAGAGGCTCGCCGCCACTCTGCTTCAGCGCGACGCGCGGGTCACGCTGCTGTCCGCCGATCAACACCTCGAAATGGAGATGTGGTCCGGTCGCGAGCCCAGTGCTTCCGACATACGCGACGGTCTGCCCAATCGCCACATGCGATCCCACGTGCACGCCGGAAGCGAACCGGCTCAGATGCCCGTAACGCGTGACGTAGCCATTGCGATGGTGAATCTCGAGCAAGTTGCCATAACCGCTGCCCCAGCCGGCGCGAGACACGACACCGTCGCCGATCGCGCGGACGGGCGTGCCGGTCGACGCGGCGTAATCAGTGCCCTTGTGCAGACGCCAGCCGCCGAGGATCGGATGCTCGCGTCCACCAAATACGCTCGAGATGCGGCGGAACTCGAGCGGCGCGCGCAGAAACGCGGCTCGCATCGACTTGCCGGTTTGATCGAAGTACTGGCCGCTCACCGACTCGCTCGCGAAGCGCACGGCGTCGATGATGCTACCCGAGAGCTTGAATGTCGCAGCGATGACTTTGCCCATGCGCACGGCGCCGGTAGGCGCAACCGAACGTTCCGCGACGACCTTGAATTCATCGCCTACTTGAAGATCGCGGCTCATGTCGACGCGATATTCGTAGACGTCCGCGAGCGACCACGCGAGCTGCTGGCGCGCCGCAGCCGGCAGATCGCCCTTCGCGCTCGCGTCCATGGCATCGTACAAGTTCGACGCAATCGTTCCGCTGACCACGATGGTGTCGGTCGTCCACGGAAGCTGCTCGTCGGTGCCAGCCCAACTGTCGCCCGATCGACGCAGATGCAGCAGTCGATCGATCGAGAGCTGCAGCGTCACCTCGGACGGTAGCGAGTCGGTAGCGGCCGTCTTGATGGCGACGGGCATGCCCGCGGGGATGCGTCGGGCGTCGAGACTGGTCGCTGCCTTGATCGCGCTCGCGACCTCCCCGTCGGTCAGCCCACCGCGCCGCAGCAGTGCTTGCAACGATTCACCACGGCCCAGCGTGTCGAAGCGGAGCTTCCACGTCGGCGTGGCAGCCTGCGCGACGAGAACCTCCGCAGCCTTACGATCTGGCTCGGGAAGAGGTGGGGTAAAGCGAAGCGCGCCGGCCAAAGCCAGCGCGACAAGGCAGTACAGACCAACACGAACGATGTGCCGCTTCAATCCATCTGTCTCCGAATGAACGTCGGGATCTCCATGTCATTGAGATCCTGCGTTTGGGCAGGCTTTTCCGTCGCCGGTCGAGCCGGCCGCGGCGGAGCCTCGGCAGGACGATTGGCGATGCCGCTGGCACGTACAGGACGATTGGCCGGGAACGGAATAACAGGCGAGCCTTTCGGGAGCGTGACGGGTGCGGACGTTTGGACGCTTGGGGCGTTCGAGCCCTGCAGCGCTCGATCGAAGCCCGTGGCGATGACCGTCACGCGGATCTCACCCTGCATAGCCGGCTCGTGCACCGCGCCGAAAATGATCTCCGCGTCGTCTCCGACGGCGTCGTGGATGATCTCGTTGATCTGATGAACTTCACCCAGCGTGAGGTCGGCGCCGCCGGTGATGTTCACGAGCACGCCGGTCGCGCCGGAGATGCTGACGTTGTCGAGCAACGGCGAGCTGATGGCCTGTTGCGCCGCTTCCATCGCGCGATTTTCGCCGCGCCCTATGCCGGTCCCCATCAGCGCCGATCCGCCCGCCTGCATGACGGTCCGCACGTCGGCGAAGTCGACGTTGACGAGCCCTGTGACGCTGATGAGCGACGAGATGCCTTGCGTCGCATGCAGCAGCACTTCGTCGGCCTTCTTGAGCGCGTCCTGGAAAGGGATTCCTTTACCGACGACGGCGAGCAAGCGCTCGTTTGGCACGACAATCATCGTGTCGACGTGCTTGGCCATGTCGGCAATGCCCTGCTCCGCTTGACGCATGCGCTTGCGTCCTTCGAACAGGAACGGCTTGGTGACGATGCCGACCGTGAGCGCGCCGGCTTCGCGAGCCAGCTCGGCGATCACGGGAGCGGCGCCGGTCCCGGTACCACCGCCCATGCCGCACGTGATGAACACGAGATCAGCATTGGACAGCGCGCGACCGACTTCGTCGCGATTCTCTTCAATCGCTTGGCGCCCGATGTCCGGTCGGGCACCCGCGCCGAGACCGCGCGTCAGCTTCTTGCCAATCTGGACTTTCACGTCCGATTTGGACGTGAGCAACGCCTGCGCGTCGGTGTTTACCGAGATGAACTCGACCCCTTCGAGATGCTCGTCGATCATGCGGTTGACGGCGTTGCCGCCGCCACCGCCGACGCCCACGACTTTCATCCGGGCGTTCTGAGTCGCGCTCTCTTCGAACTCAAAGATCATTGAGAACGGTCCGTACTTCGAAGGGGTAATCAGGCAGGAAGGCGTTGCTACAGCGCGGAAGTTCGGAGGGTAGTCGGCGGAACGCCGTTGAGCCGTCGCGAAATCGCTCGGGCAATATAATGCTTTCTGGCGTTCCCACTACCCCGTCTTTTAGACGAGGAACCATCGCAGAAATCACACCGTGGCGATCACAATCTTTTCCACAGGCACGAGCATCCGTGGCAGTTTTTTGATCGTGCCCGCCGTCGTCCCGAGAGCGATGCCCGCTGTCATTCCGAGGGAAAAGCCCATGCCATCCCCAGGAGGATAGCAACGAAGATCTGCTGCTGCTCAACCAACAAGCAGATCCTTCGCTGCGCGCAGGATGACACAGCGCTCAGGATGCAGCGGAGCTCAGTATGACAAACGAAAAATCGCGCGGGATGACGGCCAGTGGCTCAGAAGAAATCCTGGAGCCAGAACTTGATCTTGGCGACGATGCGCTCCATGCCACCGCCCATCGGGATGCGACGCGCATTGGTCACGCTGCCGAGCGCCACGCGATTCGCCCCGTACTGCGCGAGCCCAGTCACGGTCGCGAACCGCGGTGCTTCGACAGAGTCGATGAGTCCCCCGATATTCTCCGAAGGAATCCCGACACGGACGCCGGTCCCGAACACATCGCTCGCCAATTCAGCCGCGCCCTGCATCGCCGCCGCGCCACCGGCGAGAACGATGCCCGCGCTCAAACGTCCAGCGAAGCCGGCCGCTGAAATGTCACGCTGCACGAGATCGAAAATCTCGTCCATGCGCTGGTGAATGATGTGCGCGAGCAACTCGCGCGGGATCTGACGATCGCCCTGCGCGACGGTGCTCGGCAGTTGTATCACGTCCGATGGATCGACCAGCGGCTCGTACGCGCATCCATAGCGTTCCTTCAATCGCTCCGCATCGGCCTGCGTCACGCCGAGTCCGTGCACGATGTCACTCGTCACGTTGTTGCCGCCGAACGCGACGGTGCCCAAGTGCCGGATCTTCCCCTCGTGGAACACGGCGAGGTCGGTCGTGCCCGCACCCATCTCGACGAGCGCAACGCCGAGCTCTTTTTCATCTTCGGTGAGCACGGCGAGTGCGCTGGCTAACGGCTCGAGTACGAGCTCACGTACCTTGTACCCGGCGCGCTCGACCGACTTGCGCAGATTCACCGCGGGCGAGCTGCCGATCGTGACGAGATACATCTCCGTTTCCAGCCGCGTGCCGCTCATGCCGATTGGATCCCGAATGCCGTGATCCTTGTCGACGCTGTATTCCTGGGGAATCGCGTGCAGCAGCTCACGATCCTGCGGAATCGCTTGGGCGCGCGCAACTTCATTTGCGCGATCGACGTCGGACTTGTTGATCTCGTCGTGACTGACGGCGACGATGCCTTTGCTCGTCATCGCTTGCACGTGCTCGCCCGCGATCCCCGCGTAGACCTCCTGCACCTGCGCGCCCGCCATACGCTCGGCGTCCTGCATCGCTTTGCGAATCGAGCGCGTCGTCTCTTCGATATCCGATACGACACCGCGCCGCATGCCCGTCGTGCGCGCTTGGCCGACGCCCAGGATCTTGATCGTTGGGTGTTTCGGCAGATCGCCTTCGACTTCGGCGATGATGGCGGTCGTCTTCGCCGACCCGATGTCGAGTCCTGCGACGATACGTTCCGGATTCATAGGATCTCTAATCGGCAGAATTCCGAGCGAAGGCGCGAAGCGCCGCAGTGAGGAATAATCATCGAATCTCTAATCGGCAGAATTCCGAGCGAAGGCGCGAAGCGCCGCAGTGAGGAATAGTCATCGAATCTCTAATCGGCAGAATTCCGAGCGAAGGCGCGACGCGCCGCGGCGAAGAGCAATCATTGAAGTCTGGCGATGACTTGGTCACGGTAACGAAGGTCGATCTCGGCCACTCGCAGTTGCTTGCGGCTGAGATCTGCTTCGACAGGCTCGATATCGGCGAGGCGTTCTAACGTTACATCTTGCATCACGCGCAC
>JAICYT010000026.1 GCA_025934075.1 Gemmatimonadaceae bacterium
ATCTCCCGAGCGATCCGCCGGACCGCGCGCCGCTGGTTTCGGTGATCATCCCGGCCCGCAACGAGGCGCGCAACATCGAGCGATGCGTGCGCTCGGTACTCGCGTCGACATACCCATCGCTCGAAGTCATCGTGGTCGACGATCATTCCACCGACGCAACCGGCTCCATCGCTCGGGCGATCGCCGCCCACGATTCGCGTCTCGTCGTCATCGATGCGCCGGACCTTCCAGCAGGCTGGTTCGGCAAACAGTGGGCATGCGCCACCGGCGCGCGCGGGGCGCGCGGCCAGCTCCTCGTGTTTACCGATGCCGACACGCGACACGCGCCCGATCTACTTTCGCGCGCCGTCAACGCACTCCGCGATCGCGATGCGAGTCTCCTCAGCGTCGCGGGGCATCAAGAGATGCACAGTTTTTGGGAACGCATCATTCAACCGCAGATGTTCGCGCTGCTCTCCATTCGCTACGGCGGCACGGAGCACGTGAGTAACGCGCGGCGACCGGAAGACGTGATCGCCAACGGCCAGTTCATCCTCGTTCGACGCGACGCCTACGAATCACTCGGCGGACACGCTCTCGTTCGCGATCGTGTCGCCGAAGACATGGCACTCGCCCAAGAGTTCTTTCGTTCCGGACGACGAGTCGCGCTCGTGCTCGCGCTGCATCAGTTCTCGACGCATATGTATGCGTCGCTGCGTGAGCTGATCGAAGGGTGGCGAAAGAACATCTACGCCGGCGGCCGACACGCCGCCCTTGGCGGACGAATGGGCCGCGCCACGTTTCCCGTCTTGCTGGTCGCGCTGCCGATTGTCGGACTCGTGCCTCCGATCGTGCTGCTGATCGCCGCCACGGGCGCGCTGGCGTCAGCGTGGCTCGTGTGGTCGGCCACCGTGGTCGCCATCTCATTGTTGTTCTGGGCGGCTATCTACCGGTTCATGGGCGAATCGGTGTTCTATGGCCTGCTGTATCCATTGGGGCTCGCGACACTGCTCTACATCGCGGTCGGCGCGGTGATTCGCGGGCAGCGCGTCGAGTGGAAAGATCGAACGTACATCTCGACCTGATTCGCTGCGAAGCAGCCGCGCTAGTACGACGTCCAATAGACGACGACCGAGCAGCTTTCGTCCGGCGTCGCCCGTCCAATGATCGCCGAGCTTTGTCGTGCGCTGCCCATCCAGATGTAGCGCTGATATTCGGGCGGTACTTCGCTCGGGACTGAATAGATCTCGATCGCGATCAACTCGTTGGCGTAGCGCGGCAGCGGATTCGTCAGGCTGACTGGTCTGCCGTTCACGACCGCGTTGAGACACCGATTTCCGCGCGTCGCGATCGGCACTGGTCTGCGACCATACGGCGTGAATCGTATCTCGGTGCGGAAACCGGGAACGCCGTCGAAGATGTCGCCGAGCTCGATCGCGCCTTTGTCGCCGATGTCGTCATCGGTCATGTAGACGCCTTTGCCCGAGCGCCGCCGACAATTGAATCCGCCGTACGACACCGGCGGACACTTTCCGTCTGCCTCGATGATGACACTGTCCAACATCGCGGGTCGTGCTTTCAGCTCGAACTTGAGATCGACGTGACCGTTCTTCGCCAGGTCGGTCGTAATCTCGGTCGACGTGAATCCGAGGTGCCGCGCACGAACGTGATAGAATTCGGAGCCAAGTTTGGCGAGGATGAAGTGGCCGGTAGAATCCGTGCGTGCGTGAACTGATCCAGGGAACGCGTGGACGTCGGCGTCGACGATCGGGCGCCCCAATTCATCGACCACAACTCCAGTGATCGAGCCAGGGACCGGCGCGTTTTGGCCAAACGCGGCGCCGGTCAACGGCGCGAACAGCAACGCGGTCAAGACAACCAGAACCTTTCGCATCTGTTCAAATTATCCTGCGGACGGCACTCGGCAACGCTTATTCAGGGGGTGAGCGACCGATTGACGACGGGCGCAATCGAGTGGTCGCGGTTGTCACGCGCCACGCCGATAGCATCGCGGCGTGCGAACCTTACGCGATGCCGCCGACCTACTGGCCGCTGCCGATTCAATCGAGTCGCTGACGCCGATCGCCGCGGCGCTCGGCTGCGCCGGCATTCCATCACCGCTGGATCGCGAGACGCGACACGCGTTGGGTTTGGATGATCCAGTGGTCGAGGCACACGTCGCGGCCGGCACGGGCGCGATTCGCGCACTCATGCTCGTCGTCGGCCGCGACGTTGTACTTCGCGACGCGTTGACGAGAGTCGCCGGGCGGTTGGCGACGCGCGCTCCACACGTGCCGTGGATCGTCATCGCGACGCAACCAGAAAGCGGCGAGCTCGCGGTCGTTGCGTGGCCCGGCGATCGTAGGCCGCCGCGCGTGGCTGCGCTGATTGCCAACCGCACGCGTCTCATCGACAGTGATGGCGAGACGCTCCGCGCGTTGGCATCGGTCGTTGGCGATCACGATCTCCTGACACACGCGCGCTGGGTCGAGATCCTCGGGCGCGGTGCGCTGACGATTCGATTCTATCGCGCGCTCGAGCGCGCCGTCACCGCGATCGCGAATTCCTCCTCGGTTGGACCCGCTCAAGCACGTTCTGAAATCGCCCTACTCAACACATCTCGTTTGTTGTTCCTGTCGTTTCTCGAAGCAAAGGGATGGCTCGACGAGGATCGAACGTTTCTGTCGCACCAATTCGATCGATGCATGAATGGTGGAAAGCGCTTTCACGATCGCGTGCTTCGCCCGCTCTTTTTTGGGACGCTGAACACGCCGATGCGTCGCCGAGCGCCGGCGGCGCGAGCGTTCGGTCGGATTCCATTCTTGAACGGTGGCTTGTTCGCGCGAACTCAACTCGAGCGACGCTGGCGCGGGATGACGTTCTCGGACGACGCGTACGGCTCGCTGATCTACGACCTATTCGCGCAATATCGCTTCACCGCTCGCGAGGAGACCACGAGCTGGAGCGAGGCGGCCGTCGACCCCGAGATGCTGGGTCGCGCGTTCGAGTCACTCATGGTGACCGAGGAGCGTCGCCGCACCGGCGCATTCTTCACACCCTTCTCGCTCGTCGAGCGAGTTGCCGACTCGGGACTCGAGACCGCGCTCGGCGCCAGCGTCGTACGATTGATGGAGGCGGAGTCATTGTCCGCGAGTCAACGCGCGTCGACTCGCGCACAGGTGCGCGATCTCTCGATCCTCGATCCAGCGTGTGGCTCCGGCGCGTTTCTCGTGCACCTCCTCGAGCGCGTGGCAGCTCTCTCCATTCGTCTGGGAGACACGCGAGACCTGAGCACCGTTCGCCGCGAAGTATTGACCCGCTCGATCTTCGGCGTCGACATCAACCCGACGGCGGTCTGGTTGTGTCAGCTGCGTCTGTGGCTCTCGGTCGTCATCGAGAGCAACGAGGAAGATCCGAGCGCGATCGTTCCGCTGCCGAATCTGGACCGCAACATTCGCGCGGGCGATGCGCTCGCCGGTCGCGCGTTCGGCGACGTCGAGATTCACGCGCGCGATGCGGCATCGATCCGTCGCCTGCGTGAGCGTTACGCGAACGCGAGCGGCGTTCGGAAGGAAACGCTGTCCGGCCAGCTCGCGCGCGCGGAGCGCGAACGTGCCTTGTCCGCGATCGACAACGAGATTTTGCTGATCGGCGCTCGACGTCGCGACTTGGTCATCGCGCAACGAGGACGTGATCTGTTCGGCGAGCGATATCGTGCGGCACGAGATGCGCGGGTTGCGGCACTCGCGCTGAAGCGGCGTTCGGCGTCTTTCCGCGCGATGCAGCGACGAATAGCGGCGGGCGGTGCACTTCCCTTCTCATTCCCTGTCTATTTCGCCGACGTCGCCGCGCGCGGCGGATTCAATGTTGTCGTCGGCAACCCACCGTGGGTGCGCTTGCATCGCATCGCGATCACGGATCGCGTCGCGTTTCGGCGCGACTACGAGGTCGCGCGTCTCGCCAGTTGGTCGCCCGGCGCCATCACCGCGGGTGCCGGGGCGGGCTTCGCCGGACAAGTGGACGTCGCCGCACTTTTCGTGGAGCGATCTGTTCGGCTGCTCGCGCCATCCGGCGCCTTGTCGCTGCTCCTTCCCGTGAAGCTCTGGCGTTCACTCGCCGGCGGCGGTGTGCGTCGCTTTATCGATGCCGAGACACGACTGCGCCGAGTCGAAGATTTGTCGGAAGCACCGACTGCGTTCGACGCCGCGGTCTATCCGTCGTTGCTCGTCGCGCAACGCGGCGGCCCGCCTCGTACCTCTGAGTGCATCGACGTCGCCGTGCATCATCGGGGGCGCGAGTTGCTCGCTTGGCAAACGAGCCGTGAAAAGCTCGCGTTCGACGGCAGCCCGGGCTCGCCATGGATCCTTCTTCCCCGTCAGGCACGTCGCGCATTCGACCGCCTGCGCGCCGCGGGAACTCCGCTCGCGCAAACGGTGATCGGCCGACCATACCTGGGTGTCAAATGTGGTTGCAACGATGCGTTCGTTGTCGAGTTGCTCGACGTCGATGACGACGTCGCCGAGGTGCTCACGTCGGACGGGAGGCGCGTCACGGTGGAACGGTCGCTCGTTCGGCCGTTGCTGCGTGGCGAGCGACTCCGACGATGGCAGCCACCGGCAACCAATGAATCGATCATCTGGACTCATGACGCGCTCGGCGCACCACTCGCGCAATTGCCCCCGCACGCCGCCAAATGGCTATCTCGTTGGCGGCGCCAACTCACCGCGCGCACCGACGCATGCGGCGGTCAACGGTGGTGGAGTGTGTTTCGCACCGAGAGCGCTCGCTTCGACCGACCGCGTGTGATTTGGGGCGATGTCGGTCGCGAGCCACGAGCTTCCGTCATCGATGCGGGCGACCGAACGGTCCCACTCAATAGCTGTTACGTCACGCGCTGTCAGAGCGCGGCCGACGCGCACGCGCTCGCCGCCCTTCTCAATGGCCCGGTCGCGCGCGCATGGCTGAACGCCGTAGCCGAGCCGGCGCGCGGCGGATATCGCAGATATTTCGGCTGGACGATGGCGCTCCTTCCGATGCCAAGCGATTGGGACCGGGCTCGCGACGTTCTCGCTCCCATCGGCGAACGGGCGCGATCAGGCGAGCGCCCGACTGAAATCGAATTGCTCGACGCTTCGCTCGCCGCATACCGGCTCGCCGCCGACGACGTTGCACCGCTTGTTGCCTGGGCCGCCGTGTGAGTGCGCCATGAAAGCTGTGATCGCGCCGGCGTCGCTTGCGACCGTTCGTTCCGTCATCGCTCACACAATGCTCGGCGACGACGCGACCGCCGTCGATCGCATCGGAGAGATTACGCTTCGTCCGCATCAGCGCGCCGCGGTCGCCCGTCTCACGACGTTGATCGCCGCCAATGGTGGTGCGCTGCTCGCCGAGCCGGTGGGTTTGGGCAAGACGTACGCTGCTCTCGCGGTGGCGGCACGCTCCGGGCGGCCAATCGTAATTGCGATGCCGGCCGCCCTACGCGACATGTGGCACGACGCGCTCGATCGATGCGGCGTCTCCGCGACCATTGTAACCCACGAGGCGCTGAGCCGTGGCCTCACCCTACCGGCGCGAACGACCTTCGTGATCGTCGACGAAGCGCATCGATTGCGTTCCCCGTTGACGCGACGTTACGCGGCGCTCGCCGATCTCTGCCGCCGGGCGCAGGTGCTGCTCCTGACGGCGACGCCGGTGCAGAATCGTCGGCGAGATTTGGCGGCGCAACTGGCTCTGTTTGTTGGACGCCGTGCGTGGCAGATGAGCGACGAGGAGCTGGCCGGTCACGTCGTTCGTGGAGCGTCGGCCGATATGCGCGGCGTGCCCCGTCTCGACGGTCCGCACCGCGTCATTCTCCCCACGGCTGATGACTGTCTCGACGAGCTACTCGCACTTCCGCCGCCGATCCCCGCGAAAGACGAAACGATCGTCGTTGCCCTGTTGACCTATGGACTCGTCCATCAATGGACATCGAGCCGCGCCGCACTCGTCGCGGCACTCGAGCGACGACGTGTGCGCGGTCTCGCGCTCCTCAGTGCGCTCGATGCGGGTCGTCAGCCAACTCGCGCCGAGCTGTCTGCGTGGACGCATGCGGGCGACGCGATGCAACTCGCCTTCCCGGAGCTTGTAACCGCGGATGCGACCGCTGCTGACACCGACAACGCCGTGCTCACGATGACGCTCGATCGACACGTCGCGGCGATCGCGACGCTGTTGCACCGGCTGCGCAGCTCGGCCGATCCGGACGATGAACGCGCCGAAGTCCTTCGCCGCATTCGGGCGGCGCACCCAAGAGAGCGGATCATCGCGTTCTGTCATTACGCCGAGACGGTGAATGCCCTGCGATCGAGATTGGCGCGCGATGCGGGTGTCGCCGCGCTCACTGCGAACGGTGCTCGCATTTCGAGTGGTCGCGTACCGCGCGACGCGGTGCTGGCGCAATTCACTCCAGGCAGCGCGGTCGAGGTCGGTCCCGCGAACCGCATTGACCTCCTCATTACGACAGACTTGTTGAGCGAAGGATTGAACTTGCAGCGCGCGTCGGTCATCGTTCATCTCGACCTGCCGTGGAATCCAGCGCGGCTCGATCAGCGCGTCGGTCGCGCTCGACGACTCGGCTCCGATCACGCCGCGGTTACTGTCTACGTCGTCGCGCCGCCGATCGCGGCGGATCGGCTGCTTCGCATCGAGGAGCGTCTCCGGGAGAAGCTCAGCGTTGCGCAGCGAACGGTTGGCATCGCCGGGCGAATCCTGCCGTCGTCGATTGGCGTGGCTGCACCGCAGTCCAGCCTCGCCGAGCAAGCTGGTGCCGCACACGCCATGCTGCGCGATTGGCTGGCGTCATCGTCCGTTGTCGCGCGAACAGACCCGAGCGAGCCAATCGTCGCGGCGGCTACCGCGGAGACGTCGGGATTCGTCGCCGTGATCCGAGACGACACCGGTCCACACCTTATCGCGAAGGTCGGAGCCGGCATCACGACGGCTGCCGAATCTGTCGCGCGTGCACTGGCCGCAGCGGGTGCGCGAGAAGCGAACTTCGCGCCCGAAGCCGCCTCCAGCGCGCTCCATCAGATACAGCAATGGTTGGCCGCGCGCCGCGGTGCGTCGACGATCGACCTCCAAGCCGCGGCCGCCGCTCGGCTCCGACGCGCGACGCTCGTCCGCGTTGCTCGCGCGCTCGCGAGAGCGCCGAGACACCGACGTGCACTGCTCTCGCCGCTCGCCGAGACGGCACGCTCCGTCGCGACGGCCCCACTGGCCGAAGGCGCCGAGCGAATTCTCGAGATGCTCGTTCGCGCCGAGCTTCCCGACGAAGCCTGGCTGCGCTCGATTGCCACGTTCGGTGAGCTGAACGCCCGACCGGTCGAGCGCCGCAACCCCAGCGGGGCCGAAGTCATCGCGGTGATCCTCTTCACTGTGTGCTCATAGTCCCGAGTCGCGTTAGCTTTTGCGGATCGCAGCGCACCGCACTCTCCCGCGACTCTGCCATGCAATACACGACGCTCGGCACCACCGGAACCACAGTCTCCCGCATCTGCCTTGGCTGCATGAGCTACGGCAATCCGAAATGGCGACCGTGGGTGCTCGACGAAGCGGCGGCGCAGCCGTTCTTCAAGCTTGCCGTCGAGAAGGGCATCAACTTCTTCGACACTGCCGACATGTATTCGCTCGGCGTGAGTGAAGAGGTGACCGGCCGTGCGTTGCGTGCGATGACCAACCTCGACGAGACAGTCATCGCCACGAAGGTATTCTACCCGATGAGCGATCGCCCGAACATGCGCGGGCTATCGCGCAAGCACGTCGTACAAGCGTGCGAAGCAAGCCTGCGCCGACTCGGCATCGACACGATCGATCTTTATCAGATTCACCGCTACGACCCGACGACGCCACTCGAAGAGACGCTGGCCGCGCTCGATCATCTCGTGCATCAGGGCAAGGTGCGCTACATCGGAGCGAGCTCCGGATATGCCTGGGAGCTCATGCAGGCGCTCAGCATCTCCGAGCGCAATGACTGGGCGCGGTTCGTCACCGTGCAACCGCAATACAACTTGCTCTACCGCGAAGAAGAGCGAGAAACAATTCCTCTCTGCAGCGCCGAAGGATTAGGAATCATTCCGTGGTCGCCGCTCGCGCGCGGTTTGCTCACGCGTCCGCGCGACAAATCAAAGGGCACGACGACGCGATCGGTGAATGATCCGCACGCCGATCGACTCTATGCGTCGGCCGATTGGGAGATCGTCGACGTCGTCGAGCGGATCGCGAGCGATCGCGGAGTGCCAATGGCGCAGGTCTCACTCGCGTGGTTGTTGTCAAAGCGCGGCGTCACCGCTCCGATCATCGGCGCGACGAAACTCATTCACCTCGAGGACGCCATCGGTGCGCTCGACATCACGCTCAGTGCGAGCGAGATCGAAGCACTCGAAGCGCCGTACCGGCCGAGGGCGGTCGCGTTCTGATCGACGCGATCTGGACGCGAGCAGTCGATTGATTGCCACTGAGTGCTAGCGGTAATGAATAGGCAGTCCCAGGATCGCATGTTTTGCCGTGCCTGCTTGCGTCCATCCTCTCGAGGGGCCTAACCTATGGCCATGCCCGTCACACAAGCGGAATGGACTGTCGAGATGCTCGATGCGTTGCCCGACGACGGCCAGCGTTACGAGATCATCGATGGCGAGCTATTTGTGACGCCCGCCCCGCGCGAAGTTCACCAGCTCGTTGTCGGTCACCTGCACTCGCTGTTAAAGACATACCTTGGCAAGTCGCCGGTCGGCCGTGTACTCGTCTCTCCGGCCGACGTCCGACGCGGTGACCGCATGCGCAACCGCGTCCAGCCGGACGTATTCGTCGTTCGGCTCGCCGGCGGCAAACGGCCGACATATCCCTACGACCTAACCGACTTGTTGTTGGCGGTCGAAGTAGAGTCCCCGGGCAATCCACATCTCGATTATCAGGTAAAACGCGAGCTCTATCTGCACTCCGGCGTCGCGGAGTATTGGGTCGTGAATCCGGACGCACGTAACGTCTCGCGCTGGCGCGACCGTGATGATCCCGGGGACGTCCTCAGTCGACGCGTCACATGGCGCCCGGAAGGAATGGCTGAACCGCTAGAGATCGAGCTGCCTCACTTCTTTGATGAGGCCGTAGCGTAAGGCGGCGGTGCTTCCTATTCGCCGAGCACGGGCTCGTACTCGCCGGGCACATGCAGCCGCTCGTGCCGTCCCAACAGTCGCACGCACATGTTCCAGCGGAGAATCGATTCGTCGTTGCCTGGCGGACGCATCTCCTCCGCCTTCTCGTACCAGGTCAACGCTTCGCGAAACCACTCCACCGCAACCTCCGCGGAGCCGAGCGTGCCGCGATGCAGCTGGGCGCGGGCGCGTCGCTCGCAAATGATCCCAGCGTAATACGCTCGCTCATAGTCATCGGTGATTCGCGGCAGGAGCTCGCGGGCCCGCCGAACTCCGTCGCTCAACTCTTCGACGAATTGATCGGTGATCGAGAGAAGTAACGAGACGACCGCTTCCTGATTCACCGGATCGACTTCCAGCACATCCATACAGATACTCTCGGCCGCCGCCGAGTCGTTGAGCAGGCGATACCGCTCGGCTTTCTCGAGCGCGGCCGGAATACCTTCGCGGGTGATCGGCTTCAGGTTCATTTGCGCTTCCTGCGACTGTAGATCTTCACCAGCTTCCCAATCGGATCGAAGAACTCGTCGACCACTCGCTCCTTGAGAGGAATGATCGCGTTGTCCGTGATCGTGATGTGCTCCGGGCAGACCTTCGTACAGCACTTGGTGATGTTGCAGTAGCCGATGCCGTGCGCCTGCCGGAGCTCCGGAACCCGATCGGCTGTGTCGAGCGGATGCATCTCGAGCGCAGCCGCGTACACGAGAAAGCGCGGCCCAATGAATTCTTCGTGCTTGTGGTGGTCGCGCAAGACGTGGCAGACGTCCTGACACAAGAAGCATTCAATGCATTTCCGAAATTCCTGAACGCGATCGATGTCTTCCTGCTGCATGCGCCATGTGCCGTCTGGCGCGTCTGGCGCGCGCGGTTGGAATTTCTGAATCTGCGTTTTCACGCGGTAGTTCCACGAGACATCCGTCACGAGGTCGCGCACGTGCGGGAATGCGCGCATCGGCTCGACGGTCACGGGCTTGTCGGCCTCGAGATCGGCGAGTCTCGTCATGCACATGAGCTTCGGCATCCCGTTGATCTCGGCCGAGCATGAGCCGCATTTTCCGGCCTTGCAGTTCCAGCGGACGGCGAGGTCGTTGGCTTGCGTCGCTTGGATCTCATGCACCGCGTCGAGCACAACCATTCCTTCGACGACGTCTTGCTTGTACTCGACGAACTCACCCTTCCCTGCTTCGCCGCGCCAGATCTTGAATGAACGCGTCGCATGGTGCGCGGCCGCGTCTTGTTGCGCTTGCGCCGCGGTGTATGCGTCTTGGCCTTTGACGTCGGTCGCCGGAGCAGTCGCCATTATTTCATCTCCTCGATGATCGCCGCGAGATGCGCGGGCATCGGCGGAATCGGTTCGCGAGCGATCTGCATCTCTCCGGATTTGCCGTCTTTTCGCACGAGAAAGTTGAAGGTCGCGTACGCAGGGTCCTTATCAGGATAGTCATCGCGGAAATGACCGCCGCGACTTTCTTTTCGTTCGATCGCGCTGCGAGCAATCGCTTCCGATACGGTGAGCAGATTGTTCAAATCGAGCGCGGTGTGCCAGCCAGGATTGTACTCGCGATTGCCTTTCACGCCGACGCGCGCCGCACGCTGCCTGAGCTTTCCGATTTCCTGCAAGGCGTGCTCCATCTCCGGCTGCGCACGCACGATACCGACGTTGTCCTGCATCGTCTCCTGCAATGACTCCTGCACTTGATACGGACCTTCGCCACCATCGCGCTCGAACGGCGCGAGCGCGCCACGCGCCGACGCGTCCACCTGCTGCGCGTCGATCGAGACACTTCCGTTCGACTTGGCGAACGCGGCGGCGTGTTCGCCCGCCCGCTTGCCGAACACGATGAGATCCGACAACGAGTTGCCGCCGAGCCGATTCGCGCCGTGCAGACCCGCGGCGCACTCGCCGCACGCAAACAGTCCTGGCACCGTCGACATCTGCGTGTCGCCCTCGACGCGAATTCCGCCCATGATGTAGTGCGTCGTCGGCCCGATCTCCATCGGCTCCTTCGTGATGTCGATCCCCGCCAACTGCATGAACTGATGATACATGCTCGGCAGCTTCCGCTTGATGTGCTCCTCGGCGTTCGGAAGTTTCTCTTTGATCCACGAAATGTCGAGGAACACTCCACCGTGCGGCGAGCCGCGACCAGCGCGCACCTCACTCACGATCATGCGCGCGACGTGGTCGCGAGTGAGTAGCTCCGGCGGACGTCGTGAGTTCTTGTCGCCTTGCGTGTATCTCCACCCTTCTTCCGGGTTGTCGGCCGTCTGCGCCTTGTAGTTGTCCGGAATGTTCTCGAACATGAATCGCTTACCATCACGATTCTTCAACACGCCTCCTTCGCCGCGCACTCCTTCCGTCACGAGGAGGCCGCGCACACTCGGCGGCCAGATCATTCCCGTCGGATGGAACTGGACAAACTCCATGTCTTGCAGCGCTGCCCCGGCGTGATACGCCAGCGAGTGGCCGTCGCCCGTGTACTCCCAGCTATTCGATGTGATCTTGAACGCGCGCCCAACTCCGCCCGTCGCCAACACGACTGCCTTCGCCTTGAACAAACGAAAACGACCGCGCTCGCGGTCGTAGGCGAATGCGCCCGCGATGCGATCGCCGTCCTTGAGTAGTGTCAGGATCGTGACCTCCATGTGGACGTCGAGCCCTTGATGGATGCCGTGATCCTGCAGCGTACGAATCAACTCGAGGCCTGTGCGATCACCAACGTGCGCCAGTCGCGGATACCGATGTCCACCGAAGTTGCGCTGAAGAATTCGTCCGTCGGGAGTCCGATCGAACAGTGCGCCCCACGCTTCGAGCTCCTTCACCCGGGCCGGCGCTTCCTGCGCGTGCAGCTCGGCCATGCGCCAATTGTTGATGTACTGTCCGCCGCGCATCGTGTCGGCGAAGTGAACGCGCCAGTTGTCGCGATCGTCGACGTTGCCCATCGCGGCCGCCATCCCGCCTTCGGCCATCACGGTGTGCGCTTTGCCGAGTAGCGATTTGCACACGAGGCCGACGCTGACTCCTTGCGACGCTGCCTCGATCGCCGCGCGCAATCCAGCTCCGCCAGCACCGATCACCAACACATCGTGCTCGATCGTTTGGTATTCCGTCATCGTGCGTCGTGCTCCACGACGTGCGTCGCAGCGTGCCTCATAGGATTCTCCAATCGTGCCAAATCCCCATCGAGCACATCCGCACGTACAAATCAGCGAAAGCCACGCCGATGAGACTCATCCACGCCCACTTCATGTGCCAACGATTGAGACAGCTCGAGCAATCGTACGCCTTCTTGCGGACCGGGTGACGCGAAAGCTGGTCGAGAAATCCGCCGACGACATGCCGCAGCGAGTGACAGCCGAGCGTGTAGCAGGTCAGCAGCACGACGTTGAGCGCCAATACCAACGTCCCCACGCCGATGCCGAAGTGCTTGCCGCCCGCGCCATCATCGAACCAGAGCGCCTTCCATACGTCGTGCGCCAGAAAGATCAGGAACAGCAACGCCACATACATGAAGTAGCGATGGATGTTCTGCACGATGAGCGGAAACGTCCGCTCGCCCCAATAGCTCTTTCGCGGCTCGCCAACCGCGCAGCTTGGCGGATCAGCCCAGAAGGCTTTGTAGTACGCGCCGCGATAGTAATAGCAGGTGACTCGGAACAGCCCGGGAAACGGCAGGATGATCAACGCCGGCGAGAACGGTAACAGCCCCGGCCACCATCCAGGCTTCGCGCCGAACCACGCGGTCCGCGGGTCGCCCCACAGCTCCGGCGAATAGAACGGCGACAAGTACGGCCCGAACGTGTAATGCGCGTTCTGGAATGCGGCCCACGTCGCATAGACGACGAAGCCGCCGAGGATCGTGAAGACGACAAGTGGCTGGAGCCACCATGCGTCGCGCCGCTGAGTTTCACCGAAGCCTCGGTGAATGAGCGGGAGCGGTGCATGAGACATAGCGTCAGTGTGATGGTGTGAGTGTGAATACCGAGCGTCGACCGCAACGAATGCGCGCGGTAATCGACGTCACTCGGACAGAGCCGTCAATGGTTCGGTAGCACGAAACTGAACGAATAATCAATCGCCTGCGCCACCGCACATCCGCGAATCGTCGCCGGGTCGAATCGCTGCGACGGAAGCGCCATGATCGCAGACCGGGCAAAGCTCAACGACGTCGCACGCACGAGTTCGATCGTCGCCAGATCAGGCTCGCCGGTCCGATCGACCACCAGGCGAAGCACGACCTCGCCGCTCGTCACACTGTCAGCCTTCTCGTCTTCCGGGAATTCCGGCGGCGGATTGTCGCGCTTCGGCACCGCATCGACGACTGGCATGCGCGGAAACCTCGCCGCGATCATTCGACGCCCGTCGGCCGTCGAGTCCGTCGACAACCGCACGTCGATACGCATCGAATCTTCGCCGGCGGGCGGCATGAGGACCTCGTGCACCTTACTCATCTCGGCAATCGCCGCGATCGCCGCCGAATCGAATCCTGGAATCAGCGAAGCGCGAATGACAATCGGCTTGATCGGCATCACGTCCTTCGTCGCCGTAAAGCGATAGACGCCGGTGATCATCGGCGACCGGAGATCGGGCACCGTATCCGACGCCACCGGGCGGAGCACGCGCATTCGCGCCGGCCCGGCAAACGTGGTCAGACGAAACGGCGACGGTGGCCGGAAACCGGCACGAATGTAATCACCGATGTCCTCGGCCTGCAGCACCGGAAGGGCCGGCCCATCCACACGTCTCACCGCGAGGAAAATGGCAACGGGCACAGAATCAACGCGCGCGGCCGCCACGATCGAATCGCACCGCGCCGCGTCCGGACGCGGCTGCTGTGCACGCGCCAGTCTGCCGACGCCCGCCAGCAAAATCGCGGTGATGGCGAGATGCCACACAACTCCGGATCTCCTCACGCCGCCGCCGTGAGCATGCGACGACGACGCGCCGTGGCGAACAATCCGGCGCCGACGAGGTTCAAGAAAATCACGACGCCGGAAATCTTCGCCGCGAAATTGAGCCAACTCGCGACGTCCACGATCGGAAAGATCGACAGCACGACATACAGCAGCGTCACCGCAAATCCCGACGCCGCCGCGACGCGCAAGAACAGTGACGGCTTTGGCTCGACGCCGCGCAGTCCGATCAGCGGGATCGCGAACATGACGAGATAGGTCAGCCCATAAAAAATTCCGGACGCGTTCTCCAGTAACTGAAACGCTTCCTGCTGGCCCACGCCGACAATCCCCACCGCACCGAATGCCAATGCCACCAACCCGACGAACAGAATCGAGTTGATTGGCGTACGATAGCGCGGATGCAACTTGGTGAACCACCTCGGCAGCAGGTTGTCCCAACCCGCGACCATTGGCATGCGCGTGGTTCCGGTGAACGCGATGCTCATGTTCGCGAGCGTCCGCCCCGAGATCAGCAGAATCGCGGCGGCCGCCGCCATCGCCCCTGCGCCCGACGCGCCGAATCCGATGCGCAACACCTGCGGGATCGGTCCGATGAGATCGATCTGGTCTACCGGTACGAACGCGAGCACGGCGCTCGTCCCGAGTATGAACATCGTCGCGATGATCGGCGCCGCGATCATCGTCGCTTTCGCGATCGTTCGCGCAGCGTCCTTCGTCTCACCGGCCAGCACCGCCACGTACTCGAATCCGCTCAGCGCTCCCATCGCCATCTTACCGAATACGTTCAAGCTGAACAGCGTGAGCGCCGGTGCAGCCACGGCGAACGGGTGGTAGTCCGGCAGAGTGCCACGAGCCATGTGCACAAATGGCAAGGCAATCAGCACCGCAAAGGCCGACATCAACATCACGCTGCCCGCGTTGTGCAGCCATTTGCTCACGCCCAACCCGACCGCGGCGAGCCCCATCAATGCCGCGAGGAGGAACGCGTTCAACAACATGATGAATGTCTTGTTGCTCGCCATCCACGAACCGCTCGGTCCCACGGCATATGACAAGTTCGTGCCGATCACCAAGCCAATCGTCGCGATCAGCACAACGGCGAAGATCCAGAGATTCCAGGCTACCATGAATCCCATCAATTCGCCGAGTCCAAGACGCGCCCACTGATACAATCCGCCCTCGAGCGGCATCCGCTTGGACAGATCGATCACCACGACGGCCTGCGGCAAATAGAAAAACAGCATCGCCGCGAGCCAGAAGATCAATTGCGCATGGCCGAGTTTCGCCGCGGTGCCCACCCAGATCGTTCCCACGACGAAGACGACCTGTTGCAACACCAGATCGCGGAGCCCGAGCTCCTTCTTGAGCGCGGCGCTGTGCGCCTCTACGCGCTCTTCGGCTTCGGCTAACGCCATTCCCGCACCACACGCGCCGTCTTGATGTAGTCGAGCTTCGGCCAACCGCGAATGAGATACGCGTTGCCCTGCGTCACGATGGAGTCTTGCGAGGGACCCGAGCGTCCCGGTTGCGCACCGGTGCGGGGCGTGCTTTCACCGTATCCGGAGTACAGCGAATCGACGACCGCCAATCCTGTCACCACCTCGGCGATCGGCGGAAAGCCGAATCCGTTCAGCGAGTCGAGCCTCGGATTGTCTTTCAGATTGATGTACAACTGAACGGACCGCGTGCCCGGACCTCCGCGCGCATAGGCAATTGTGCCTCGCGAGTTCGTGTGGCGCACCGGCTCGTCGCCGATGCCGCGAATCTTCCACGCGTTGTTGACCTTCGGATCGCCCGCCAATCCGAACTGCGCAACAAAGTCCTTCACGACACGGAAGAATCTGGCGTCATCGTAGTGGCGCGCTCGAACGAGCGTGTACAGTCGATCGACGCCGTTCGGCGACCATTGCTTTCGCGCCATGACGTCGAAGCGGCCGCGGCTCGTCTCGAACGCGACGACGAAGCTGTCGGGCACGGCCAGGTCTTGGCTCAATCGCACTGGCCCGTGACTGAACGGCCAAGCCCAACACCCCGACGCACCGAGCGTGGCTGCGCCGACCAAGACAATGCGACGAGCGAATACGGTCATCGATGTCGAGAGTCGGGTCAGGGTGCTGATGCCTGCGGCGGACCGGCGGTCAATGCGTCCGCAACGCGCTCGCGTTGATGCTCGTTGATGCTGGTGAACAAACCAATGAGATTCGCGTTCTCGATCAACAGCCGCTCGCGGTTGATGGTCAGCGCGGCGCCGGGTCCGAGCAGCTTGGTTCGGTCGAGCTTTTTCGCGTCGGCAACGCGCGCCGTGGAATCAGGATAGAGATAGAGCTCGAGACTCGCGGTCAATCCGATCTTCAAAAGCAACGGCCGACCGGTCAGCTCTTTTTCCATCGGCGTCGCCGTCGAATCAATCCGTGGCGCCAACCCCGCCCGCTCCAACCGGTACATCACCGAACACTCGGCCCATTTTCCCGTTGCCGGACACTTGGAATCAACCGGACCAGCAACCGCAGCCTGCTCAGGTTTGGTTGAGGTGTTCGAAACGGCGGGTGCGTTCGACTTTTCGCATGAGGCCAGCGCCACGAGAAGCACAACGCCGCGCGCCCTCACGCCTCGCCTCCGATCGCGGACTGTTGGCGAATCGCCTGGCGGCGTTTCTTATGGCTGCCTCGCTGACGAAACACGAAGAAGACCGCGGCCATCATGAGTACGGCCCCCAGATTTTGCAACGTGACCGCGTACGCCGGAAACACTGCCGCGATCGAATACGTCACGCCGAGCGCGAGACCAAGGAGGCAGACCTTGGTGGTAGAGCCGATCACCTCGAGCGTGTCGAAGACCTCGACGTCATTGAGTTGAAGGCTCTCACGCAGCGAATACGCGTGGCGGTACATGAGCGAAAACACCCCGAACACCGTCGCAAACCCAAACCCGTAGGCCGCGAAGAGTGGGGCAATATCCCTTTCCGGAAACGGGATGCTACGATGAAAATCCGGGAGGCCGAGGCCAATACGTGCCAGCAGGCTTTCGTACATCACGCCAGTGATGAACTTGAGCGGATAGATGAAGAGCAATAGCACGAACAGAAGAGCCCCGGTGAGCCACACGATCTTTTTGTCTTCGATTCCGTAGCGGCGAAAGAACGTGAACTGCGTTCGCCACATGCTGAATAACATCAAGAAGGTGATGGCGAACGACCCGACGCCTCGAAGCGCATGCAGCACTTCGCCGGACGTCTGCGGCACCTCGAGCGAGATCGCCAACAAGGTGATCGCGAAACCAAAAACCGCGTCGCTCAACCCCTCGACACGCGAGATGTCCTTGCCTCGAACTCGAAAATCGCCGTCACGCATCTGAAGATGATGCGGCTTCGTCTACCAACTCCGCAACATCCTGCCGTGCCACGACCGCCGCCACGACCAGATCACCGGTCACATTGGTCATCGTTCCGAAGAGATCCGGAATGGTGTCCGCCGCGATCAACAGCGCCACACCCTCCGGCGGAATTCCGTAGCTCACCAGCAATGGCGCGAGCAAGAGCTGCGCGCCTTGCGGCACGCCCGGAATCGTGAGACTGAGAGCTACCGCCGTGATCGCGAAGGTCACCAGACTCGTCGTGCTCACGGCAACGCCATAGAGCTTCGCCAGAAAAAGCGTCCCAATCAGCCACGTGATCGGCGTTGCCACCTTGAACACCGAGACTGACAGCGGCAAGACGAACCCGGTGATCGGCGTCGACATTCCGAGCGCCCTGCCGCCTTCGACGAGCGCCGGCAACGACGCCAACGACGAACTCGAGCTGAGCGCCACCGCCTGTGCGGGCAGCACTCCGCGCGTGAACCACCCAAGCGGAATGCGGCCGAACACCGTCGCAATGGGATACATCAGCAGCGCAAACAGCACCAATGCTGCCGAGATGGCGAGAACGTAGTACGCCATGGCGCCCGCGAGAGCGACGCCCATCTTGCTCGCGGCCGCGAGCACGAGCGCGAACACGCCAATTGGCGCCAAGGCAATGATCCAATCGACGATCATCGTCGTCACGTTGGCGAGCGCACCAAAGAACGCGACCAGCGCGTTCCGTAGCGACTGCTCGATGTGTCTCGCCGCCAACGCGAACAAGAACGTGAACACGATCACTGGCAGCAGTGCGCCGTCGGCTGCCGCCTTCACGACATTCGCCGGAACGAGCGACGTCACCCACGCACCAAGCCCAACGAGCTGACCGACCTTCGCGGCGTTCGGGCCGGCCTCGGCCGTCGCTGTGAAGCGTAGCGCCGCTGCCGCTTGTGTCGTGAGCTTCATGTCGGCGATCAAAGGCGGTCCCAACAGCAACGCAACGATCGCCGCAAATATCAGCAGCCCGAAGAACGTGACAACCGTAGCGGCACCGATCCGCCCGAGGCCCTCGCTCGTTTCACGTTCGGCGACTGCAACGAACAGCAGCGAGACGACGAGCGGCACGATCGTCATCCGGATCGCGTTGACCCAGAGCTCTCCCACCGGCGCAACGAACCCGACAACGCGGAGCGTTGTCGGGTTGGATGAGGCAGCGACGATGCTGCCAGCGATCAATCCTGCCAGGAGACCGATGACGACGCGATGAACGCGCACTCGGTCAGGCCGTCATTGTCTTACCGCTTCTTCGCCGTCTTGCTGCGGGGCGAAGGACGGCTGACCCGCGCACGCGCGACCTTCTTCGCGGCCTTCTTCGCGCCAGATGACGACTTGGCGCGAATAGGATGAGCGCGCTTCGCGACCACGCGAAGCTTTTTTGCAGGCGCGGCTTTCTTGGCCGGGGCCGCCTTGGGTTTTGATGCCTTCGGTGCGGCGACGGCGACGGACTTGACCGGCGCGGGCTTTTTGGCAGGTGCCTCCACCACTGCGGCCTTGGCCTTCGCCGCGGCGGCGGCGGCCGTCGGCGGCGCGTTCGGGTTGTTTCGCGGGCGACCGCCTTTGCGCGCCAACTGCGCATCCGCCAACATCTTAGCGAATGCTTCCTTGGCTTCGGTCATGAGCTGCGCGTGCGAAATACGTCGCTCTTGTAGCGCCCGAGCCTTCTCGGCGCGATAGATCGACAGGGCTGTCGAGCCGTCCATTTGTCAGGTGTCGAGGGTGAGACGAGCGGCTTTCCGATTCTCTAATCTACTCTAATGAATGGCTTTACGGGAGAGCCGGACAGACTCGGCACTGAGAGAAGGCGCCGCTCGGATCGACCCAAGCGCGCCGCTCGCAACCGGACGTGGAACGAAATTTCCCCAGGGCCGTACCGTTCGCTCGACCACCCCGCTTCCGTCCGCAATCGTGCTCAAACGCGCCACAGTCGACGTCGCCATCATCGGAGCGGGTGCCGCCGGCCTTGCAGCCGCACGCGCACTTCACGATCAGAACATGAGCATCGTCGTGCTCGAGGCACGGGACCGGATCGGCGGACGCATCCTCACGCATCGCGACCCCGGCGCGCCGGTCCCTCTCGAGCTGGGTGCCGAATTCATCCACGGCGCTGCCCCGGAGCTCGACGAGATAGTTCGAAATGCCGGACTCGCGGCCGTCGACATTAGCGGACGACGCTGGCAATCCTTCGGCGAACGGCTGCGGCCCGCCGATGACTTCTGGGAGCGCCTCGATCGCGTCATGCGCCGCCTCGACAAGAAGCGAACACCCGATCGATCGTTTGAGAGTTTCCTCGCCAAGAAGCCCGGCGGCCGGCGTCTCGCACACGATCGTCGCCTCGCACTTCAATACGTCGAAGGCTTTCACGCTGCCGACCCGGCGCGCGTCAGCGAGCGAGCTCTCGCCGAGGGCGGGAGTCCGCGCGGCGACGTCCGGGAACGACGCATCGGTCGCGTGCTCGACGGCTACGACCGCGTCGCGGAATGGCTCGCCGCATCACTCGGCGACCAAGTCCGCACGTCCGCCGTCGCAACGCGCGTGCGGTGGGCGCCGGGCAACGTATCGATCGAGCTGCGTCATCCGGATGGTCGATCACGCCCGTCGGTCGATGCTCGCGCGGCCATCGTCGCCGTTCCTCTCGGCGTCCTCAAAGCACCAGTCGGCGAGGTTGGCGCGATCGAGTTCGATCCGGATCTGCGCAGCAAACGACCGGGGCTCGATCACCTCGCGATGGGATCGGTCGTACGAATTGTTCTGAGATTCAGCGAGCCGTTCTGGGCGTCAGAGTGGTTCGCCAAGCACGCGAAGATCGAAGGGCTCGACACGCTGAGCTTCTTTCACACGAACGACGAAGATTTTCCGGTGTGGTGGTCGACGTACCCCGTGCGGGCGCCGATCCTCGTTGGCTGGCATGGCGGACCCGGTGCAGCCGCGCTCTCGCAACTCGCCCAAGAGGAGATCGAGGACCGTGCGATCAATTCACTCGCTCGGCAGTTCGGCCTGCCACTGCGAAGAATGCGCGGCATGGTCGAAGCCTCGTGGCTGCACGACTGGGAGCACGATCCCTTCTCGCGCGGCGCCTATAGCTACCAAACCGTCGGCGGCGTCGATGCGCCCGCCGCGCTCGCGCGACCGCTTCGCGGCACGATCTTCTTCGCCGGCGAGGCGGCCGACACCGAGGGTCGCACGGGAACAGTGCACGGCGCCATCGCTAGTGGGCGCCACGCCGCAGCCGAAGTAGAGCGTTCTCTTACGACGCGGTTTTCGGCCGTGCGGCGCGCCGAGTCTGATTGATCTTGTTGATCAGCATCGCGAGCTCGGGTTGCTTGTCCGGATTATCGCGAATGATGTCGTCGATCAATGCCGATGCTTCGTCGTCGGTGACTTCGATGGGCTGCGGAGAAAACCGCCGGTTGTTCATATGCCGGAGCGGATCGAGCGCCACCGGATTCTCGAGCACGATGTCATGCTCGTCGTACTGCACGCGCACCGCATAGAATTTCTTGCCGGATTTTTCCATGTACCCCACCCGAACTCCGTTGACCTTTTCGGGCCATGACGGCAACGGCCGCTCCTCACCGTCGGTCGTCTTGTAGGTCATCGTGCCGGGGCGCAGCCCCGCGAAGTTCAGCTCGAACGCGCCGTTGTACATGTACCCGTGACGCATTTGTCCTCGGCTGATGAAGTGATTGATGAGTTGTAAGATGGCGGATTGGCGCTTTCAAGCTAGCCCTCGACGGCACGACCAGGCGTGCGATCGGAATCCAGCCATTCGCGCGGATTCCAGGTGACCGGCAACGCACCGACCCGCTCGAAGCTAATCCGCGGGTCGTTCGAGTGCACGAGCGCGATCAGGCGCCTTCCGGTGAGTAGAAATCGCCGCGACGTCGACTCGATGCTGTCGAGAATCGTCTGCGCGAATTGCGGCTGCGCCCGGGCAAATGCGTCGTAACGCCGAAAGACCAAGAGCGCACCGCTCTCGTCCGGCACCGGAAGCTCGGCCAGGCTCTCGATCCATGAGGCCAAGTTTTTCGAGTAGTACGATGGAAAGCCCAGCAATCGTTGCGCGTCGCTGTGGAATGCGCCGGCGTCGCTCCACGATCCGGCATCGAGCTCGTGAATCGTGTAACCGTGCTGGCGAAACCAGCCAATGTCGCCCGAGAGCACCGACGCCTTGTAATACAGTGCGATCGCTCCCCGCTCGAGCAGCTTCCAGTCCAGACGCTGAACCTCTGCGGGCGCTTTTTCTTTTCGTTTGAAGAACGCCATGAGCGATGAGACGGGCATGAGTCGAAAATGTATCGTGAGTTGCAAAATCGATTGTCATCCTGAGGAGCGCAGCGACGAAGGATCTGCCGGTGGGAACGGCGTTCACAAAAGCAGATCCTTCGCTGCACTCAGGATGACAACAAACCCTTATCGTACGACACTAGGCGTAGTATCGCCGAATCGCCGCCGCCACGCCGTCGAGATCGGGGAACAGCCGCCGCTCATCGACGCCAACCAAGTCCAGCTGGTCACGAATCTTCGACACCGCCGTTGGCGGGATGACGTACTTGGTCAGGGCGTCGGCGAGACCGTGCGTTCGCAAGAATTCGTCGAAAGCGTGCCACTTGTCGGAGCACATCGTGAACACCGCCGCCTGCGCCGCAATGCGTTCGTCGAGCGAAGGCGGCTCGACCAAACAGGCGAACGGCGACGCGTCGCGGTCCCGCGTGAACAACTGCCACGGCGACGCATGACCGCCAGCCTCGAACAGCGTGTCGAGATCGCGCGGCAGCAACGCAAGCGACGGAAAGCGAAACACACCATGGACCTTTTGCCAGTCGAGCCGCCACACCGCTCGCGCACATTCCTCACCGTCTGACGGACGCGACGCAAAGAACGCCGCGACCAGCGGCGAGTAGGTCCAATCGAGCAATCGCGTCGGCACCCCATGATGCTGTGCCGAAAAAAGCTCTTCCCAGTCGTTCGTCGAAGTCGAACGAACGTGCGGGCGCGCGTAACGGATGTAGTTCCGTAGCACGTGTTCTTCGAGATCGGACTTGGTATGCGGCGGGTTGATGCCTCCCAACCGATCGAGCGTCGTCAGCAACGGTGCGTGGGCCTCCGACGCTCCGCGATAGACTCCGCTGTCGCGCCTCCGGCCCGTCACGCGATCGGGCTCCTCAGGCGTCACCCGGTCAATGAACTCGCCAAGCGACGTGATGACGATCTCGCGGATCGTCTCACTCAATGGCGCTTTTTCGGGCTCCATCTCATGTGAGCTCGGCATGGCGGCGCCTGTTCGCTACCCTTGTGCCAGCGCCCGCTCTCGACGAGCCCGCGCCGTGCGAACATTGATGACGCCGCGAAGCATGAACACCATGGCGAACGTCAAGTCGAGCCACCGCGCGCCCAAAAATACGGCGTTATGCGACCAGAGCGGCCGCAACGCCACAAAAAGCCCGATCGCGAACATGATGACGCCGAGTACCAGCGTCGTGATCCATCGTGCATTGCTCACAACAACGAAGATGGACCACCACACATGTTCACGAAAGGCTACCCCGCGACGAGCCGCTCAGCTTCCGCGGAGCGCCACGAGCGGATCGATGCGCGTTGCCCGGCGGGCCGGTACGTAACTCGCTACGACCGCGACCACCGCCAATACGCCGGAGACGACGACGAACGTCGTCGGGTCGTGCGGTGTGATGTCGAAGACCATCGACTGGAGCGTTCTCGCCGCCGCCAGCGAGGCCAAAGCCCCGAGTACCACGCCCGCGACCGCGAGCGTCAGTCCTTGGCGCACGACCATCCATTGCACGGCACCGCCCGAGGCGCCGAGCGCCATGCGCACGCCGAGCTCGTGCGTCCGCTGCGCGACCACGTACGCGATCACGCCGTACACGCCAACCGCCGCGAGCACCAGCCCGGTGGCGCCGAGGAGCACGAGCAGCCACGTCGTGAATCGCGACATCGCCTGTGAATCGTCGATCGCGTGCTCGATCGTCGATACATTCGACAACGCGAGGAGCGGATCGACGCCGAGTACCGCTTTGCGAATCGCTGGAACGAGATTCATGACCGGAACAGCACCGCGCACGAGAATCGTCTGGCCAGAGTTGATGAACTGCGTGCTCGGCATGTAGAGCTCTCGGGGCGGATCGTTGCCCAGGCCGCTCGCGTGCATGTCGTCCACGACGCCGACGATCTCTCGCCATCGTGGATTTGTCGCGCTGCCGTTGCTGATGCGGCGGCCAATCGGATCCGCGTCGCCGTAGAGGCGCTTGGCCAATCCGCGCGAGACAATCGCGACGGGCGGCCCATCGGCGACGTCGCCGCGCGTGAAGGTTCGTCCACGCAATAGTCGCAGGCCGAGTGCGTTGAAGTAGTCGGGCGTCGCGCTGCGCATGTCCGAGTCGACGGCGCCGTCGTCGTGGCCGTCGCTGCCCTCTCGAAACGCCGTCCAATCCCAACCCGATTGGCGAATCGGTGCCGCTTGCGTCCGCCCGACCAATTTCACTCCGGGGATCGCCGCGATCGCGTTTTCGATTTGTTGGAACGCCGCTTCTTGTCGCGCCGTCTCTTTATAACGCGACGCCGGCAGGTCCAGGTTGAAGGCAAGCAAGTTACGCGTATCGAATCCCGCCGGAACACTCTGCAGCGCGATCGAGCTGCGAATGAGCAATCCGGCGCCAATCAAAAGGATCTGCGCGACGCACAGCTCACTCACGACGAGCACGCGACGAAGCCGCTCACGCGCCGCGCCGCGTGAGTCGCGTCCACCGTCGCGCAAAGTTTGTTGCAGATCGAGCCGCGCGACGCGAATCGCCGGCGCCAGCCCGAACAAAATCGAGCTCACGACGGCAATCGCGAGGGTGAACGCGAGCACCGGCGTGTTGAGGGTCGCATCCTGCAGCCGTGGGATGCCAGCAGGGCTGCTCACGAGGAAGCGCATTCCGGCCATCGCGACGGCGAGGCCCAGCAACCCGCCGCCGAGCCCGAGCAGCAAGCTCTCGATGATGAGCTGCGCCACAATCCTTCCGCGCGTCGCACCGAGCGCGCCGCGAATCGCCATCTCGGCGCGGCGGACGTTCGCACGTGCCAACAGCAAGCTCGCGATGTTCGCACACGCGATCAGTAACACGAGCGCGACCGCGCCGAGCAGCATATAGAGACGCATGCGATGCGGGCCGACGATGAAGTCGACGACCGAGGTCGGAATTACGCCGCCGTCATAACCCGAATGCGGATTCTCGTGCGCCAACCGCGTGTCGATCTGCGTGAGCTGCCGCACGGCCGAGCCAATCGTGACGCCTGGACGCAGCAGCCCGTATACTCGCAGTTCATGGTCCGCGAAGTCCGTCAATCGCGAAGCCGGCGGAGCGAGCGGCACCCACATCTTCTCAGCCGGCGGATACAAGACATACTGCGGCGACGCAACCGCGACGACCGCATATGGACGTCCGTTCAGTGTGACACTTCGCCCAATGATCGCGCGGTCACCACCGAATCGATTCTGCCAGAGTGCGTAGGACATGACGACGACATTTGCCGCTCCCTCACGATCGTCGGCCTCCGTGTAGTAGCGACCGGCCACGGGCGGAACGAACATCGCCTTCCAGTACCCAGCCGACGCATACACGACTGGTATCGGTGTCGGATCGCCTTGCCCGGTCAGCGTGAGCGGTCCGCCCCCAGTGGTCGCACCCATTGCCTCGAAGCTCGTCGCCTCACGTCGCCAGACGTCGAAGTTGCCGTATGGAAGACAGCACATCGACCCACTGCCGTTCTGCTGGGCAAATGTGAACACGCGGTCGGCATTCGCATACGGGAGCGGACGTAAGAGAACGCTATAGACGACGCTGAAAATCGCGCTGTTGGCGCCAATGCCGAGCGCGAGTGTGATGATGGCAATGGCAGTGAACGCCGGGCTCTTACGCAGTTGCCGCAGTCCATAGACCAGATCCTGCCGTATGGCGTCGAACCATTCCGCGCGAGTCATTCGTCGCTCCCGTTGCTCACTGGCTGTGTAGGACAACCTGAGGGAAAAAATGGTTGACCACTAGCGCTGCTCGACCCGCAACGGCACTCGCGCCACCGCTTTCTCGTTTACGCGAACGTCGAACGTCCACGTCCCGTCGTTCGGAAACCCGACCGACAACGGCAGAATGAGATCGTACGCCAGCGGCAATTCGGCCCGCCGGGGCGACTCGAACGTCACCGGCGTCGCCTTGAGATTCACCATCTCGTTGCCGTCTTCATCCATGATGTGCACCGAGATGCGCTGATGCACTCCATAGTCGAGCGGCTCGATGTCGAATCGGATGGCGAGCGTCACGTCCAACTTCGCCGGAAGGTTCGGCGTGAACCGGCAATTGTAGACACCGACGACATCCAGCTTTCCATCGGACCGGACCTCCGCACGCTCCGCGATGACCGCGATCGTCGCGATCATGGTGCACCGCCGGTAGTCGCACCCGCCGATTTCATCGCGTGCAACCGATCGACGAATTGGTCGGTCTCGGCGACGCTCAGCAGGAGCGAATAGCCGTCAGTCGTCGGCACGTAGACGACGCGGCTCGGGTCCGTTACGTAGACGAGCGCCTTTTCACCATTCGCCAGACGAAACCAACCGGACCGATATCCGGGCAGAGCCGTGCCGACCGTGCGGGCCACCAAACGGAACGGTCCGCGCGAGATGTCGACACGCGCCGCGTCGGCCACCCGAAGTTCACTCGACGGGATAGTGCGACCGTACACGTCGCCGTGCACCCGAAGCGCTTTCTGGGAGAGCTCGAAGGTCGTCGATCGCGCGCCGCGTAGCGACGCGCCGATGATGATGCCGCCCGTCCCGAGCACGATCACCAGGATGAGAATCGGAATCATGAACCAGATTGGTCGGACCGATGCCGGTGCGATGTGAAAGATCTGGCTCATTGCCTTGCCCTTATCTATCGAAGGAAACGGCGCGCCAACTGCTCGAGACGATCGTCACCCGACTTCTCGGCGCGACCGAGAATACGCCGGACGTGTTCGCGCAGTTTCGGCTCACCCCAATAGTACCCTGTCGCCTGCTCGGCACTGGCTGTGTCGCCCTCGCGCGCCGCCTCCAACAAGAGGTCTGCCGCCGCGGCGTCGAACGAGGGATCGTCCCGCGGCGGCAGGATGTAGCGTTTGAGCGGGCTTCCAGACCCCGCGTCTTCGTTGACGAATGCCCGTGACATGTCGCGTCTCCCGTTCGATGCGTCAGGTCACCCAGCCCAGCGTTCGCCAAAATTGGTAGCTACGCTTCGTGACCTGCTTCAATTCCTTGAACAGCGCAGGGTCGACTTCGGTGAAGTTGAAGCACGCCTTGCCTTGCATCCGCTTCATCAATGCAGGCGACATTCCGTCACGAACCTGAGGCCCATACACGGGCATCAAGTAGTAGCTCACATAGCCCTTGCCCATGCGGACCCCGCCAAAGGCGATCGGCTTCTTATTGGCTCCGATGGTGTGTGTGTCCAGGTAATAGTTGTCGGGCTTATCCTGCACCACGTTCAGCTTGGGCGCGTATTCGGCGAGAATCTCGCGTAGACTCTGGAACACCGGGACGAACTCTGATCGCGCGGGCATTCGACCTCCGTCGAAGCTCAGAAATGGGAAGGCCAAACTATGCCTGACCCGCCCGCTGGAACAGATCGCGAATCGGGTTGGTAGAGTCATGGTGCAAATTTGTATTGCGCGTTCGCCGGGTACTCATTAGCTTGGTTGAGCGACACACGCAGGATTGCGCGAAAACGTTCCGATGTTGAACAAGGGGCCTTCGCATTCGCGGGGCTCCTTTTTAGTATCGCGTCGCTGGTAATCGCTGATGGTTGCCAAGAACGTACCCGGCGTGAGGGTCATCACGAGCAACTGTGGGTCGGTTTGTACGGCGCGTTCCGCTACTCCGACGACACAAATTACACTTTCTAGGAGTATCGAAATGCGTACGACCGGCACGGTAAAGTGGTTCAACGACGCCAAGGGCTTTGGTTTCATCACCCCCGAAGGCGGCCAGAAAGATTGCTTCGTCCATCACTCGGCCATTCAGGGCAGCGGCTTCAAGACCCTCGCCGAAGGCGAGCGCGTCGAGTTCGACATCGTTCAGGGCGCCAAGGGTCCGGCCGCTGAGAACGTCGTAAAGCTCGGTCGCTAAACACGCCCGTTGTTTGACCGGCAGTTTGAAGGCGAGGGTGCGCTAACGCGCACCCTCGCTTTTTGTCGTCCTGCGCGCGTCGTCATTCTGGTACGTCCGTCATCCTGAGCGCAGCGAAGGATCTGCTTCCCCCCTTACCGCCGCCGCCGCGCCTGGCGAATCCGCTTCATCATCGTCGTCACGATGATGAGCGTCAGCACCACCCACACCGCGATGAACACTTCCTGCGTGTTCACCGGCCGATCGGCGATGTGGAGTCCGTAATACAATCCGATCGCTACAGCATCGAGCACGGCGACGCCGACGACGAGCTTCAAGAGATACGCTTTGAGCTCGCGCTTCAGAGGCGAAGGTTGCCCGCGAGCGCCCGGGGGAAACGGATTCGTCATCGCCTACATCCTAGCCGCTATCTTGACGGATGGCCATGATCGCCACGGAGCGCGCGTCGCAGCCGCTTCCCACCATCCTCTTTGACCTCGACGGAACGCTCATCGATTCGATCGAGCTGATCCTCAATTCCGCGCGGCACGCCTTCCACAAGCTCGACCGAACGTGCCCGCCCGACGAAGAGTGGCTGGCCGGAGTCGGCATCCCGCTCTTCACGATGTTCCGCCGCTACGCGCGTGACGAGGCCGACTGCGCCGCATTGATCGCCGCCTATCGTGAATATCAGGTCATCCACCATGATCGGCTCACCCACTGCTACGCCGACGTCGTCGAGACCATCGAGACGATCAAGAGTCGCGGACACGCGATCGGGATCGTCACCAGCAAATCCGAGGCGCTCGCGCTCCGAGGCCTAGCCCATGTTGGCCTTGCCAGACTCATGGATACGATTGTGGGCTGTGACTCGTCTATTAGGCACAAGCCGGATCCGGAGCCTGTTCGCATCGCGCTCCACCGCCTCGACGCCTCACCCGAAAACGCCATTTTCGTTGGCGATTCGGTACATGATCTTCTCGCAGGCAACG
>JAICYT010000148.1 GCA_025934075.1 Gemmatimonadaceae bacterium
GGGCTGCGGACGACGCGACCCGGCGGCATTGTGCGGAAAGACGACGTCACCATCGCCAAGAACTACCTGACAGCGGACGAGCTCCAGGTTCTGAACCGAATCGTCAGCCTCTACATCGAGTACGCAGAGCTCCAAGCGCTCGAGCGAAAGGCGATGACGATGCGCGACTGGATCACGAAGCTGGATGAGTTCTTGAGCGCCTCCGGACGTAAGTTGCTCGATCACTCTGGGCAGATCTCGGCAGAAACCGCAAAGGCGAGAGCCGAGCTCCAGTACGAGCGCTATCGTGCGCTGATGGACGCTCGGCCACGCCCCGTGGACGCGGCCTTTGAAGCGGCGGTCAATGAAGTAACGAAGCTGCCGAAGTCCAGCCGAAAGAAAAAGAAACCGTGAACACGCCAAACCAGCTCGTTCAGAAACGCTGGAACTACTGCAACATCCTTCGAGACGACGGCCTCTCGTACGGCGACTATGTCGAGCAGTTGACGTTCTTGCTGTTCCTGAAAATGGCGGACGAGCAATCCAAGCCGCCGTTCAACAAACCGTCGCCCATCCCTAAAGGGTTTGGTTGGGCCGCGTTGCTCAAGCTCGACGGCGACGACCTCGAGATTCACTATCGCCACACGCTCGAGGAGCTCGGCAAACGCTCGGGCATGCTCGGCGTCATCTTCCGCAAGGCGCAGAACAAGATCCAGGATCCCGCCAAGCTGCGGCGTCTCATTGTCGACCTGATCGACAAGGAGCAGTGGTCCAGCCTCTCGGTCGACGTCAAGGGCGACGCCTACGAGGGACTGCTGCAAAAGAACGCCGAGGACGTAAAGGGTGGCGCCGGACAATACTTCACGCCGCGCCCGCTCATCGCCGCCATGGTCGACGTCGTCGGGCCGACGCCGGGACAAACCATTTGCGATCCCGCCTGCGGCACGGGCGGTTTCTTGCTCGCGGCGTACTCCTACCTGGCCAAGCACGGCGGGCTCGATCGTTCTCAAAAGAAGAAACTCAAGACCGGTACGTTCTTCGGAATCGAGCTGGTGGACAGCGTCACGCGGCTCTGCGCGATGAACCTGCTGCTCCACGGCATCGGTGGAGAGTCCGACGAAGACCTGCCCGTGGCGACGAAGGACGCGCTCGCCGACAAGCACGGCGAATACGACATCGTCCTGGCCAATCCGCCATTCGGCAAAAAGAGCAGCGTCACCATCGTCAACGACGCTGGCGAGAGGTCCAGGGAATCGCTCGTCATCAATCGCACCGACTTCTGGGCCAGCACCAGCAACAAGCAGCTCAACTTTCTGCAACACATCTTCACGATTCTCAAACAGCACGGTCGGGCGGCCGTGGTGCTGCCCGACAATGTCTTGTTCGAGGGCGGAGCGGGCGAAACTGTTCGGACGGAGCTGCTCAAGCAGGCCGATGTCCACACGTTGCTGCGTCTGCCCACCGGCATCTTTTACGCGCAAGGCGTCAAGGCGAACGTCCTGTTCTTCGAGAAGAAGCCGGCGCGGGAGCGACCGTGGACTGAGAAGCTCTGGATCTATGATCTGCGCACGAACATGCATTTCACGCTCAAGGAGAACACGCTCCAGCGCGCCGATCTCGATGGCTTCGTTGCGTGCTACAATCGGAAGAACCGTAACGATCGCAGAGAGACCGACCGTTTCAAGTCATTCACCTATGACGAGCTGACGAAGCGCGACAAGCTCAACCTCGACATCCTCTGGCTCAAGGATGACGCGCTCGAAGAGTCGGCCAACTTGCCTGCTCCAGAAATCATCGCCGCCGACATCATGGCCGATCTCGCCGCTGCACTCGAGCAGTTCTCGGCAATCTCCGATGACCTGAACGCACCCAAATGAGCTTGGGTCGGGCCCTCGTACAAATGGATTCACCGGCGTCGAAGTTCGACCGCAAGCGGCGGATAGCCGCGACCGGATCGCGGACGGTAGGTTGCGGTCGACCCTCAGAGTGAGCACATCATGGCGACCATGGTAGCCGACCGACACATTTCTCCGCCGCGCTTGTCCGACGCCGACGCCTGGCGCGCGGTCGAACAGCGCGATTCCCGGTATGACAGCCAGTTCGTGTATGCCGTCCGCTCGACGATGATTTATTGTCGGCCGTCATGCTCGTCACGCCGGCCGTCGCGCGCCAAGATCACCTTCTTCAACACGCCCGACGACGCCGAACGCGCGGGATATCGCGCGTGTCTCCGATGCCATCCGCGTGACATCGATGCGCTGTCGCCGGGCCAGGACGCAATCGAGCGGGCGCGTCACTATCTCGACCGACATGGCGACCGCAATGTTCCGCTGAGCGAGCTCGCATCACATGTCGGCCTGAGCGTGTCACACTTGCAGCGGTCGTTCAAGCGATTCGTCGGCGCGTCACCCAAAGAATATCAGGATGCGCAACGCGTGACCCTGTTCAAGTCGCGCTTGCGCGCTGGCGACACCGTGAGCCGCGCGACATACGAGGCGGGCTTTGGGTCGAGCAGCCGAGTCTACGAGCGCTCTGATTCGATGCTCGGAATGACGCCAGCATCGTTCCGGCGTGGCGGCGCTGGCGTTCGGATCAGCTATACCATCGCCGACGCGCCTATCGGACGCGTCCTCGTCGCGACGACCGATCGCGGTGTGTGCGCAGTCGAGCTGGGCTCGACCGACGCCGAGGTCGAGCGCGTATTGCGCGCCGATTTCCCAAATGCCATGCTCGAACGCGACGATGCTCCGCACGGGACCTGGGTGCGCGCTGTTTTGGATCGCGTGCGCCATCCTCAGCGCTCGGCGTCGAACCGCATTCCACTCGACGTCGACGGATCGGCCTTTCAGTGGAAGGTCTGGAAGGCGCTGCAGGAAATTCCCGCGGGGGAGCGGCGCTCTTATCAGGAAGTCGCGGAAGCCATCGGCCAGCCAGAGGCGTCGCGCGCCGTCGCTCGAGCCTGCGCAACCAATCGCGTCGCCGTGGTCATTCCGTGTCATCGTGTGGTCCGCCGCAACGGCGAGCTCGCCGGTTACAAATGGGGCGTCGAGCGCAAGCGCCGACTTCTCGACGAGGAAGCCGGCTGAGGCGTCGGCAGCGTTGCAACTCGAGGCGATCGAGGCCCGTACGCCATCAGGAAGCTCGCAAAGAACCAATGCCCGGTGGCGCGTGTCCAACGGATCAGTGTTCGGCAGCTGATTCCAGTCACACAATGACGGGGTGGTAAATGCCAGTCTACGAGCGTCGAGATCTCTCCCAGCGGCTCGATGGTGTGAGCCAAGACATTCGCTACGCCATTCGCACGCTCGCGAAGAATCCCGCGTTCACGGTCGTCGCGATCTTGACACTCGCGCTCGGCATCGGCGCAAACGCGGCGATCTTCAGCGTCGTCAACGGCGTGCTGCTTAAGCCGCTGCCATTCCCGCATCCGGAGCAGCTCCTCCGCGTCTGGCAGGGCGAGACGTCGGACGGCAAGGTCAAGCCCGGTCCAGTCTCCCCGGTCAACCTCGACGATTGGCGCGCACGTCGTCGCGTACTCACCGATATCGCGGGCTACTTCTACAGCGAAGGTCAAAGCGGAACCGATCTCACGTCGATCGGCGAGCCGCAGCGTCTCGACGCGACGTTCGTGACGCCGGGCTTCTGGTCGACGCTCGGCGTCGAACCGCAGATTGGACGCGTGCCGCGCGACGACGAGATGGTGCGCGGCTCGAATGATCGTCTCGTCGTCCTCAGCTATGCGTTTTGGCAGCGTCAGTTCGGCGGCGCATCGTCGGTCATCGGGAAACGGCTCACACTGGGCGGCAACTCATACGAGGTCGTCGGCGTGATGCCGGCGTCGTTCCAATTCCCTGCTCCGCGCGTCGAAGTCTTCATCCCCTATTCGACAATTCCGGACAACGCGATTCCGCGGCTGCGCGGCGTTCGTATTCTGGCCGTCGTCGCGCGCATGAAGCCGGGTGTGACAGTCGCACAAGCGAACGCCGAGATGAATTCAATCACGCGCGGGCTGGCCGAGCAGTATCCGGAGGACAAGAACGTGGGCGCGGCGGAAGTGGCTCCGTTGCGCGACTCGATCGTCGGCAATGTCCGCGTCGGATTATTGGTACTGCTCGGCGCAGTCGGATTCGTGCTGCTCATCGCCGCGGTCAATCTCGCGAGTCTCTTGCTCGCGCGTGCCGCGGCCCGTGAGCGCGAGTTCGCGATTCGCGTCGCGCTCGGTGCTGAGCGTTCGCGCGTAATTCGACAGCTGTTCACCGAGAGTCTGGTATTAGCGACGCTCGGCGGCGCTCTGGGGTGGATGGTCGCGCAACTCGGTGGGCATTTGCTCGTGCGGCTTGCCGCCGGACAGCTACCTCGCGCCGAATCGGTCGGGCTCGACTATCGCGTGCTCGCGTTTACGGCGGCGATTTCGCTGATCACGGGCGTTGCGTTTGGTTTGGTTCCAGCCGTGCGCGCGTCGAGCCCGGAGCTTCAGCAGTCGCTCCGCGAAGGTGCGCGAGGTAGCACTGGCGGCGCGGGCGGACTACGCAACACGCTCGTCGTCGCCGAGGTGGCGCTGGCAATGATCTTGGTGGTGGGCGCCGGGTTGATGACACGCAGCTTCGTCAAACTGCTGCAGACCGATCTTGGCTTCACGCCGAGTCATCGCCTTGCGGTGAACTTCAGCGTGTCGACGGCGCGCCACTCGACGTCGGCGGAAATGCGGCAGACCTATCGTGAGATGATCGAGAAGGTGCGCACGGTTCCCGGCGTGATCGCCGCGGGCGCTATCAGAGATCTACCATTTCACGGCGACGGCGAGCCGCTCGGATTCGTCCCGCCCGGATTCACGCCTGGCCCGAACGGCCAACTTCCGACGGCGACGTTGATGTTCACGAGCGATGGATTCTTCAACGCGATGGGCATCCCGATTTTGGCGGGGCGCGATCTGTCGCTGCAGGATCGTCAGGGCGCGCCGATTGCGCTCGTGATCAACCAAGCACTGGCGAAGAAATACTTCCCGGGGCAAAGCCCGATTGGACAGACGATCACGTTCGGCGACACGAACCACTTCGCGATTGTTGGTGTCGTCGGGGACGTGCGTCAGGGTTCGGTCGACGAAGCGCCGACGCCGCGCATCTACGCCAGCGCGTATCAGATTTTCCGAGTAAAGGTCAGCCTCGTTGTTCGCACGCAAGTCGATCCCCAACTGATGATCAAGCGCGTCGAAGACGCGCTGCGCTCCGTCGATCCGCAGCAAACGATCACGTCGGCGTTCACGCTGGAGGATGCAGTCGGTGACGCGGTTGCTCGGCCGCGGCTGCTCACGGTGTTGCTCGGCTTGTTTGGGATCATGGGACTCGTGCTCGGCGCACTGGGGATCTACGGCGTGTTGGCGTATCTCGTGAATCAACGGACACGAGAGATCGGCGTCCGACTCGCGCTCGGCGCGAAGCCAAGCGATGTCTTGTGGATGGTCGTCGGCCGGGGCTTGTGGTTGGCGGGATTAGGCGTGGCGATCGGCCTAGTCGCCGCGGTCGCGCTCACACGTCTCATGCAGGGAGTTCTGTATGGCGTGACGCCGAGGGATCCACTGACGTTTGTCGGGGTTGCGGCGGCGTTGCTCGCGGTAGCGGCGTTTGCGAGCTGGCTTCCCGCGCGCCGCGCCACTCGGGTCGATCCGCTGGTGGCGCTGCGGGCCGAGTGACTCGACGTTGTAGGTTCTCGAAGCTATCGGCGGAATTCGGCGCAATAGCCTGGGCTAAGGAGCTTCGCAAGATTGGGTGAGGCTTGGTGAGGCGAGATCTCGACGTCGACCCCCAGACCAGCATCGAGATGACAGGTGCGAGTTGCCAGGTGTGAGATAACTGCCCGGAGTCCCCGACGCGCTGTCACCCTGGCATTTTGACGGGGAGCACATGCGAGAGCATCCAATGGTCGCCGGCAGGGCGCCAGCACAGGATTCCAGTCATGATCCGGGCGCAGCTATAGCCGCTGCGCGAGCCGATTCCCGGTCCGTCGCCATACCGTTGCGCGTCGCTGACGCCAACATCCGCATCGGCACCGCGGGTTGGACTGATCGCACCCTTACCGCGGGCGGAGTCTTCTATCCGAAAGAAGTGAAGACTCCGGAGGACCGCCTGCGCTACTATGCGTCGCGGTTCTCGATGGTCGAAGCCGACATGGGCTTCTATGCCATTCCCGATCGCGCGCTCACCGAGCGGTGGATCGAGCGCACGCCGCGCGATTTCGTCTTCGACATGAAGGCGAACGCGCTCATGACCGGCCATGCGACGGAGATCGCGCGTCTTCCGAAGTCGATCCGTGATGCGATTCCATCGACACATATCGAGCCGCGCATTTACGCGAAGGATTTGCCAATCGAGCTGCGCGACGAAGTGTGGCGTCTCTTTGCCGACGCCGCGCAGCCGCTGCACGACGCCGGAAAGCTCGGTGCGATTCTCCTGCAGTTTGCGCCGTGGATTCGTCCCACGAAGCAAACGCCGGCGATGCTCACGCGCGTCCGCGAACGACTCGGAGACCTTCCGGTCGCGGTGGAGTTTCGGCATCCGAGCTGGCTTGCGCCCAAGCTGCGCGGACGCCTATGGGATCAGCTTCGCGATCACGGAATGACGTACGTCGTCGCCGACACGCCGCCCGGAACACCGACCAGTCTGCCGATCGTCCCGGCGATTACGACGCCTGAGCTGACGATCGTGCGACTACATGGCCGACGCAGCGAGCTCTGGGGCGCACGAGAGGCGACCGTCGCCGAGAAGTATCGCTATTTGTATGATCGCGCCGAGCTGAAAGAGTGGCTGACGCTGATCCTCGAGCTAGCCGAGGAAGCGGAGAACGTGCAGGTCGTGTTCAACAATTGCTATGCAAATTATGGAACGACGAACGCGCTCGAGATGGGCGGGCTGATAGAAAGTCGGGCGTGAGCCGGGCGCACACTTTGATCGCGCCTCCGCTCACGCCGCGAGCTGTCCCGATGGAACCCAGATCGGCAGTCCGTTGCGCACTTCGCCGACGCACCGGTACGAAGCCGGCGGAAAGCCGTTCACACCAATCTCCAGCACGTCGCCCAGTTGGACGGTGACGTGTTCGCCGAGCGCGTCAACGGCGGCCCGGAACGAGTCGCTCTCGATGGTTCCCTCTTGCCGGGTATCGGAGCTACTCACAGAAAAACGATATCTAGACATGTGAGACCTTCCTCCCGTCATCTGAGTAATACATACACCGACAAGCCCGGCTCGTTTCGCCTAGCTTTCGGGCGACGCGTCCGACGGCCCCTCCTCGCGGCCATCGGCTGGGCCGGAACATTTCCCTTGGACCGACACAACATGCGAACTCTCAGACTGCTCGCCGGAGCGATGCTCGTCGCGTCTGGCGTTGCTGGCGCGCAGCAGAAGCGCGCGATCACCTTCGAGGACTTCGCCGCCGTGCGAGCGGTGAGTGACCCTCAACCGTCGCCCGATGGCAAGCTGGTGCTCTACAACGTTCGAACAACGGATGTCGCTGCGAATAAGCGCACTTCGCAGACCTATGTGGTGGCGACGAACGGCGGAACGCCGACGCCATTCCCAGGCAAAGAACCCAACGGCGCCGACGCGCTCGCGACCGAAGCGCGCTGGTCTCCCGACGGAAAGCGTGTCGCCTATATCGCGAACGACCAGCTCTGGGTGGCTGACGCCAGCGGCGCCAATGCGCACCAGCTCACCTATCTCAACGGTGGTGTGACCGGTCCTGTCTGGTCTCCCATCGGGGACCACATCGCCTTCACCTCTGCCGTCTACCCCGATTGCTCGACGGACGCTTGCAATGCGTCGAAGAGTAAAGCCGCCGCCGACAACAAAGTGAAGGCTCACATCGCTGACCAATTGCTGTATCGCCACTGGACCGCTTGGGATGACGGAACGCGCTCGCACTTGTTCGTTGTTGGCCTCGACGGCAGCGCACCGAGGGATTTGATTCCCAGCGCGCGCTACGACGTGCCGCCGGGGCCTTTCGGTGGAAGCGAAGGTTATGCCTGGTCCACTGACGGCCGCGAGATCGCCTACACCGCCAAGGATCAGGGCCGCAACAACGCGACCTCGACCGACGTCAACGTCTACACAGTTCCGGTCGGCGGCGGAGCATCAGTCGTGATCACGGCGGCGAACAAAGGCGCTGATCAGAACCCCGTCTATTCCGCCGACGGACGATTCATCGCCTACTCATCGCAGGCGCGGCCCGGGTTCGAGTCCGACCGCTGGCGTCTCATGATCTACAATCGCGCCGACAAAAAATCGCACGAGCTCTTGCCCGCGTGGGATCGCAATGCCGACGCGTATTTCTGGGCGCCAGAAATGAACGCGATCTACATCCAGACGACGGACGCTGGTCGCGAAAAGCTGTACCGCGTCGGTCTCGTCGCCGGAGCTCGAGGTGCGCTCTCCGCGTCAGGAGCGCCGAAGCTTCTCGTGGGCGACCATAACAATGCCGCATTCTCACTCTCACGCGACGGCCACACGCTCGTCTGGACACGCGACGCGTCGGAATTTCCCGCGGAAGTGTATGCCGCGGAAGTCACGGCGCTCGCGGCCGCCGCGCATCCGGTGACGCACGAGAACGACGCGCTCGTCGCACAGCTCGCGCTGAACCCGGCTGAGGATTTCTGGTTCACCGGCGCGAACGGCGCAAAGGTGCAAGGCTTTGTCATCAAGCCGCCGAACTGGCAATCAGGAAAGAAGTATCCAGGAATCCTACTGATCCACGGCGGCCCGCAGGGCGCGTGGCTCGATCAATGGCACGGACGCTGGAACTATCAGATGTTCGCCGCGACGGGCGCGGCGCTCATCATCGTGAATCCGCGCGGCTCGACGGGCTACGGTCAGAAATTCGTCGACGAGGTCTCGAAGGATTGGGGCGGGAAGGCGTACGTCGATCTCATGGACGGTCTCGACGCCGCCCTCAAAACGAATCGTTGGATCGACCCCAACGCACTCGGCGCAGCCGGCGGGTCGTTCGGCGGATACATGGTCGATTGGATCGCCGGCCACACCAATCGATTCAAGGCGCTCGTGTCGCACGCGGGTCCCTTCAACCTCGAGAACATGGCGACAGCGACGGAAGAGCTGTGGTTCCCCGATTGGGAGTACGGTGGTCCGTTTTGGGATCCGAAAGCAATGGCGTCGCAGTACCGCGTCTACTCGCCGCACCTTTACGTCAAGAATTTCAAGACGCCGACACTCGTGACCGGCGGGGAGCTCGACTATCGCGTTCCGTATACGGAAGATCTGTCGATGTTCACGGCGCTTCAGCGGATGAACGTGCCGAGTCGGTTGGTGATCTTCCCTGATGAGGGGCACTGGATCGGCAAGCCGCAGAACCAGCGTCTCTGGTGGGGCGAGGTTCAGGGCTGGCTCGAGAAGTATCTCGAGGGAAAGCCGAAGGCCTGATTGACGGTGGAACTCGAACGGTGGAACGGTGGAACGGTGGTACGGTGGTACGGTGGTACGGTGGAACTCGTTGGGTTGCGACGAAATGGCGACGCTGGCAATGGAACGATGATGGCTCATCGTCCGCCGCACGCAAACGTGGGCCATGCGAAACCCTACAAAGCTCCGACGGATCCCGGCTGCAGAGGATTTGGCCGTCGAGACCTACTCGGTTACGGCCGCCTTCCCAGCGAGCGAGCGTTTTGGGTTAACGGCTCAGATCCGTCGGGCGGCGGTTTCCGTCGGCTCGAATGTTGTCGAGGGCAGCCAGCGACCAGGCAATCGCGCGTTGCTCGCATACTTGCATCAAGCACTGGGTTCAGCGGCCGAGATGCAATTTCAACTGCGCGTTTGCGTCGCGCCTAGAGTTTGGCGATCGGGATCGCGTTCAGGCGTGGATCAATCAGGCCACTCACATCCAGCGCATGATGGTCCGTCTGATCACAGCCCTTCGCGTTAAAGGGGATTAGCCCCGGCCATCGCGACGTTCCACCGTACCACCGTTCCACCGTACCACCGTACCACCGTACCACCGTTCCACCGTTCCACCGTTCCACCGTTCCACCGTTCCACCGTTCCACCGTTCCACCGTTCCACCGTTCCACCGTTCCACCGTTCCACCGTTCCACCGTTCCACCGTTCCACCGTTCCAC
>JAICYT010000233.1 GCA_025934075.1 Gemmatimonadaceae bacterium
GAAGATCTTCACGCCCGTCGGAATCGCGATCAGCATCGTCGTGACGCTGAACACCGAGTCGGCGATCGGACCCATGCCCACCGCGAACATGTGGTGCGCCCACACGCCAAAGCCCAGGAAGGCGATGAGGATTCCTGAATAGACCATCACCGGGTAGCCGAAGATCGGCTTCCGCGAGAAGGCCGGCAGCACTTCGGACACCAGTCCGAACGCCGGCAAGATCAGGATGTAGACCTCCGGATGGCCGAAGATCCAGAACAGATGTTGCCAGAGCAGCGGGTCGGCACCGGCCGTCATCGTGTAGAAGTTCGTCCCGAAGAAGCGATCGAACTGCAAGAAAACGAGCGCGATCGTAATCACTGGGAACGCCAGCACGAGCAGGAACTGCGTCACGAACGCCATCCACGTGAACATCGGCATGCGCATCAGGTTCATTCCTGGCGCGCGCATGTTGATGATCGTCGTGATGAAGTTGAAGGCCGCCGCGAGCGACGACACGCCGAGGATCTGGAGGCCGAGCATCCAGAAATCGATGTTCAGGTTCGGCGAATACGGCATCGTCGTGAGCGGCGCATAGCCGAACCAGCCGCCGTTCGGCGCCATCCCGAACAGCCACGACGAGTTCATGAACAACGAGCCAAACAAATACACCCAGTAGCTGAACGCATTCAGTCTCGGGAACGCGACGTCTCGTGCGCCAATCTGCAGCGGAATGAGAAAGTTGAAGAACGCGGCCGAGAGCGGCATCACGACGAGGAAGATCATCGTCGTCCCGTGCATCGTGAACAGCTGGTTGAAGACCTCGGCCGAGACCACGTGGCCGTTAGGTCCCTTGAGCTGCCAGCGCATGATCAGCGCTTCGAGTCCGCCGATGGCGAACCAGGACAGCGCCGTATACATGTACAAAGCGCCGATCCGCTTGTGGTCGACGGTCGTGAGCCAGCTCCAAAGCCCGCTGGCCGACTTCTCTCCAGCGTGTGCGTAGCCCGGGCTGACGGCGGCGGTTGCCATTCGTCTCTATCTCCGATTCAGCGGTTCGTTATTTCGTTATTTATTTCAGCGACTGCAGATAGGCCACGATGTCGGCGATCTGCTGATCCGTGAAGCCCGTCTTGACCGGACCCTTGAGCGTGACCGGATCGTATTCGCCGATGCCGAACGTCGGCATCGCGATGCCCGGCTTCATAGCGTTGGCGTTCTTGACCCACCGAGCCAGGTGCTGCGGGTCGTTCGGGTAGAGGCCAGCGCCAATCGTCGTGCGCGAACCAACATGCGTGAGGTTCGGACCAATGTTCCCCACCATCATTGGCTCGCCGCGGATGCTGTGGCATGCGATGCACATTCCCGTCGTGACGAGCTTCTCACCGCTTGCGACGTTGCCTGCCGCGAGCAAGTTGTCGTCGAACCGAAGACTGGCGGGCAACGGCGTCTGCGGCACCGAGTAGGCGGGCATCTTGTCGCGTGGGAATGCGACGAAGCCGGCTTGGGCGACTTGCGTCGTCGGTGCGGTGTTCGTGGCGCCCGTCGCGGGAACGCCAACACCAGCCGCGTTTGCCGCTGGCGACGACGTCGCCCGCGCCGGCGCTCCTCCGACTGGCGGTGCGCCCGCGGTAGTCTGCGTCGGGGCGGCCGGTGCTGCCCCGGCGGGTGCTGCCGCCGCCGGTGAACCCTGGGCCATCGCCTGTTGGTGCGCGATCCAACTATTGAAGTCGGTCTCAGCCACCGTGAACGCGTTGAAGCGCATATTCGCGTGGCTCGTGCCGCAGTACTCGACACATGCGCCGTTCCACACGTTCGCGCCGGACGAGTCTGGCGTGTACCACAGATAGTTCGTGTGGTTGCTGACGACGTCACGCTTTCCCGCGAGCGCCGGCACCCAGAACGAATGGATGACGTCGCGCGATCTGAGTGTGAAGTTGACCGTCCGACCAATCGGCAGGTACAGCTCGTTCGCGGTGACCACCGTGTCGACTCGGCCGTTCGCACCCGCCATGGTGTACTGCGGATAGCGGAACTCCCACCACCACTGATGCCCGATCACTTCGACCTGCAGTGCGTCGGAGCGCGCCGTCGCCTGCGTCTTGAAGATGGTACGGACCGTCGGGATGGCGATCATCAACAGAATGAGCAGCGGGACCACGGTCCACGTGATCTCGAGCGCCGTGTTGCCGTGCACATGCTTCGGCTCGGGCTGGCCGGGGCGACGCCGAAAGCGAATCAGCGTCCAGACGAGGATCCCCTCGACAAAAATGAAGACGGCCGTGCCAGCGTAAATCAAAATCTTGAAAAGGAAATCGACGTCCCGATTGAAATCCGTTCGCTGGTGAAAGATCGAATCGGGATACTTGTCCTGACCACACGCGGCGAGTAAGACCGCGAGGGCGACCGTCAGCGCGGCCACGCCCGCATTGCGGGCACCCGGCCGGCGCAGGCGGGTGAGAAAAGGCATTGGGAATCCTTTTACCGGCGTTCTGAGCGCGGTTACCACAACACGCTCGATGCGAATTGTGTCAAAGCAAGCGGAACCTACCGGTTCGGAGAGGCCAAATCAAGCGATGCAGCAGCGCGATGTGTCCACAGTAGTCGCTTCTCCGACAGCGGGTTACGACTCGCCAGACTGCGACGCCCCGGAACCCGTTTCATCAATGGCGTGCTTGGCCTTTGTCTGAATCACCGCGATGTCCATCGCTTGCCGAATCTGCGCCACACCTTCGCGAAGCACACGAAGGCGCATCACCTCGCTCGCGCCACGGCTGGCCGCAAGGTTCACCGCAATGATGATGTCGGAGATCGACCCGAAATGCCCCCGCAGGTTCTCGGCCAGCGTCGGCAGTTGACGGCGAACGTTTTGAACGTACACGCTCGCCGGCTGATTTCGCTTGAGCGCAAGCGCATACTGCTCCACGATGCCGTTGATGCGCTGCAACAGCAAAAGCGCGTCGTCCAGCGCCTTCAGCTTGTTGAGCCCCGTCGCGTCCAGCTTTACCTGCGACACTATTTCACTCGCTCGAGCCGAGGGTTTTCAGTGACTCGGCGTCCGACCTTCGCTTGCGGCTTGCCGTTGACCTGGACGACGTCGGCCGTGAAATCAAAGCGACCCTCGAACAACGCGGCGCCAACTCCATAGGCATCGACCGGAACGCCGTCTTCCTCGAACGCCGCGATGCGCGTGGCGTCGAAGCCACCCGACACCACGATCTTCACGTCGCCGAAACCTTCCGTGTCGAGCGCGTTGCGGACATTCCAGACCAGGCTCGCGTTCACGCCCGTCGGCTTGAACACGCCCATCTGTGGAATCACCGACTTGTCGACGATATGCTCGGCGGTGTCGAGCCGAACACCCCACAGGCGGTCCTCGAGTGCGCGCGCGACGTCGAGGCTGGTTTTCACGCAATCATTGTCGTAGTCCACCAGCGCAATCACGTCGACGCCCTCGATCGTCTCGACGAACCGTTTCGTGGCTTTGACCGTGTCGCCGCCAAACGCCGCGATGAGCGCATGAGGAATCGTTCCGACCGCTTTGCCGCCGAACAGCGAAGCCTGCGCCTCTGTCGACACCATCTTCACGCCGCCCACCATCGCGCTGTAGCCATCACCAGGCTGCGCAGAGTAAATGTCGTCTCGCGCACCGAAGAACATGACCGGCTTGGACTGCGCCGCGACGCACACCAACTTGGCGTTCGTGCAAATCCGCGTGCGCCGAACGAGCGAGCCTACGCACAGTGTCTCGAGGAATCCGAACGCGTCGTACGGTCCTTCGATCGTCATGACCGTATCCCAACTCTCGTAGCGATCACCTTCGTAGAGCGCATTCACCGTCAGCGCGCCCCAATCGTCGACGCACAGCTTGAGCAGAGCGATCGCCTCGTCGATTCCCCCAAGCCAGCCTTCGTTCTTGCCGGTGATCTGCATCAAGGTCGTCGGCGACCGCTTGTCCTGACGCACGATCTCACGCGCCCGCATGAAGTAGGCGTCGGTGTAGTAGCCCTGCTTGACCTGCTCGACAGGAATATTGAACGCGGCCGGGTCGAGACGCTTGCGACGACGAGGAGCCATTATCGCCCCGTCATCGCGTCCGGATCCAAGATGCGGTCGAGCTGCTCCCGCGTGAGCAAGCCGCGCGTCAAGACAACTTCATATACGCCGCGGCCGCTCTCCAACGCCTCTTTGGCGACCGATGTCGCATGCTCGTAGCCGATGACGGGCACGAGCGCCGTCACGATGCCAATCGAATGTTCGACGAATTGCCGCATGCGTGACGGGTTCGCCGTGATTCCGTCGATGCAGCGCTGTCTCAACACCGTGCACGCACTCGTGAGCATCGAGATGCTACCGAGCAGGCGATAGGCAATCACGGGCTCGAACACGTTGAGCTGCAGCTGGCCAGCCTCGGCGGCCAACGTCACGGTGATGTCGCTGCCGATCACGTCGAAGCAGACTTGATTCACCACTTCGGGAATGACAGGATTCACCTTGCCAGGCATGATGGACGAGCCTGGCTGCATCGGCGGCAGGTTGATCTCGCCGAACCCGGCCCGCGGTCCCGAGCTCAGCAAACGCAGGTCATTGCAGATCTTTGATAGCTTCACGGCGCACCGCTTGAGCACGCCCGACAGTTGGACGAATGCGCCCGTGTCGGCGGTCGCCTCCACCAAGTCGGGTGCAGTGATCAAGGACAGCTTCGTGATGCGCGATAATTCCCGACAAACGGTCTCGGCGTACCCAGGCGGCGCGTTTATGCCCGTGCCGATTGCCGTCGCGCCCATGTTGATCTCGCGGATCAACGCCTGCGCTTCACCCAACCGGTCTACGTCTTCCTGGATCGTGTGACCGAACGCCGTGAACTCCTGGCCCAACGTCATCGGCACCGCGTCTTGCAGCTGCGTGCGACCCATTTTGACGAATGGGTTGAACTCCTCGCCCTTGGCGAGGAACGAGGCGACGAGCTCTCGCATCGCCGCGCGCAGACTCTCGAGTGAGTGGTGCAGCGCGAGCTTGACCGCCGTCGGATAGACGTCGTTCGTCGACTGACTCAGGTTGACGTGATTGTTCGGATGCACCTTCGTGTAGTCGCCGCGCGTTGCGCCGAGTAGCTCGAGGGCGCGATTGGCGATGACTTCGTTCGCGTTCATGTTCGTCGAGGTTCCGGCACCGCCCTGGATCATGTCGACGACGAAGTGCTCGTGGTGTCGTCCCGCACGAATCTCCTGCGCGGCGCGAACGATGACGTCGGCGGTTGGCGCGTCGAGAAGCCCCAGCTGCGCATTCGCGAGCGCTGCGGCTTCTTTTACCGCCGCCAACGATTCGACGAGCGCCGGAAACTCGCGAAGTGCCGTTCCGGTGATCGGAAAGTTCTCGAGCGCGCGCAACGTCTGCACACCGTACAGCGCGTCTTCGGGCACCGCGCGCTCGCCAAGCAAATCATGCTCGGTTCGCGTGCGCGCCCCGGTGAAGCCAAGTGTGCGTCCGCGTCCGACGAGCGTCGCGTCGGTCGCGGCAAGTCGCTGCGAGATGGAGCGCGCCGCGCGTCCCACGAGTGCCGCGTAGAGCGTTGGATATTCC
>JAICYT010000143.1 GCA_025934075.1 Gemmatimonadaceae bacterium
GAACGTGCAGACGTGCAAAGGCTCGCACACGCACACTGTCATCCCGAGCCCGACCGATAAGGGCGTCATCTACCTCTATGTCTCGGGCAGCCAGGGCGCTCGACCCGAAACGGAATTGGTGGGCTGCAACAACGGCACTGATCCGGCCGACGAAAACAATTCGCTCTACCGGCTGGACGTGATCAAAGTGCCGCTCGCGCATCCGGAGCAGGCGGCGGTGGTGACAGGCGCGCGCATCTTCACCGGACTGGGCGCAGCGCCAACGAGCGCAGCGCGGCGTGAGCAGCAGGCCAACCGTGGAGCGCGCGGTGGTCGGCGTGGCGGTGCGCCCGCACAAGCCGGAGATCCGGTTCCTACCGGACCGCGGAATTGCCATGACGTGACATCGTACCCGGAAATGCATTTGCTCGCTGGCGCATGTGCCAGCTACGGCCTCCTCGTCGATATCTCAAATCCGGAAAAGCCGGTGCGTCTCGATGCGGTCTCGGACACGAACTTCTCGCTCTGGCACACGGCCGTGTTCAGCAACGACGGTTCGAAGGTCGTCTTCACCGATGAGTGGGGTGGCGGCACATCGCCCAACTGCCAGGCGACGAGCATGATGGAGATGGGTGGCAACACCACGCTCACGATCAGCGCCGACAAGAAGTTCAAGGAACACGCATACTTCAAGATTCCGAGCGCGCAGTCGCCCCAAGAGAACTGCGTGTCCCACAACGGCGGCCTTGTTCCGGTTCCGGGCCGCGATATCATGGTGCAGGGTTGGTATCAGGGCGGTATCGACGTGATCGACTTCACCGACGCGGATCATCCATACGAGATCGCCTACTTCGATCGCGGCCCGATCGATTTGCCGCCGGCTCCCGGCGATACCGCGGCTGCCGCGGTGAGCCGTCAGCGTGGAACGATCGGTGGTTCGTGGGGCGCGTATTACTGGAACGGCATGGTCTACTCGTCTGAGCTCGCTCGCGGCTTCGACGTCCTCGAGCTGCTGCCGACCGACAAGCTCTCGGCGAATGAGTTGGCTGCGGCAAAGCTGGTGAGATTCGAGCAGTACAATCCGCAGAGCCAGCCGAAGGTCGTGTGGCCCGCCGCATTCCCCGTCGTGCGCTCCTATCTCGATCAGTTGGTGCGTGACAACGGACTCGCCGCGACGCGCACAGCAGCGATCGCGAGTGCACTGAACGCGGCGGAAAAGCAGAGCGGTGCCGCGCGCGGCAAGTCGCTGTCGACGCTTGCGACGCAGGTCGCGGTGGATGCGAACGGCGCGAAGGACGCTGCGAAGGTTCGTGCGATGGCCGGCGCAATCAAAGCGCTGGCAGCGGTGTCGAAGTAGAGAGGCACAGAAGGTAAGGCTTCGTCGCTGAAGCGCGGCGAAAAACAAAACCCACACCGACAGGTGTGGGTTTTGCTTTCACAGCATTGCGCGCGTCGGTGATCAGTATCGAACTCCGAGACGAGCCGACAGCTCGCGTTCGCCGATCGGAGTGACGCGCAACGCCCGGCTGTCGCGCACCCTGGCGACCCACCGATTGCGCAACATTGCCGCGAGGAATCCAGCGCCGAGGGCGCCACCGAGATGCGGCCTGCGCTCGCTCCAATCGAGACAGCCGTACGCGAAGCGTCGGCGCGACGCTCGCGCATTGCCGACGTCGACGTCGAGCTCCGCGAATCCTTTCACGCCCTCTGGCGACAGCTCGTAGGATCGTTGGCCGTCGCCCACAATCGGTATCAACCAGCGGAGCGCCACAATGCGGTCGTGGAGGACGACGCCGAGTGCACCTGCGACGTGATCGTAGCACGTGCGCGCGTGTCGCAGTTGAATCGGAGTGTGGGGCGCAAAATGATTGCGCGACGCCCCGACGAGCGCGCTGAGTCCCTCGAGCGCGGTTGCCACGGCGGAGCCACTGAGCCCATGATAGCGGTGACGTCCTTGAACGTGCACTCGGACGAGTCCTTCGGATCGGAGTCGATTCAAGTGCGTGCTTGCCGTCGAGGGACTCACGTTGGCGACCAACGCGAGCTCGGTGCTCGTGCGCTCGCGATCATCGAGCAGCGTGAATAGCATGCGCGCTCGCGCCGGTTCGGCGATCGCTGCAGCGATTCGCGCGACTGCCTTGTCGATATCGACTGTGACATCCATGATTTGAAGCTGCTCGAAGTGTCGGCGTCAGGCAAGATCTACCTTAGGGTCATGCACACCGACTCCACTTCGGGCAGAGCCGTTGGACGACGCGACGCCATCAGTGCGTCCGCCGCATTCATCGCCGCGCTCGCGATTGGCCGCGAGCCACGACTCTTGGAGAATCTCGAAGCGACTATGCCGATAACCTGTTTCATCCGCTATCAACTCGATCCGTCGAAGGTCGACCAGTTCCGCGTATACGCCGAGAACTGGGGACGTATCATTCCGCGATGCGGCGGACATCTCGTCGGGTATTTTCTGCCCGACGAGGGAACGAACGACATCGCGTGGGGCCTCATCGCGTTCGACAGCCTGGCCGCTTACGAGCGATATCGCGCGCGACTCCGCGCCGACGCCGAAGCTCGCGCGAATTTCGAGATGGCGCAGACCGAGCGGCTGGTGTTGCGCGAGGAGCGAACGTTCGTGCGCGTCGTCGAGGGCACGTTCGAACTGAAGTCGACGCTGCGCGAACCCGGGTGAGTCTGCAAAAGGAGCTGATGGTTCGTGCCGCAACGCGGAGATTCATGGGAGCACTTCGGCTGCCTTCCTAGCAAGGTCCTGAAGGCGGCATCCTCAGCCGGCCCGCCGCGCGGATTTTATTTTCTCCGCCAGCGGCGCGGCGCGTTCATCATTTCCTAATGCAACCATAATTGAGTTTGTACGTACTAAGCACGCATATAGTCGCGTTGTAAAAAACCGACGCCGCGTGTGGATTCTCGAGTTGTGCGCACCGGCGACGTGGATCTCCCAAGCCTATCGCCCATGAGACTCCCCGCCGTCTTTCGCCGCATTGCCGTCGCCGCCCTCTGCGCGGTCGGCACATCACTGTCGCGGGCCACACTGGCCCGCGCGCAAACGCCGCAACCTGAGGCGCTGGCCGGGTCCGTCAAGAGCGACAGCGGCGAGGCCATTCCAAATGCATCGGTGACGGTCACGCCAACCGGCGCCGGATTCAGCGCCGCGGTGACAGTCCACGTCAACTCCGCGGGGCGATGGAGCGCAACGATTCCAACGCGCGCGCCGGAATACAACGTCACCGTCAGTGCGATCGGGTGGATCCAGGTGCGCACGACCGCAAAATCCGCGGGGCCAAATACAACCACGCCGATTGTGATCGATGTGGTGATGAAGCGAGCAGCCGTCCGTCTCAACGCCGTGCGCGTCACCGAGCAACGACGTCAACGGCCGCAGCGCGAGTTCATCGCGCCTGACGTCGCGGGGACCGAGAAGGGAATCATCGCAAGCTCCGAGGTCTTCGCGGTTGCCGACCAAGGCGACCTGATGGGAATGATTGCCCAGGTGCCCGGGATCACTCTCACGTCCGACGCCACCTCCGGGCTGCCGAGTTTCTCGGTGCTTGGACTGTCTGGATCGCAGAACAACATCACATTGAATGGTCTCAACTTCGGCGGCGGCGACGTGCCGCGCGACATCATCGGCGCGGTGCGTGTGAGTGCTTCGACGTACGACGTGTCGCGCGGCGGCTTCAGCGGCGCCCAGCTCTCCGTGACCCAGGCCGCCGGAAGTAACTTTGTGAATCAGATCGTCCACGCAACCTTCGATGCGCCGGGACTGCAAGCGACCGATCGCATCGGCCAGCAGCTTGGCCAACGGTACGCGAACACCCAACTCAGCGGCGGCTTCAGCGGTCCAATCATCTTCGATCGCGTGTTCTACAACGTCTCGGCACAGGCCGGGCGGAAGTTTAGCGATCTTTCATCATTGCTCACCGGCGACCCGGCCACGCTCGCCGGCCTCGGCATCTCGCGCGACTCTGTTTCCGCGCTCACCGCCGCTGCGCAGTCGCGTGGCGTTCCGATCAGCGCAACCGGCATTCCCGACCGCCGGCAGACGGACAACGCGTCGGTGCTCGCGCGATTCGACTGGACGCCAACGCAGAACGCGGTCGGCAACATCACGACGTCGCTGCGTCACACGAAGTCGCTCGCATCGTTCGTCTCCTCGACGGCGCTCCCCGGACACGGTGGCGACCTGTCTCGCAACGGCGGCGATGTCACGGGCGAGTTCTCGGCGTACATGGACTCGCTGGTCCTCAACGTCACGCGTATCGGAGCGCATTCGGATGCGACGGATGCGACGCCGTACACGCGACTGCCCGACGCGCGCGTGCTCGTGACGTCGCAGCTCGCCGACGGCAGCACCGGCTTGGCCTCATTGATCTTCGGGGGCAACTCGGCATTGCCGCGCGATACGAGGACGTCGGGAGCAGAGTTCTACAATCAGACATCGTGGAACTCGAAGGACAATGGGCATCGGTGGCGGGTGACGGCGGATGCGCGACTCGATCGTCTGACGCAGACGGAAGGTGGCAATGCGCGCGGGACGTTCACCTACAACTCGATCGCTGATATCCAGGCCAACAAGCCGTCGTCGTTCGCGCGCTCGTTCGCGACGCACGACATGGTTGCGGACGTGCAGACGGCGTCGCTGGCCATGGGCGACCAGTGGCGCGTGTCGCAGCGCGTGAACGTCACCTACGGCCTGCGGCTCGATGGCAACGCGGTCGGTACTTCGCTCGCGTACAACCCGAGCATCGACAGCATCTTCCATCTGCGCACCGATCACGCGCCGCGTGAAGCCGTGGTGAGCCCGCGCGCGAGCTTCTCGTGGGGAATCGGCAACAACGGAACGACCGGCATTCCAGGATTCGGTGCGCCATGGGGAATCCTGAGCGGGGGCATCGGCGAGTTCAGGAATGACCTGAGGCCGGGACTCATCGCTCCGGTCGTGACGAACACCGGCTTGCCCGATGCGCTCGGGCAATTGCTTTGCGTTGGTTCCGCCGTGCCGGTGCCCGACTTCACGGCGTATGCGGCAAACGAAGGCGCGATTCCGACGAGCTGCGCCGCCGGCGCGCCGTCGGCATTCGCCAGCAGCCGGCCGAACGTCTGGGCGATGGATCCGAATTTCCAATCGCAGCGTAGCTGGCGCGGCAATCTATTGCTCCGCGGTCCGTTCGTCACGAAGCTCTTCCGCTTTTCGGCCGATGCGACGTATTCGCTCAACTTGCATCAACAGTCGCCGCTCGACATGAACTTCATCGGCGTGCAACGCTCGGCCCTGAATGCCGAAGGTGGGCGGCCGATCTATGCGCAGACGTCGAGCATCGTGCCGGCCACGGGCGCCGTGACGAATGTCGACTCGCGCATCTCGCCGTTGTACGGAGGCGTCAATGATCTGAGGTCCGACCTGCAGTCGCGCGCCGCCCAGTATACGTTCACGCTTCAGCCGATTGGCTTCAGCACGATCAATACGCGTTGGACGGTGAGCTACGTCTACTCCGACCTGCGCGAGCAGTCACGCGGCTTCAGCGGAACGACAGCGGGAGACCCGCGGGGCGTCGAGTGGTCGCGCGGCTCGCTTGGCAGCAAGCATGCGGTGAACATCAATCTTTATACGCGCGTGAGGAATCTCTTCTCGGTGGCGCTCACCGGCCGGGCATCGTCCGGCCTTCCGTTTACTCCGGTGGTGGCCGGTGATGTGAACGGCGACGGGCTGTCGAACGATCGCGCGTTCATCTTCAGCCCGACGAGCAGCGATCCGGCGATCGCGTCCGGAATGAGTCAGCTCTTGTCCAGCGCGTCGTCACGCGTGAAGAAGTGTCTGACGAGTCAAGCCGGCACGATCGCCGGGCGGAATTCCTGCGACGGCCCGTGGACGGCGACCGCAGCGGCGACATTGACGCTCAATCCGGAAAAGCTGGGGTGGGACAATCGCACGACGCTCTCGCTCAACATCTCGAATCCGTTCGCGGGAGTCGACGAGCTGGTCCACGGCGCGTCCCACATGCAGGGCTGGGGACAGCCGGCAACGCCCGATCCGACCTTGTTGCGCGTGCGCGGGTACGATCCAGTGGCGAACGCATTCAAGTACGAAGTGAATCAGCGATTCGGCGATACACACTTCGCGAGCTCGTCGGTCCGACTGCCATTCATCCTGAGCCTCGAGGCGAAGGTGCGCCTTGGTGGCGACATCGACCATCAAGGGCTTGCGAACATCATCGGCCCGGGGCGCACGCGTCGCGGCGACAAGCGCACCACGCAGCAGATTCGCGGGCAATTGTTGCAGTCGGTCTTCAATCCGCTCCAGGGAATTCTTCAGGTCAAGGATTCGCTGAGCATCTTGAGCCAACAGCAGATCGACCGGCTGACGCAGCTTCAGCGGCGGCTCATCGCCAAGCAAGATTCGATCTGGGCGCCGGTGGTGAAATACATCGATGCCATGCCAAACAACTACAATCTCGATGAAGCAGTGGAGCTCGTGGGGCCGGCGCGCATGGCGGCGTATGACGCGATGATCGACGCGATGACGGAAGTGTCGAAGATACTGACGCCAGAGCAGATCGCCGACTTCCCGCCGGCACTGCGCTCGTCGTTCGACATCGAGTCGTTGAAGCTGCAGCGACCAAGGAAAGGGTTTTTCCCGGCGTACTAGCCAGCCTGGTCGCGGTTCGCCGAGGACCCGACGCTCTAGCGAGCGCCGGGTCCTCGCAGCACGCGTCCTGGCTTCGCGCCAGTGTGTTTGCCGTCGCGCACGATCATCGTTCCGTTCACGAAGACCATCTTTACGCCGACCGACGGTTGATGCGGTTGCTCGAACGTCGAGCGGTCGGCGATGGTCGCGGGGTCGAACACGACGATGTCGGCGTAGAGACCTTCGCGCAGCAGTCCGCGGTCGGGAATCGAGAGTCGCGTCGCGACCGCCGACGTTGCCTTTCGCACTGCTTCCTCGAGCGTCATCACCTTCTCGTCGCGAACGTACTTGCCCATGATCCGCGGGAAATTTCCGTACGCCCTCGGATGCGTGAGTCCGCGAGCGCTGTCCGGGTCGACGCCACCAGCGTCCGTCCCGAACTTCATCCACGGTTGCGCGAGATTCAGCTTCACATTGTCCTCGCTCATCAGGAAGTACACCGTGCCGATGCGCTGGCGCTCCGAGATGAGGAGATCCATCGCCGCGTCTTCCCATGGTTTGTTCATCATGGTGGCGATCTCGCTCAAGCGCTTGCCCGCGTACTGTTTGTTCTCAGGTTTCGTGATTCCTAATATGAGAACGCCTTGTGGACCGGCGAGCTGACACAGGTTCTCCCACTCCGTGTGCGCATTGTCCATCTCGGCTTTGATCTTCGCGCGGACGGTCGGATTCTGAAGATTCTCGATGAGCTTTCCGTCTTCCGACGCCCACGGCGGCGTGCATGCGGAGAGCCCCGTGCCGCCGGCGACGTACGCATACATGTTCGCTTGAATGTCGACGCCGGCCTTCCGCGCCGAGTCGATCTTGGCGATCGCGAGTGGACCTTTGATCCAGTTTCTCGTACCCGCTGCCTTGAGGTGATAGATCTCGACGGGCACTCCGCCCTTCGTACCGATGGCAATCGCTTCGTCGATTCCCTCGAGAAGCTGATCGGCCTCGGATCGCATATGCGTGATGTAAATGCCGCCGTATGGTGACATTGCTTTCGCCATCTCGATGAGCTCGTCCGTCGTCGCGTAGTTGCCAGGCGGATAGATCAGCGCCGAGCCGATGCCGAACGCGCCATCTTCCATCGCACGGCGCACGACGGCGCGCATCGTGTCGAGCTCCGCCGGATTTGGTTTCCCGATCGCTTCGCCTTTCGCATACACGCGCACTGTCGCCGCACCGATGAAGGATCCAACGTTCGGCGAAATGCCATGCGCACCCATCGCGTCGAGCCACGCCCCGAAACCGTGCGGTCCGGAATAGGCTCCGGTTCCGCGCGGACCGCCGGTTGCGAATTGTCCACCGGCCGCGGTCTTCTCATTCGTCGGCGCCGGAGTGGACCCTTCGCCGAGGATCTCGGTGGTGATCCCTTGCGTGACTTTGCTGACGGAGCGGCCATCGCCGAGAAAGTTTGTGCCGCTCTGGATGTCCATGAAACCTGGCGACACGACGAGTCCGCGCACGTCGATGCGTTGCTTCGCTGGAAAGCGACGGAGCGACCCAGCGGGTCCGATACGCGCGATGCGATCGCCTATGATGGCGACGTCGCCAGGAAACGAGGCGGCGCCGGTTCCGTCGATCACTTGGCCGTTTTCGAGCACCAAGTCGAACGCCGATTGCGGGCGCGGCGCGGTGGTGGACGGCTGGTGGGTACAAGCGGCGACGAAAAGAGCGGTGAGCAGGATAGCGCGGCGAGTCATGGCGGGAGGGAAAAGGACTCGACGAAAGTATCGTGCGTAGCGAAAAGGGAACAGGTGCGCGCTTTCGCGCTCTTTGCGCCCGGTGTCAGAGATTGGACACATTGTCTGGACGCGCCTAGCTTTGCCGCCTTGCGGCCACGAAGTCTCTCACCGGAATGAAGCCATGAAACGATCGCCGTTTGTGTTTGGAGTCTTCGTGTGTGTCACGACCTTCGGCGCCGCATTTGCGCGCGGACAATCGGCGCCCGTCGTCACACTCACCCGACTTCAGTGCGGCACAAATGCCGCGCCGACGGACGTCGGCCAGCGCTTCTCCGACACGTACGCGATCAGTGGGCTCACAGTGCAGTTGACATTCAGCTGCTATCTGATCAAGCACAACGACGACTATCTCATTTGGGATACCGGCAACCCAGTCGGTGCGGCCGCCACCGCGCCGAAAACGACCCTCGTCGATTTGCTCGGTCAGCTCAAGCTCGCGCCGACACAGGTCAAGTACGTCGCCATTAGTCACTATCACGGCGATCACACTGGGCAAGCGGGCCAGTTTCCTCACGCCACGCTTCTCATCGGCAAAGGCGATTGGGATGTTGTGACAGATCCCAAATCAGCGACGATCGCGGCGCCGTTGGCCAATTGGACGACTGGCGGGGGCAAAGTCGAGCCTGTGATCGGAGACAAGGACGTGTTCGGCGATGGCACGGTCATCATGCTCAACACGCCAGGGCACACGCCCGGCCATCACAGCTTGCTCGTGCGATTGAAGGAGATGGGCAATGTCCTGATCACGGGCGATCTCTCGCACTTCCACGAGAACTACGAGAGCGGCGGTGTACCGACGTTCAACACCGACCGCGCAGCGTCGGTCGCGTCAATCGATCGATTCAAGAAGCTCGCGACGAATCTCAAGGCGACGGTGATCATTCAGCACGACGATCGCGACGTGGGCAAGCTGCCGGCGTTCCCGGCGGCCGCAAAGTAGGCCAGTCTCCTCAGCCAATTTTTTCATGACCAACGATGCAACCGAGCGCGTCCGCCAGGATTGGGAGAGCCAGGCGAGCAGCTGGTACGCGGAGCGCAATTCGTTGCTGGCGGCGTCGCGACCGATCCACGAGTGGCTCGTGCAGCACCTCGAGCCGACCGATGGTGAGCGCGTGCTCGAGATCGCGGCGGGTCCCGGCGACACGGGATTTCTCGCCGCGCCGCGCCTCGGCAAGGGCCGCCTGGTCTCGACTGACCTCGCGCCCTCGATGGTCGATGCGGCGCGCAAACGGGGAACCGAGCTCGGAATCGACAACGTCGACTACCGCGTGCTCGATGCCCAAGCCATGGACGTGGGCGACGCGTCATTCGACGGCGTGATCTGTCGCTGGGGCTTCATGCTCATGCCGGATCCGTCGGCCGCGCTCGCGGAGTGCAAGCGCGTTCTCGTCGCGGGTGGACGCTTGGTGTTCGCCGTGTTCACCGGACCCGACGAAAATCCTTTTGCGTCGATTCCGGCGCGAATCCTCATCGAGTCCGGCCACATGCAACGCCCGGCGTCGGGATGGAATCCAGGCATTCTTGCGCTCAGCGATCGGACGCGTCTGCAATCCTTGCTGGATGACGTGGGCTTCACGTCGACACACGTCGAGGGAGTCGACATGACGTGGACGTTTGCGTCGACCAAGGAGTATTGGGATTTCCTCATCGATCTCACCGCGCTCGGGCCGTTGGTCCGCTCGCTTTCGAGCTCCGATCGCGACGCGGTACGCACCGCGATCGACGCTCGACTTGCCGACTTCACGCGCGATGATCGTATTGCGCTGCCCGCGCGCTGTTGGTGCGGCGTGGCAATCCGCTAGTCGCGACTCGAACGCACGTGCTCGCGTCACTATCGAACGTCGACCATCTCGTCTACGCGACGCCTGATCTGGACATCGGCATCAGAGAAGTAGAAGACCTCTTGGGCATTCGCGCGACGCCCGGCGGGCAACACCCGGGTCGCGGTACTCGCAACGCGATAATCGCGCTCGGCCCGGCTGCCTACCTAGAAATCATCGGTCCAGATCCCAACCAGCCGACGCCAACGTCGCCGAGATGGTTTGGCATCGACAACCTCGAGCGATCGACGTTGGTGACGTGGGCCGCGAAATCGGATCACGTCGATCGCACGCACCGCGTCGCCGTTGCCAATGGAATTCCGATCGGCGAGGTGCGATCGGGAAGTCGACGTCGATCTGACGGAGTCC
>JAICYT010000146.1 GCA_025934075.1 Gemmatimonadaceae bacterium
CGAGTCCTCGACTGCCGACGTAGTACAGATTCCCGGCGATGTGAAACGCGGGGAACGGCTCGGTCCAATCGGGACTCTGCGCTGTCGCGGTGCTCGACGCCAACGTGACAACTGCCAGAGTACCGACGAAAACGCTTCGCATGTGATTCTTCCGGTGTTCGGTCATTGTCTCGTCCATCATTGCGCGACTTGTACACCGTCAACATATTCGCGCCGTCCTTCCCCGCCACAGGGTCGTCGCCTACCGCGCCACGTGAGGCCCGTGCGCTCGTACAGAATTATGCCGTGAGCGAGCATCGCCTTCATCGTGCCGACGACCGAAGCGACGTGTGTGCGACGTCCTTCCGTTTCGCTACCGCCGCCGTTCTATATCTCGCGCTTTCTCACGCCGCGTTCGCGCAGCGCGCCGGTCGCACGAACGCGCCCCTCCGGGAGCCGCCTGTCGCGGTAGCACAACCATGGCCGAACGACTCGAGTTGGCGACACATCGGTCCGGCCGCGTTCGGTGGCCGCGTCGACGATATCGAGGCCGTCGCGAGCGACCCGCGCATCATCTTCGTCGCGAGCGCCGCCGGCGGCGTCTTTCGCAGCAAGAACAACGGCACAACCTGGGAAGCCGTCTTCGACAAGTTCGGCAACACGCTGTCGATCGGCGACATCGCCATTGCGCCGAGTGATCCGAATGTCGTATGGGTCGGAACCGGCGAAGCGAACAATCGACAGAGCTCCACGTGGGGCGACGGCGCCTACAAGTCGACGGACGGGGGCACGACCTGGCGCCACATGGGTCTCCGTGAGACGCAGAGTATCGGGCGCATCGTAATAGATCCGCGCAATCCCGACATCGTCTTCGTTGCCGCTGTCGGTCATCTCTTCGGTCCGAACGATGAGCGCGGTCTCTATCGGACAAAGGACGGCGGCACAACGTGGACGAAGGTCCTCGGCGTCGATGCGAATACCGGTGCGACCGACGTCGTGATGTCGTCCGACGGACGAACGTTGCTCGCCGCGACGTATCAGAGGCGGCGACGGGAGTTCGGATTCGCCGGTAGTGGTCCCGGTAGTGGCCTTTGGCGATCGACTGACGGCGGCGACACATGGTCGCGTGTGACGACCGGCATGCCCGCCGGCGACCTCGGTCGCATCGGTCTCGACATCTCGGCGAGCAATCCCAGTACCATGTACGCGATCGTCGAGGCGTCGCCGCCGGGCGGAGGTGTGTATCGCTCCGATGACGGCGGTGCGACGTGGACCCGTAAGAGCTCCGTGAACCAACGCGGCAATTACTTCAGTCAGATCCGGGTCGATCCCAAGAATCCAAATCATGTTTGGCTGCTCGCCACCGCGCTCCTGGCTTCCAATGACGGGGGCACGACGTTCTCGGACGATTCGATCGCGCCGTACGCGCACCCCGACCACCATGCGATGTGGATCGATCCCAGAGAGCCGCAGCACCTGATGCTCGGCAACGACGGCGGCGTGTACTTCTCGTACGACAACGGACGCTCGTGGAGTTACGTCGACAATCTTCCGATCAGCCAGTTCTACGACATCTCGATCGACGACCGCGACCCGTATTGGATTTACGGTGGCGCGCAGGACAATGGTTCGTGGGCGTTTCCGAGCGCGACGTATTCACGCGGCGGCATGACCAACACCGACGTACAGAACATTGGCTTTGGGGACGGGTTTCAATCCGCCGTCGATCCGATCGACCGTCGATTCATCCATGCGAACTCTCAGAATGGCCGCGCGTTTCTCGCCGACATGGTGACGCGCGAGGAGCGTTTCATCCAGCCCGTCGCGGCGGCGGGACAGGAGCCCTATCGGTTCAACTGGAACACGGCGATGCAGCAGTCGCCCAATGATCCGCGTGCCTTGTACATCGGCGCGCAGAAGCTGCTGAGGTCGACCGACCGCGGAACCACCTGGCAGGAGATCAGTCCGGATCTCACGAAGCATCTCGGCCGCGCGGGCCTCAGCGTCGGAGACGGATTCCCCGCGGGCCGATCACTGTCCGCCAACGACGGCGTGAGTGCGTACGGCAACATCACGACGATCAGCGAGTCGCCGAGAGCGCGCGGCACGATCTACGTCGGGACGGATGACGGCAATGTGCAGATGACGACCGACGGCGGAAATCACTGGACGGATCTGACGCCACGCTTTGCAATGCCGCAGACCCGCTATGTCAGCAAGGTGTACGCGTCGCGTCACGATCCACGGACCGCGTACGTCGCGTTCGACGGCCACTGGGACGATGACCAGAAGCCATATCTGTTCAAGACATCCAACGGCGGCGCGACATGGACCTCGATCGCGACCGATCTTCCGAATTGGACGCCGGTCAAGACGATCGAAGAGGATCCTCGAAATCCCAATCTGCTCTTCGCGGGGACGGAATTCGGTCTGTATTGGACGCTCGATGGCGGGAATCGCTGGTCGCGGGCGAGCGGCAATGTGCCGCCGGTGATGATCGATCGCATCATCGTCAACCCGAAGAACGACGACCTCATCCTCGGCACCCACGGTCGCGGGGTCATCATTCTCGATGACATTGCGCCGCTCGAGGAACCTGTAGTGCGGGACGACGTGCGATTGTCGCCGCCACGCGCGGCCACCGAGGTTCAGACGTATCGCGATCTACCGTGGCCCGGCGGTAACGCGTTCGTCGCCAAGAACCCGTCCATTGGGACGTTCATTTCCTATGTCGTGACAAACGATCCTTCGACCACCGACTCCGTGAAGATCCAGGTGAGGGCGGGCGACGGCAGCGTCGTGAATCAAATGGTCGGCCCCGATCGAGCGGGCGTACACCGCGTCGTCTGGGACATGCGTTACCAGTTCAAGTACGTGCCACCGCCGTCGGATTCCGGATTCTACGGTCCGCCGCGGGCGCCGTACGTTCCACCAGGCGAATACACGATCGCGCTCACAGCGCGCGGCCGAACGACGACCCAGAAGATGCAGGTGCGAGCCGATCCGCGAGGCGCCAGCACGCCAGCCGGGTTGCGCGATCGCGCCGCCATCAATCTCCGAGCGCGCGACCTCAGTCGAGTCTACTTCGATGTCGTGACGACACTCGACGCGATCGATGCCGCCGTGAGCGAATCGAAAGATCTACTGTCATCGGACACCGCTGCAAAATCGCTCTCGACCCAGATCACCACGCTTCGGCAACGCGCGCGCGGAAATAGTATCACATCGGGCATCGGGCGCGTTTTCGATCTTACCGCGGCGATCGAGTCGTCCTCGATGCCGCCAACCGACGCGCAACAGCGAAGTCTCGCGGCATCGGTCGCCGAGTTCACCGAGATCGTCGCGAAGGTGAACGAGATCATCTCGAATCAACTGCCAGCGCTCTTGGCCAAGGCCGGCCGCACCAGCACGCCTGCGATCGCGCGTGTTCAGGCTCCGAACTAAGGAGAGAACTACATGAGCTTCCGCCGTTTCTCCGCAGCCGCTCTCATGGGACTGGCGACCGCCTCGGCCGGCGCCGCGCCACCACGCGCGCCGACTCCGCGATTCGAGATCAGCTTTCCATCCGCGGCGCACGCTGGTCCGATCACCGGCCGTCTCGTGCTCATCATAGGAAAAACGGCGCAGCCCGAGCCACGACTCACGATCTCCCCGCGCGGTCCGGCGTTGTTCGCGATCGACCTGGATCAACTCGCCCCCGGCGCGGCCGCGGTGATCGACGACAAGTCGCTCGGCTACCCGACCGATCTCTCCGCGCTGCCGCCCGGCGACTACTTCGCGCAGGCGGTGATCAACGTCTACGAGCAGGTACATCGCGCCGACGGCAAGACCGTCTGGCTGCCGATGAACGACGGCAACATCGAGTTCTTCAGCAATGCCGCCCACAACCTCTACAGCGACGTCACGCCAGTGCACATCGGATCGGATGGCGCGATCAAGTTGAGTGCCGCGCACGTCATGCCGGCCTACGAGCGACCCAAGGACACCGAGTGGATCAAACAGGTCACGTTCCAGAGCCCGATGCTCACAAAGTTCTGGGGGCGGCCGATCTTCATTCACGGATCGGTTCTCCTACCCAAGGGGTACGCCGAGCATTCAACGACGTACTATCCGAGCGTCTACACGTTGGGCCACGGCGAGGCGCCGCTCAACTTCTCCACGACACCGCCGCGCAACGGTGCACCGAACGCGGTGAGTCCGGTGACAGGCGTCGAGAGCGGGTATGCGACATACCAGAAGTGGAATGGCGACGCATATCCTCGAGTCATCTGCATCAGCCTCCAGCAGCAAACGCCCTACTTTCCCGATTCGTATTCTGTAAACTCGGCGAACAATGGGCCGTACGGTGACGCGGTCGTTCAGGAGATGATTCCGTTCCTCGAGAAGACCTTCCGCATCATCTCCAAGCCGTACGCACGGCAGCTCGAGGGCGCGTCGACGAGCGGTTGGCAGACGTTGGCCATGCAGCTCCAACATCCCGGCTTCTTCGGCGGCGCGTGGGTCTTCCAGCCCGATCCGATTGACTTCACGCGCTATCAAGAGACAAACATCTACAGCGACACGAACGCGTTCTTCGTGCAGACTGGACCGTTCACGAGAACCGAACGCTACTTCCAGCGCACGACCGACGGTCAGGGGTTGTTCACCACGCGCGAGCTGAGCCGCTTCGAGGCCGTACTCGGAAGCCACGGCCGCTCGGCGTATCAACTCGAGGCGTGGGAGGCGGTCTACGGTCCTGTGGGCCCGGACGGCTACCCAGTTCCGCTCTGGGACAAGCTCACGGGTCACATCGATCGCACGGTCGCCGAATACATGCGCGACCACGGCTTCGATCTGCGCGCCTACGCCGAGAAGAATTGGCCGAACATCGGCTCGCAGCTCGTCGGAAAGTTGCACTTCTCAGCGGGCGACATGGACGATTACTGGCTCAACCTCGCCGTCTACAAGTTCGAGGATTTTCTCAAGACGACGACGAATCCGCACTACGAGGGCGACTTCATCTACGGGCGTCCGATGAAGGGTCACTCCTGGCATTACGCGCCGTGGGCCGACTTCATCCGCAAGGTCGGCGGAACGATCAAGACGCAGGCGCCGCCGGGTGAGAACACTGCGCAATGGAACTACTGATGGTAGATCACCGCGGCCACGTGCGTGTGAACCATGCCAACTCTCAAGCAAGGATCGAGACCAATGACATCGATTGAGCGAGACGTTCGCTTTCTGAAGCGCTATGCCATCGTCACGACCACGCTGCTCGCGGTGTTGTCAGTTGCCGCGTTCACGCGCTCGTCGCGGGTCGCCAAGTTCGACGAGATCGACGTCGAGCGGATCAACATTCGGGAGCCGAATGGGAATTATCGCATGGTCATCTCGAACCGGCCGCGATCGATCGGGCCGATCTATAAGAACAAGCCGTTCGGGTATGAGGGCGGCAACCGGCCTGGAATCATCTTCTTCAACGATGAAGGCACGGAGAACGGCGGCCTCACCTTCACCGGGAGCACGTGCGTCGCGGATAAATCGGTGACGAGCGGACGCGCCTGCACAAAGGGCACATACCAGGCGTCGACGCACATGTCGTTCGATCAGTTCAATCAGGATCAGGTGGTGAATCTGGACTACAGCGACAACAACGGGCGGAAGTTGATGGGGTTCTCGATCAACGACCGCGCGCCTGTCGACATCTATCAGATGGTCGCCGAGCGCGACTCGATCATGAAGATGACCGACACGGTTGCGCGCGCCGCGGCGTTGGCACGTTGGGCGGGACCGCGCAACGGATATCCACTCAGCGTGCAGCGCTTGTTCATTGGCCGCGATCCGTCGAAGTCCGCTGTGCTCAATCTCGCTGACCCGAACGGAAAGCCGCGGCTTCGTCTCGTTGTCGATTCGCTCGGCGCCGCACGCATCGAGTTTCTCGATGAAGCGGGCAAGGTGACCGCCACCGTCCCAAGCAAATGACGTATCGACCAACGATCGCCGGGACTCTGAGGCGTCGATGACGCGGAGTATCGCGGGCTTGCTGGGCGTGCTTGCCCTCACCGGTGGTGGATTTGCCAGTGCCCAGAGGCCGATGCCCGGGGCGCGGAGTCCAGAATCGCTGGCTACCATGATCATGCAAAAATTCTCATCGGGTACACCCGACGAGTTTGCCGCTGTCGACCCTGACTCCGCTGGACGCGTGTTCATGCGCGAGGCGCGAGGCGCGCGAACGACTGAGCTCGCCCAGGTCGTTTGGACCAGCGGCGACCACGCGGTGCTCCTGCTCGGCGGCGTCGTTCGGAACGGTACGTCGTCGCCGCACGGCGCGTCGGCGGGATCCAACGAAACGAATGGTGCCAGGCACTTTTCGGGTTTCTACGACGCGATGAAGACGAGCAGCGGATGGGTGGTCACGCATCAGATCCCGTTCGACAGTGCGAACTTCATTCACACCCAACGTCTCAGCGTCGACGTCTTTCCGTCCGACAGCATTCACGTCATCGATACCGTCGGCATCGCGCCGGGCGCCCGCTATGGATTCGGCGTCCGCCTGAACAACGCGGTCCAACTGCACAGCGTCACGATCGACGGGTCGCCGGTGGAGCATGCGTTCGGCGGCGGTGTGCTTTGGCTGAAGACACGAAGGTCTGCGTCGGCGACGATGGTTCTCGACTACTCGCTCGCTGCCAGCGGTCCGCCCACGAATCGCGGCTCGGACAGTGCGGCGGCTGGCCCACCGGCATTCGGCGCGTACAACAACACCGACGTCTGGCATCCATTCTTCGATTATCTCAGCTCGAATGAGTTGGCGCAGATCAGCATCACGGTGCGGATACCCGCCGAGTACTATCTCACCACGACGATCCCGCAGACCGACACGGTGATTGCTGGGACGCGAATTATCCGCGGCCAAAGCTTGCACAACGAGTTTGCGCTCGCACTCATCTTCGATCGAGATTGGCGGCCGCAAGTCACGGACTTCGGCACCTTCCGCTTCGAGTCGTTCACGACGCCGGCCTTTCGTCACTCGCACGACTCTCTCGCTGCCGCGACGAAGCGCGTTTACGATCTTCTGACGCCACGGTTTGGCGAGCCGCAATTCCCGTCGCGCTATCTCGCCGCCGTCCAGTCTCGCGCGCTGGGCCCCGGCGGCTTCAACGTGCGCATGAACAACGCCGCGATCTCTGGCGCAGGCGGCGGATCGCTCGGCTCGTCGCAGTCGCAACCCTACGCGCACGAGACGGGACATGCGTGGACGATGAACGGCACTGGCCGCGCGTCGAATTTTCTCCATGAGGCGTGGGCGACGTTCGTCGAAGCGCTGATGCTGCGATCACTGTATGGTGCGGACGCCGAGCATACGTATTGGGACTCGATGCGCAACTCGTACATGGTCGGCGCCGATCGAGCTGGCTTCGCCGGCGGCTTCGAGGGCAAGCAGAGCATCCTCGCGAACTACGACAACGGTCGAATCCACTATCGCAAAGGCGTCTGGATCCTGTACTCCGGCAACTACGTGATGGGTGACTCGGCGTTCAATCGCGGAATGCGATTATTCATCGACGGCATGGGGAAGGGACCGAGCGGGTACGAGGAGCTCATCGCGGCTTGGTCGAAGGCCGCGGGTCACAGCATGAAGTCGTTCGTGATGCCATGGCTGACGAGCAAATACATCCCGAACGTCGATGCGCGGGTAGACGGGACGCGCCTGATCGTGACGCAAGAACAGCCTGGCGAGCTGTTCGATCTTCCGAAGCTTGAGGTCGAGTTGACGACGGCATCCGGAACAGTTCGCAAGACGATGCATCTCGTGCATCGAGCAGACACGGTGTCGCTTCGCGGAATTGGCGCGGTCGGCGAAGTACGCGTCGACCCCGATCACCACTTTCTCGTTCAGCGCCACTGGGGCGAACCGGTCGTTCGTTTCGAGCTGCCGGTGTCTGCGCCGGCTGCACTCGGTGCGACTGCGGTCTCGCTCAATGGAAATTTCTTGCGGTCGCCCATTCCGGCGACGAAGAACGGCGACGTATGGGTGGTGGACCTACCGATGACCGAAGGGCGATACACCTGGCTCTGGCAGCCGAGCGGCGCGCCGATCAGGGCCACCAACGCGCCCGAATCTGCGCTTACAGGCGTTCGAATCGTCCGGCCGCTTCAGCGAGTCACGAACGCCTACCCCGGACGCTAATAGTTGAGCTGATAGCTGAAGGTTTGGCGAGTTGTTCGCTGCATCGGCATCGATCGTGAAAACGCTGCCTATGGCTGCGTCCGATGCTCCGTGCGGAACCGATCCATCATCCGCACCAACTCGGCGTTCGTCATCGGCTGCCAGCCGTGCGGCTTCATCGGACGTCCGTAGTCGAACGTGAAGTTCGCTTTCGGGTTGGTCAACTTCGACGCCTCGTTTTGCATCGCGTACACGGCGAGGTTGAGATAGTGATTGTCCATGTCGCCGACGTACATGTGAATCTTGCCGGCCAGTGACGAACCGATCTTCGACCAGTTCGTCTTGATGTTCCAGGTGAGATCGTAGCCTTTGTCGCGCCAATACGCGGCAACGGTCTTGTCGATGTGTCCCGTGCGTCGATCCCACAAGCGAATGGGATATCCGTCGGCGCCGATCGGTCCGTACGCGGCGTCCCACGCGTCGAACTGTTGGCCGCTGCGCGCATGGCTGCCAAGCACCGCCTCGAGTTGGCTCATTTGTCGCTGCGTCACCTGCGGCTGACCCTCGGGCGTTCGCATCATGTAACGCTCGGGGATCGGCGGCGTGCTCTGATTCGGAATGAACGCGTTCGTGTCCGCGTAATTGTCGACGAGCTGATTGCGACGGAAGTCGACAGGATCCGGATAGAGACACCAGCCGCCGCCGAAGAAGTCGGGACGTTGGATCTGCAGCGCGGCACATTCCCAACCGCCGGTCGAGCCGCCGGTGAGAAACCGCGCGTTGGCCTCAGGAATCAAGCGAAACTGTTTCTCGAGCAACGGGACGAGCTCGGTGAGCAGCGCATCCTGATACGGGCCGTTGTTTACCGAGTTCACCGCGTATGAATCGTCGTAATATGGCGTGGGGTGCTGCCACGTGATCGCGACGAAGCGCGGAAAATTGTCGCTCATCCAATTCTGCGCGAACTCGTACCCCGACTCGCGCGCGGAAGGCGGCTCGTTTCCGAATGGACTATCAGCAGCGGTGCCGCGACCGCCGCCGCGACCCGCGGCAGGCGTTTCAGAGAATCCGAATGGCGCGCCAAGCCCGAAGTGACCCTGACTGTAAATCGCCGGATAGCGGCGGGTCGGCTCCTGCTCGAAGCCTTTCGGCAGCAGCACCGTTGCGCCGATGTACATTGGCTGTCCCCAGAACTTCGACAGCACCTCGCTCTTGATCTTGATGCGCTTGACCCAGCGCGTATCAGGCGGGACATCGACCTTCGGCAGCGCCTTCGCGAGCGTCAGCTTGATCGTCGCACGCGATTTGGGGTCGAACGTCACCCGTTGCACGACACTCACCAAGTTGCCGGCCGACGTATTGAAGTGCTGGCCTTCCCATTGATCGTTGTGTACCCAGACCACATGGCCGTCGGCGCGGTTGAATTTCGTATAGACGTTCATCAGCGCTTGCACGTAGTACTGACCGGCGGGCATCTGCGACAGGCTTTCGTACGGATAGCCGAGTGTGCTGGCATCGATGGTCGCCGCCCCGCCGGGCTTGAGCGCATCGACATCGACGCCGAAGAATGGCACGCTCCCGCCGTACGATCCGCCAAGCAGTCGCGGCTCACGCGCGCTGTCTCTAGCGAAGAAGACGTAGACGCGTCCGGTCGTCGCCTGTTTCGCGGCGCCGGCATCGAGTTGTATCTCGACGCGCTGGGCGGCGGCAAGGTGTGCGACGAGCAACAACGCGGGCGCAGCGAATCGCAAGGCAGTCGACATGATCGGGATCTCGGGGAAGGCAGGGGACGGTTGTCGATACTACCTGCTGGTTTTCGAGGGCGCTAGCTCGCGCGATCAGTCCGCGCGCATCCACTCGAGAGCCTTCGAGCGTGCCGCGCGGCCGGCAGCCGACGGTACGATCCGTGCTATTTCGTCTCGCAACGAATGGACGATCTCAACTAGACGTTACGAGTGCGCGATGAGCAAACTGCTGCGCGGTGTGGTCGCGGGGTACGGAGCGAAGAAGTTCGGCGGCGGCTGTTTCAGCACCGTCATCATCTTCATCATCCTATGGTACATCCTCGGCCACTTTAGAGTTTTTAGATAGCGAGCGTCACTACGCTTGGATCAACGCGAGAATCTTCCATTCTTCACGCGACGATTTCGCCAGCGTCGTTGAGCCAAGCGCTGCAATGGCAGTCGGAACCGCGAAGACCGCCAGGTTGAACAGAAAATTCAGAATGTGTGTCAACGGTCAGTCTTGGTGGCGCTCACGCGGGCTTCACCACGGCGCGCAACGGTCGGAGC
>JAICYT010000287.1 GCA_025934075.1 Gemmatimonadaceae bacterium
CGGAACACCACGTTCCGTTCGACATGGAGTCGGTCGAGTTGGACTTTCAAATCCTCGATCCTGACGCCGGCGGCCTCGAGATGAGCGTCCTGCTCGTCGCCGCCAAGCGTGAGTTGATCGAATCGAAAGTCCGCGTGCTCACCGACGCCGGCCTCGAGCCGGGCGTCGTCGACGTCGAAGCGTTCGCGTTGCACAACGCGTTCGAGGTCAATCATCCCAACGCCATGAGCGGCGTCGTCGGTCTGGTCAACATCGGACACGACGTCACGAACATCAACATTCTCGACGACGGCGTTCCGCTGCTCACCCGAGATCTCACCGTCGGCACGCGCCGCTTCCGTGAAGATCTCCAGCGCGAGCGCGGCCTCTCCGCCGACGAAGCGCAAACGCTGGTGCAGGGTTTCGATCGCTCGCCGCATCTCGACTCGGTCATCCAGACGCGCGGCGAGGAAATCGCCGTCGGCATCGAGCGCGCGTCGGCCTTCCTCGCGCAGAACTCGCGCTCCGGGCAGATGCGCACGATCTACACGTGCGGCGGCGGTTCGAGAATCCCCGGCCTCAACGACATGCTCGCGGCTCGTCTGCGACTCACGGTGCAGCAAGCGAACCCGCTCGCGAACTTGAAAGTGCGTGACGGCGCGCTGGAATCGCTCGTCACAGACGAGATCGCCCCGCTGTTGATGCTTCCGATTGGTCTCGCACTCCGGCACGTCGCATGATTGAAATCAACCTCCTGCCCGGAGCGCGCAGCAAGAAGGCGGCACGCCGTCCAACGGTGAGCTTCGGGTCGTTCGCGTCCGGTTTGTCCGGACGCTTGAGCGACAAATTCATGATCGTCGCAGTTGTCGGCGTGGTCTTGAGCGTTGGCGCGACCGCATTCCTCTACATGTCGCAGCAACGGCGAGACGCCGACCTTCAGACCCGCATCGAGAAAGCGGTCGTCGACTCGACGCGGTATGCCAATTTCCTCAAGGATCGCTACCACGCCGAGGCGGTTCGCGACACGCTGCTCCGCCAGGTGAACATCATCAAGAGCATCGATCAGGATCGCTACGTCTGGCCGCACATCATGGACGAAATCAGCCGCGCGCTGCCGCAGTACACGTGGCTCTCGATGATCGCGCTCAACGGAACGCCGCAAGGCTCGACGAACGTCGTCGCGCTGCCCAAGACCACGGAAGACCCAAAGAACAAAGGCAGGCCGCCGAAACGAATCGACACGTCGATTCCGCTCGACCAGGTCTCGGTTCGTCTGTCCGGTCGCACGGTCGACATCCAGGCGCTGACGCGCTTCATGAAAGATCTGGAAGCGTCGCCGTTCCTCTCGAACGTCCAGCTCGAGCACTCCGAGCTCGCGCTCGACCAGGGTAAAGAAGTCACCCAGTTCCAGCTCACGGTCGCCTACAGTCGGCCAGACACGACGGTCGTTCGCCGCGTGCCGCTCACCCTCTCGGTGAAATAGCATGGCCCTCCTCCCACAGAACCCGCGCAGCCAAAAGCTGCTCGTCGTCACGCTGTTGTCGATCGGCCTCGCGGTCGTCTACCAGCAGCTCGTGTGGACGCCGAAAAACAAAGACCTCACGATGATCGCGGTCCGCCTCGACACGCTCGATTCGTTGAACAAGCTCGCCAAATCCGAAGTCGCGAAGGGAACCGCGACCAAGATGAAGCAGGAGGCTGACACCTACGCTCGTGAATTGGCTGACCTTCGTCATCTCGTCCCCATGGAAAACGAAGTGCCGGCGCTGCTCGAATCGATTTCGACCGCGGCACGGCACGCCGGCTTGGAGCTCTCCGACGTGCAGCCAGACGGCATCGTCGATGGCGATCAGTTCAACACCTACAAATACAAGCTCGGGGTCACGGGCGCCTACCATCAAGTCGGCGAATTCCTCGCCAACGTTGGTTCGCTGTCGCGGATCGTCGCTCCGATCAACCTGACGCTGACGCCGACCTCGCGCGTCGGGGAGCGCAAGCCGAAGAAGAACGAGCAGTTCCTCGACGCGCGTTTCCAGATCCAGACGTACGTCGCTCGCGCGTCGGTCAAGCCGGCCGCGGTTCCTTCGGCAAAGCCGGGGGCACCATGAGCCGTCGCATCATGATCGCCGCGGCGTTGCTCGCCGTCGCCGGAACGGCGACGGCGCAGGATCCGCTGACAAACGCCAAGCGCGTCGCCAACAAGGCTGCGGCCGCGACCAACGCGCACATCGAAGCCGAGCAGCATCCTGAGGCGCAGCCGCAGCCACAACAGGCCGCGGCAACAAACGCGGGGGACGCCGCACATGCCTCGCGTCAGCCAGTGCGCACGCTGACCATCGCGCAGAAGGACACGACCGTACCGCCGACGACCATCATGCGCGAGACGTTCGACTACACC
>JAICYT010000225.1 GCA_025934075.1 Gemmatimonadaceae bacterium
CCAAAGTTGAACAAGCGCACGCCGCGCCCGATCGCCTCTTCCATGAGTCGCGCGTAAAGCAACATGTTCGGCGAAAGGCGATTCAGCTCGCGGAGTGACGACGCCCACGTCACCTCCAGTTCGTCGCCCCAAACGAAAAAGCACGCCGCCGCGGCAGGACTCCCTTCGGCCGTATACACGGTCGCGAACAGCGCGCGATCACCGAACACCGTTGCGATTCGCTCGAAGAACGCCCGAGGCATGACCGGAGTCCCCAAGTCGCGCATGTTGCGCGCGAAGACGTCGTAAAACGGTGCAAGCTCGGCGGCGCCGCACCGCGCTGTCATTCCATCCTTGGTTGGACGTCGAACCTGACTCCGCAGCTTGGCGCGAAACGTCTTCTCCCACAGCAGCTCGACAGTGGCCGGCATTTCCAAATGCACGGTGATCTTCCGATTCGACGTTTCGACGCGGCCTGACAATGGGTTTCTCGCCCGCAGCTCGAGCAACGTCGCACCGGATCGCTGTGCCTCACCGACCGCGTGCTCGACGAGCTGGCGTCGCGCCACATGATCGCCCAACGGCCCGCCGTCGTTCAGAAACGGCATGGACACGAGATAGTGCCCGAGAATGCTTCTCACGCGCACCAGCGGCAAGACGCCGCGCCATGCGCCAGAGTCGTCGCAGGCAGCAAAATACAGCGCCTCATGCCCGAGAACGTCCGTCATGATCTCGCGCCATCCGCCGAGGTGACAGAACGTGCTTCCGCTCGCGCCGGCGACGAATCGATCCCAGCGCGCGTCGCCGGCGTCGACCTCGATGACCCGAATAGAGTCTGACCCTATTAGCGCTTCGGGTCGATTCACTGCGTGACCCGTCACCGTTCGTCGGCGAGGGCCAACGACTCGCCGCTCGATCCGCGCACGCGCCGGCGTTCCGCCGCGGCGAGCGTCTGCGCGATGGACTGGAACTGAAACGTCGCGAGAAGTTTGCGAAGGCGTGGGACAGTACGCGTCAGGCCGCCATAGTGCCGAAGATGCGTACGGTATGGAACGCGCACGCGCGGCTGTTCGGGATCGAGCTCCCAGGGATGGATATAGAACGTTCCTGGCACACCGCGTCGCTCGGCGTCGCGCAGGGCGCTCCGCACCAACGTATATGGAAGGTGGCGAAAATATGCGCCGCCGCCAGCCGGGAGCACCGCCCTTCCCCATTGAACCGTCGCCGGCGGGAACTCGTGCAATGATCCCGCATCGCGCTCGAGCAGATACGGATCGCGCTTACCCCCGACGAAGCCGTATCCGGCGCGCCGCACAGGAAAGAGGCTCGAGTCGTATCGATATCCGGTCTCGATGAGAATATCGAGCGCCCACTCGACGTCACGCGTGATCGAGAAGCTCGGAGCGCGATAGCCGAGGATGGCGTGGCCGCTCACGTCTTCGAGGATGGCCTTGGAGTCGCGTAGCGATTGACGAAACGCGTCAGGACTGAGATGCGTCACACGCTGGTGATCAGTCCCATGCGATGCGATCTCATGACCAGCCTCGGCGATCTCACGCACGAGTGCCGGACGACGTTCGGCGACCCAGCTCAGAATGAAGAACGTCCCGTGCGCCCCGTGCTCCGCCAGGAGCTCGAGCAGCAGGTGCACGCCTCGATCGACGCGACTCGGCAGGCTGTCCCATTGCGAGCGGGAGACGTGTTGCTCGAACGCCGCGACCTGGAAGTGCTCTTCGACGTCGACGGTGAAGTGGTGTGAAATCGGCACGGGCGAATTCATGCGTATCTTGGGTGACGCCTTCAGACCGGCGAGCGTCACCGGTCGCGCCACGGGTCAGTTAAACTAACCTCGAACGCATGACTCAACATTGACCTACGGGGCCAAACGCGAGGGCTCGACGCGGGCGGTGATCGTCGGCACAATCGTGCTCGCGATCCTCGCGGCGACCGTGACCCCATCTCGAAGCGGGCCGCTGCGGCCGTTCTCGTCCTGTTTTGTTTGCGACTTCCGCTGGCTCGCCGACGGTGTGCTCAATGTCGCACTGTTTCTCCCGCTCGGCATGGCGATCGGCTGGCGAGGGAAATCGTTTTGGCGAGCGACGTTGGCTGGCGCAGCCCTCTCTACCGCAGTCGAACTGCTGCAAACCCGGATTCCGGGACGCGACCCGGAACTCAGAGACATCGTCGCGAACACGATTGGAGCGGCGTTCGGTGCGGCGCTCGTTTATCGGCCGCGCACATGGCTCCTGCCGACGGCACGCGCCTTTCGATGGCTGTCGGCGGTGACGGCTGCGGCAATCGCCGGCGTGATAGTCGCGACCGGAATCCTGCTCGCGCCTGCTAGGCCGGAAGGTCCGCTCCAAGTCACTCGCACCGAGACTGACGCCATCGTGAGCTATCAGTCGCGGGCCGATGCGATTGGTCTGGATCAGCCCGCGTATTACGTGCGAGGGATGTTCGCTGGGCTTGATGCGTCCACGCCTGTGCGGGTCGACGTCTCGCGCGAAAAGGCGGGGTTGTGCTTGCACGCCGCGGGTCTGGACCGGTGTCGAATTGGCCCGACGACTGGACGCGGATGGTCGGTGCTGATCTATCCCGCGGCCGGACCCCATCGGTGGGCTGACGACGTGCTCGACGGGGTGTGGACAGCACTTCTTTTCTTCCCGCTCGGTTTTTGGACGACTCGCCGATCGCTGAGCTTTTCAATCGGCGCCGCGGTTGTACTGCTTGGCGCGCTTCCCAGCACCGTTGGGTTGGTTGCAACCACATTCGCGGAATGGTTGGCCGCGAACGTGGGGCTGGCGGCCGGCTATGCCGCAGCGCACGTCGTCCGCCGACGCCTCGAGGCGGTTCGCAGCCGAGCCAGTCGGCGAACGCATCCGCGGGAACCGTGACCGCTGGCTTGGGCTTCATCATAGCCATCGCAGGCGCGTTCCTTGGCTCCCGGCAATCGGGGCCATTGCGTCAGCGAAACGACGGCGTGAGAACCCACGATTCGGAGGTGTTCGATGCGGAAGCTGACGATTACACTCGGAGCTGTAATGCTGTCGCTGGTTCAGGGGGCGTGCGCCGATCGCCAAACACCGACGTCGCCGATTGCATCTGGTGCAAGCGCGTCGCGTTCGGCGGCAGTCGACAACGATCGCGCTATTTCGGCTCTCGACGCCTGCGACGGCCCATCGTTCACCGCTGCTCAGATTGATTGTTCGCGTCAGGCCGGCGTGAAGCTCGATCAATTCATCGCCGAGCTGACAGCTCGCGGTACCGTCGGCGCGTGGCACTTCGCGGCATCGAATATCAATGCGTTTGCGGGACAGACGCTCGATGTGACAAACCGCGGCGGCGAGACACACACGTTCACCGAGGTGGCTCACTTTGGCGGCGGCATTGTCCCGTTGCTCAACCAGCTGTCCGGAAATCTGACGCCAGCACCCGAGTGTCTGGATCTAGCCGGCAATGATTTCATCCCGTCTGGCGCAACGCATCACGAGACGATCGACGGCGAAGGCACCGAGCTATACCAGTGCTGCATTCATCCGTGGATGAGAGTTGTCGTGAACGCGAAGAGCCACGGATAGTGGCAACGGGACAACAGGGTGAAGGGTGAAGGGTGAAGAGTGGAGGGGAGGTACGCGACGCTCCGCGCCGCTTCCAAGCATTGGATCAGCGCCGTGGCAGTTTCAAGTAGATGCACACGTGGCGCGCACAGCGCGCCACCAACCTTCCCTCCACTCTCAACCCTGAACCATTGCTGGGACGTATTTCTCGAGTGATGCCGTCATGAGCAGCGTGGCCAACACCATTAGGCCGGCAACCATGAACGGCGGGCCTGATCCATAGTGATCGACGATTAATCCAGCAAAGATCGGGAATGCGACGCGTGAGAGCCCGCCGTACGTCTGCTGAACGCCCATTTGCAATCCGCGCTCGCTCGCTGGGACCACGCGCGATAGAATCGACGTGACGCATGGGAACAAGAACGCCGTGCCCAGCGGCATGAATGTGAATGCCGTGAAGAGCGAGACGTACGAATGGCTGAGGGAAGTGAGACAGAGTCCGGCGGCGAGAAAGACAAGTCCGATGCGAGCGACGCGCGGCTCTCTCAACCAGCGCACGACGGGGCCGAGGAGCAGCGTCCGGATGATCACGCCCATCAGGCCGAAATACATGAAGAACCAGCCGACAGTTTTCTCCGTCACGCCGAATCGATCGGCGAGAATGAGCGGCATGAGCTGGCCCGTTCCGTAGAACGCGCCGATCCCCACGGCGTAAATCCAGATCAATCTGGGAGCAGGCTCGTTCGAGTGGCTGATGACGCGTAGGAGCGCAGCGCGGCCAGCATGTGGTCGCGCGGCACGCGGGGTATGCGCCTCGCCCGATGCTTCACGCAGATATCGCCACGCAAAGCCGATGATGCCGAGACATAACAGCGCGGCCGCGAGGCCTGGAGCGCGGTGGCCCCAGGCTACGGTGAGCATTGATCCGAACGCGGGGCCGATCACGACGCCGAGACTCGTTGCGGCGCTGAGCCATCCGAGACTCTTGGCGCGATCGTCTTCTTTCATCGCGTCGGTCACGTACGCCTGCAAGACTCCCACGGTGCCCGCGCCAATGCCCTGAACGAAGCGCGAGACAAGTAACAGCGTGAGCGATCCCGCATAGGCGAACACTAGATAAGCGGCGACCGAGACGACCAGTCCGAGAATGATCGCTGGTCGTCGCCCGTACCGATCGGAGAAGCGCCCCCAGCTTGGGGCGCTCACAAGCTGTCCAATCGAGAACGACGCGAGGATGACACCGACCGTCAGTCCCGTCGCGCCCATCCGCGTGGCGTAATACGGCACCAGCGGCAGGATCATTGACGATCCAATCATGTCCACGAACGCGGTGAACATGAGTACGACGAGTTTTCCCATGGAAGACCTGCGGCGGGCGATGCGCGCGAAGAGTCGACAAGAAGCTACCGCAACGCGCGCAAAGCCGTCAAAGGTGACGCGCGATCATTTGAATGCCGCGAACCCAACAACATTTCCGCCAGGCTCGCGAACGTAGAATTCTATCGAGCCGTAGAATGTCTCGTGGCGCGGCTTGACGCTGGGAGCGTTCTTGACCCGTGATTCGATCGCGTCGAGGTCGGCGACACTCGGTACTGTGATGAACAGTGCCGTGCTGTGGCCGGACAGATCGCCCGCTTGCGACGGCGTATCGGCCTCGACGCTCGCACGGGTCTGATACATGATCTCGACGCCGTCTTTCTTGACGCTGGCGAAGACAACCTTGCCGTCTGGGCCGGGCACTTCATTCTCCTTCGTGAACGCGAGCCTGTCGACCCAAAAATCGAGGCAGGGCTCGACCGAGTCGACGATGAGCACCGGGGCCAGGGAGCGAAGCTGGAACGACGTAGCGGTTGCTGACATGAGAAAACTCGTGGTTGCGGATGACACTAGTATAAATTAGACTACTGAAGACGTCAACACCTTTTTCTCGCGACCGAATGCCGCCCAGAGCAGCTTTGACGTTGGCCGACCTCGTCGTGCTCAGCATGCTGGCCGAGCGCCCGATGCACGGCTATGAGTTGTGGGCCGAGCTCGAGCGGCGCGAAGTTGCGCAGTGGGCGTCGATCTCGAAGCCGCAGATCTACTACTCACTCAAGAAATTGAAGGCAGCGAGGCACATCGAGTCGGCCGAGGGCGACGACGCGGCGCTCGGACCGGATCGACAGACGTTCCGTCCGACGCCACGCGGGAGACGCGAGTTGGCCGACGCGCTCGCACGCGCCGACTGGACGACGCAGCACGTTCCGTCGCCATTCGTGACGTGGATGGTATTATCGTGGCAGGCGCGTCCCCGCGATTTCGCCGCCCAGATTGCGCGACGGCGAAAATTTCTCCAGTCGCAGCTCACATTCGAGCGCGATGCGCTCGCGTCGATCATCGAGGAGACGTCAGCGACATCGGACGCGGCGATGATCGTGCGCCTCGCCATTCGACAAAACGAAACCGAGCTTGCGTGGCTCGACGAGGTTTCGGCGCGGCATCGGCC
>JAICYT010000265.1 GCA_025934075.1 Gemmatimonadaceae bacterium
CTTGACGATTCGCGATTGGAGCGTGACGTCGGGCAGCTTCTTCGATGACGCCGACGTCAAAGCCGGTCGCAAGATCGCGGTCATCGGCGCGACGGTCGCGAACAACCTGTTCGCCGGCGCCGATCCCGTCGGTGCGCAGATCCAGATCGGGCACGTGCCGTTCACCATTACCGGTGTTCTCGCCGCGAAAGGACAAAACGCCGGCGGTCAAGATCAGGACGACGTCATCCTCATGCCTTACTCGACGGCGCAGAACCGATTGAGCGGCAACGTGCGCATCGGTCAAATCTTGGCGAGCGCCGCGAACGCGGACGACATCGCCGCGGCGCAGGAAGAGATCAAGGGCATCATGCGCGAGTCGCACCGACTCGATGGTGCCGACGACGACTTCACGGTCCGCAATCAGACGGAGATCGCGCAAGCAGCAACGAGCACGACGAAAGTGATGTCGGGCCTCCTTGCCGCAATCGCGTCGATCTCGCTGTTGGTCGGCGGCATCGGGATCATGAACATCATGCTGGTGTCGGTCACCGAACGCACGCGTGAGATCGGCATTCGCATGGCGATCGGCGCGCGCGGCTCCGACGTGCTCACGCAATTCCTCGTCGAGAGCGTGGCGATGAGCGTGCTCGGTGGGTTGGTCGGTCTCGCCGCGGGTTACGGTGGCGCGGCGCTGCTCGGTCACATCACGGGTTGGACGACGGCGACGCCGCCGTCGGCCGTCGCGATCGCCGTTGGATTCTCGGCGGCGGTTGGAGTTTTCTTTGGCTTCTACCCGGCGAGAAAAGCGGCGGGGTTGAATCCGATACAGGCGCTCAGGTACGAATGAGCGCCGACAAAGTGGGCGTTACAGATCGCGACGCTCGCTGGGACGGCCGAGAAAGTGGGCGTTACAGATCGCGGCGCTCGCTGGCATCGCGATGACGAACCTGAGCTCCAGCTCTAAGCCTCGAGCCATTAGCAAGGAGCCGTGAGCCGGTATTGGGCACAGGACCGGCTCATCGCTCTTGGCTAATGCTCAAAGCTTAAAGCTGGAGCTCACGGTGGAATTCGGGTCGCCAGCGATTGCGATTGAGTGGCTAGTTACAAGCCTTTGAAGAGGGTACAACAATGACATTATTTCGTCTCACGACAGCATTCATATTGATCGCCGCCGGCGCGCAGTTGTCCGCCGGCCAGCAGCCGATCACCTTCAACGACGCCATCTCGCTGGCGCTCAGGCAGAACGTCGCCGTCAAGCAGGCTGAGAACAGCGCCACGTTGAGTAGCGCGACTCTCCAGCAGCAGAAAATGCAGGTGCTGCCGAGCGTCAGTCTCAATCTCAATGGGGCGAACAATCTCGGGCGGAGCTTCGATCAGTCGGAGGGCCGCGTCATCGATCAGGCGTCGCAGTCGTTGAGCACCGGGGTTTCGTCCGGCGTCACGTTGTTCGACGGATTCAAGAACGCATCGCTCGTGCGTTCGGCGAGCGCGAACGAACAGGCGAGTGAGAGTGATCTCACGCGCGCCAAGCAGACCGCCGTCTTCACCGTCGCGTCCAACTTCGTCGCGTTGATCAACGCGCAGGAACAGCTCAAGGTGCAGCAGGAGAACTTGACGGCGCTCGAGAGTCAGGAGCAGCAGATCCAGGCGTTCGTCAAGGCGGGAACGCGACCGATCGCCGATCTTTATCAGCAACAGGCGTCCGTCGCCAGCGCAAAAGCGCAGGTGACGACGGCAACTCGCGCAGTGGAGCTCGCGAAGGTCGACCTGATTCAGACGCTTCAACTCGACCCGGCCAAGACGTACGACTTCGTCGCCCCGAGTGTGAGCGCCAATCCGGTGCCGAAGCAGTACTCGCTCGACAGCTTGATCGACCTGGCCTACGCGCACCGCGCCGACCTCGACGCAGAGGAAGCACGCGTCAACGCGGCGGGCCAGAGCGTGAAGGCCGCCGCGGCCTCGAGGCTGCCGACGATTTCGCTCAGCGCGGCGTACAGCACCGCGTTCAACAGCGCGGCGGATCTATCGTTGAGCGATCAACTCGACCAACGTCGCGGCGGATCGATCGGGCTCGGCATCTCGATTCCGATCTTCGATCGCGGCAGCACGAGCCTGGCCGAGCAGCGGGCGCAGATCGAGCAGGACAATGCGCGGTTGGCGTTGGCGAATCAGAAGCAGACGGTCGCGCTCGAGGTCAGGCGCGCGTATCTCGATCAGCAGTCGGCGCAAGAGCAGCTTGCGGCAGCCGGCGCACAACTGACCGCCGCGCAGAAGGCGCTCGACGCCACGCAAGCGCGCTACCAGGTTGGAGCGGCGACGTTATTGGAAGTCACGCAGGCGCGCGCGCAGCAGGTACAAGCGGCGAGTGCGTTGGCGACGGCTCGGAACAATCTGGTGCTGCAGCAGAGCGTGATGTCGTACTATACGGGAGAGATGGAGCCGGGGAAGGTGGCGCTGGAATAGCACCGCTTGCTTGCGCTGCGCAGCGCAAGCAAGCCGCCTACAGCACCGCGAACGCCAAGACGACAACGAGCGCCAACGCCGCAACCAACACTATCGTCGTGTAGTTCGCCGCCGGCTTGCGGGTCCCGCGCGGCGGAGTCTTGATGCCGAGGGCGAGCGGTGGGCCGCGCGTCTCACCGCTGCGCCGAACGTCCTCGATCAGCGCATGGTCGGCGTAGACCTCGGCGACGATGACGGGGACGGGCGCGTGGCTGCCGGTGAGAATCTTCTTGATGTTCGCGCGGTAGCGGAGGTCGTTGTCCAAGTGCCGCGCGAGCGAACGGGCGTCGGCTTCGGGGACGCGGCCGATGTCATAGCCGCTCGTGAGCCGCACGATGATCGCATTTCTGCTGTGCGGGTTGTTCGGATCGCGCACGAGCAGCACTTCGTCACCGTTGAAGGCGTAGCGTGCGATGGCCGTGGGTCGCCCGTCGGCACGCGTGTCGGTCACGAGGAACTCATAGGTGTCGAGCGGTGCGCTGCGGTCGGACGGATCGGGGACACGCGAGACGGACTTGGGCGTGTACCGAATTTCCGGTGGCAGTACTTTCTCGATCGCGACCTGGAGCTCGGTGCGGTCGGTGTCGGTGATGACGCCGACGGTGATGGCGCGCCTGATCTTTTCAGTCAGGAATGCGCGTGCAGGGAGATCGACGTGCCGATTCCGTTCGGACCACTCTTTGAGTGCTTCGATCTCGTGATCGAGCAGTCGTCCATTTTCAGTGATCGTACTACAGAGCTCGATCAATTCGACGCCAGCGTCACTCGCCTGCTGCTTCGCAGAGAGTCCGACCTGGTGCGGTGCGCTCATGGTGCAGCAGCCTCCTCGGGCGTGGCGATGGGGGCGAGCGACTACGGTGGGTTTTGAAGCGACTTCAGCAACGCCGCGAATATAAACAGACTGATCGGTGGCGCACTAGGGGGTGACCGCGTAGGAGAGTAGCGGTCATCAAACGGGGTCAATTGGGGCGAATTGGGGTCAGACACCATTTGCGCGAATTGGGGTCAGACTCCAATTCGCGAATTTGGAGTCTGCGACGGGCGTCAGCCCCGATTTGCCCTAATTGGAGTCTGACCCCATTTGCGCGAAATGGAGTCTGACCCCAA
>JAICYT010000263.1 GCA_025934075.1 Gemmatimonadaceae bacterium
GGGAAGAAGAAGTCGCAGATCGACGAATACTTGGATTTCTACGGCGGTCCCGGCGTGCAGCACCTGGCGCTCGCGACGGACGACATCATCGGCACCGTGAGCGCGCTGCGCGATCGCGGCATCGAGTTCCTCACGGCGCCGACGACGTACTACGAGACGTTGCAAAAGCGCGTCGGCAAGATCGATGAGCCGCTCGATCAACTCCAGGATCTTGGCATTCTCGTCGACCGCGATCCGGACGGCTATCTGCTTCAAATCTTCAGCAAGCCGGTGCAAGATCGTCCGACGCTGTTTTACGAAATCATCGAGCGCAAGGGCGCCCGGAGCTTCGGCAAGGGGAACTTCAAGGCGTTGTTCGAGGCGATCGAACGAGAGCAAGCACTGCGAGGAAACCTGTAACATCATGCCCATCTACCACACGCTCGGCGAAGTCCCCAAGAAGCGACACACCGCCTTTCGCAAACCCGGCGGTGGGATTTATGCCGAGGAACTCATGGGGCATGAGGGGTTTACCGGAACATCGGCGCTGCTCTATCACGTGCATCCTCCGACGACGGTCAAGTCGGTCCGACGCATCAAAGAGACTGCACTGGAAGCGGACGCCGATCAGACGCTTCGACATCGGCACTTTCTGACCTCGCGCGCGAAGCGAGGCGGCAGCCCAACCCTTGATCGCATTCCGTTGCTGTTCAATCAGGATGTCTCGATGTGGTATGTCGAGCCCGATGAACAAGACGCGTTCTTCTACCGTAACGCGCAAGCGGACGAGTTGGTGTACGTCGCCAAAGGTGCCGGCGTGCTCGAGTCGGTGTTTGGCGATCTTCCATTCCACGAAGGCGACTACGTCGTCATCCATCGCGGAATTCTGCATCGCTACAAATTCGATCGTTCGACGCCGGGGACGGAGCAGCCGAAGCTTCTCATCATTGAGAGTCGCGGCCATGTGCGCTGGCCTAAGCGCTATCGCAACGAATTCGGTCAGCTCAAAGAGGGTGCGCCGTACTCGGAGCGCGACATTCGTCGTCCACTGCAGCTCAATACGCACGACGAGATGGGCGACTTCCGTCTGCTGGTCAAGCAGTATGACGGAATCAACGAGCTCATTCTCGACCACCACCCATTCGACGTCGTTGGCTGGGACGGATACTTCTACCCGTGGGCGTTCAACATTTACGACTTCGAGCCGATCGTCGGCCGAGTCCACCAGCCGCCGCCCGTGCATCAGACGTTCGAGGGCGATGGCTTCGTGGTCTGCTCGTTCTGTCCCCGTCCGTATGACTTCGATCCCAACGCGGTTCCCGCGCCGTACAATCACTCGAACGTCGATTCAGACGAGGTGTTGTACTACGCGTCGAGTGAATTCATGAGCCGGAAGGGAATTGAATTCGGAAGCATCACGCATCATCCGGACGGAATTCCGCACGGCCCGCATCCCGGTCGCGCCGAAGCGTCGATCGGTGCCAAGGCGACGAACGAGCTCGCGGTAATGATGGACAGCTTTCGACCGCTCAAAGTTGCGAAGGCGGCGATCGCGATCGAGGATCCGAACTATCACAAGAGCTGGATCGACGCGCAGCACGCCGGGTTCAATCCGCCAACGAGCTGATGGACCTGCGCGGCAACGTCAGGCCGCCCAGCGCAATCGAATTCAGCCGCGTTTCGCGAACGCGGCAATCGCGTTTCTCGTGTAATCAGAGAGCACGAGCGTCCCGCTCATAGCCGCGCGTTCCTCGAGGAGTCGCGGCCAATGGTCGATGCCCGACCACGCGGCGCGCTTGATGCGCGTGACGGCGTCAGGATTCGCGGCCGCAACCTTCGCGGCGAATTCGGCGACGGCTCGATCGAGCAACGTGACGTCGTCGGTCAATTGCGCGTAGAGTCCGTGTCGCTCGCCCCAGTCCGCGTCGCGCCAATCCGCGTCGATCGCCATTGCGCCGAATGCGCCAGGGCCAATCTTGCGCTCGATGACTGGGCCGACGACGAAGGGACCAATGCCCACCGCGAGCTCGCTCAACCGCAATGAGGCCTTCGTCGTCGCAATCGCATAGTCGGACGCGGCGACAACGCCCACGCCGCCGCCGACCGTCTTTCCGTGCACGCGCGTGACAATCGGCTTCGGGCAACGCGTCATCGCCAGGATGACGCGCGCGAATCCCATGAAGAATTCTTTGCCCGTCGCGGCGTCGCGGATCGCACTGAGCTCATCGAACGACGCGCCAGCGCAGAACGCGCCCGTCCCGTAACTGCGCAACACGATGACGTGTGTGTCGCGCTGAGCTCCCGCGGCGTCGATTGCTTCCGCGAGCGCGCTCAGGATCGTCGACGGAAGGGAATTGCTTTTTGGATGACCGAAGCAAATGTCCGTCACGCCATCGGTCGTGAACGACGAGACCGACCCGTTGGGCGCGAGTGCCGCATGCGTGGGCGCCACGGTGCGTGGGGCTTGCTCACCCACCGATGTGCACTCTCAGGCCGCCGCGTACCATGCCGAGCGATGTGTTCTTGAGCGGATCGCATCCACTGGTCGATGTGGCACACGTGCCGCCCGGCCGCGCGATCCCTTGGCCCAGTCCTGTGAAGCCATAGGTGTACGTCGCTTCACCGTAGATCGCGACGCGATCGACGATCCTCTTATCCAGCCCGCCGCCGATCGTGAATTCTCCGCCATACCGACGTTGCTCGGCGGTCGATGACGACGTGCCGTCCGCGGTATACGTGATCGTCGACGGACGATAGTTGATGTAGCCGAAGCCGAGGCTGACGCTCGGCATGATGAACGGAGCAGGAATGCGCAGGCGAAGGCTCGTCTCGATCTCGAGCACCGATGCGTTCGACGCGCTCGCCGAGGTTGCGCGTGTTCCCTGCGGAGTCAGAAATTCACTGAGGAATTGCTGCTCGTCCAGCGGAAGGAGTCCATAGTTGACGCCAATGCCGTACCCGACGCGGCCGACGCCGCCAGCACCCGATTGCCAATTCTCCCAAACGAGTCCGTATACGGTCCCTCGATCCCAGTCGCGCAGACTGCCTTGCGCGTTCACCGGTGTCATCACGCCGCCGGAGAGTCGCAGATAGTCGCCAGGGAGCAACCCGTCCGTGAAACGGTCTGACTGGGCCGCCCGATCTTGCGCCCGGCTAACGCTCGACAAAGAGACCAACGCGGCAAACAATCCAAACGCAAGGCGAGGACGCATTCATCCATTCCGAGAGGGTTGTGAATCAGTACCCCAATCTATCGGTTGGGGTCGCAATCGGGCACGGCACGACTCGCCTCAGCCTGGCCCAAGGACTCGTCCGGCGAACCACGCACAGTCTTCTGGCACGCGCACTTAGATTTGAAGAGAGCCTGGAGACGGCCCGCGAGGCCTCAGCCCTGGAGTGGAAAGCGATGGCCAATCAGCCTGAACGGTCGAGTTCCCAGCAGGAAGACGCCGCGAGAACAACCGAGTTCGAGGCGCGCATTGCGCGCGGGGAGACCATCGAGCCGAAAGACTGGATGCCCGACCGCTATCGGAAGCAGCTCGTCCGGATGATGTCGCAGCACGCGCACTCCGAGATCGTCGGGATGCTGCCAGAAGGAAACTGGATCACCCGCGCGCCCAGTTTGCGTCGCAAGATGTCGCTCATCGCCAAGGTGCAGGACGAGGCCGGCCACGGGCTCTACATCTATTGCGGCACCGAGACGCTCGGCGTTGATCGCCAGGAATTGATCGCCCAGCTGCTCAACGGCACCGCCAAGTACTCGAGCATCTTCAACTATCCGACCCTGAGCTGGGCGGACATTGGCTGCATCGGCTGGTTCGTCGACGGCGCGGCGATCGTGAATCAGACCATGCTCGCCAAGGCGAGCTACGGGTCGTACGCGCGAGCCATGGTGCGCATCTGCAAGGAAGAGAATTTTCATAAGCGCCAGGGCTAC
>JAICYT010000007.1 GCA_025934075.1 Gemmatimonadaceae bacterium
GTTCTCGTCAGTTCATAGCATGCGCTTCCGGGCGGGTATCATTGCTCTCCTCGTCTTGCCGAGCCCTTATGCGCCGGCCCAGATCGAATCGTCGCGCTTTGGTCTCGTGGCCGGACGGACGTACTCGTACGTTGGGATCGCGCAGTGGACGGAACTCACGGAGCGAGCTCGTACGGCGCCGCTGCGCTGGCGGATGGATATCGTGCAGGCCCGTTCGTGGCACGACGTTCGCGGCGCCGTCGTGCGCGGCTGGATTCAGGAGCTCGCGTGGTACACACCTGGGCAGCGTCCCGACTTCAGCATTCTCTTCGAATATCGAGGTCGCTTGTATCACATCGCGGCGCAAGACTCCGTGGCGGCGATCGATTCCCTCGCGGCAGCGATTCGGGACGGAGTGTCGGCGGCCCGGCGCGGTGAGCTCATTGTCGATTCGCGTCTTGTAGTGGGTGAGACATTCGGCAGCGACGTCGATCGCGGAAGGACCGATGGTTTCTACGCATGGGACGTCGATTCACAGGCGGCGGCGCCACGTCGTCTGCAATGGTCGCCGCTCGCCATAGAGCCGACTCGCTGGCGAATTGTCTATCGTACGTTGGCAGACGAACAGGTGATCGACTTTGTCCCCGGCGTCGGCGTTTCACGCTTCACATACGTTCATCATGGCACCGTAGCGGCGGTCGACGTCCATTTGTCGACGGTGACAACGGTGAGGTCGGCACATCGCTGACGGCGTAGGCACCGTTCAACGGCACACGCCGCACGCCGTTCATTCGGTATCGGATCGACCTGTGATTCCGGCAGCCGCCGTGAGCGCACTTCCATCCTCTATCACCACGTCGATCAGTCCGTAGCGCTTGGCCTCGGCGGCAGAGAACCAGTGATCGCGCTCGAACTCGCGCTCTATGCGCTCGAGCGGTTGGCCGGTGTGCTTGCCCAACAGCTCGAACAGCTTCGCCCGCCCATAGACGATCTCTCGCGCTTGGATTTCAATGTCCGATGCCGTGCCACCGCCGCCCGACTGCGACGGTTGATGCATCATGATTCTCGCATGCGGTAGCGCGGCGCGCCGGCCTTTCTTTCCGGCGGCCAGCAAGAAGCACCCCATGCTCGCGGCCATACCGACACACGTCGTGCAGACGGGCGACGTCAAGTGCTGCATGGTGTCGTAAATCGCCAGCCCTGCTTGGACGACGCCGCCAGGCGAGTTGATGTACAGTTGAATTTCCTTTCCAGGCGCGTCCGCCTCGAGGAAGAGGAGCTGCGCGATGAGAATGTTCGCGACGTCATCGTCGACCGCACTGCCGAGGAAGACGATGCGGTCCATGAGCAGGCGGGAGAAAATATCGTAGCTTCGTTCGCCGCGCGGTGAGCGTTCGATGATGTTAGGAATGTGAAACGTGGACATAATTGCCTCGGTGCCTCAGAGCGTACGGTTATTGTGGAGCGCCGTGGCGAGCGCGCGAGCCAGGGCGTCCGCGGCCTCGCGGGAGCGATGGGCTCGATGCGTGGCTGGAATGATGCACCAGGCGTCTCCGGGAAGCGTGATCATGAGCGCTTCTGTCGCCGGCGTGGACGGTGCGGCCTTCACTGCGCCCGGCAGCGGGCGAACGACTGGCTTCACCGCGGACGCGATCGGACGATTGATCGTGCGCACGGCTTCGCCGGCGCGCGCATCGGCAACCCGCGCCGCGAGGAAGGCGAGCAGTGTCGATGTGTCGGCACCGCGGATCGCCGATCGGGCTTCCGCGAGCGTCACCAGTCCCAAGTGCCCGGCAAGCCGTGCGCCGGCGACTTGCCATAGGTGATGAATGTCGTAGCGCGCGGCTGCGGTCCGACCGTTAGGCGGATCGATGATGTCCTTGCGTCGATAGTAGTGAACGGTGTTGACCGAAAAACCGGCGGCGATCGCGGCGTCCAACGCGAGCGTGGCTATGCAATCGCGGAGGAGCCGAACGAGGTCTTCAGCGGCGAGCGGTGTCATCATGTCGGAAACGGCCCGCGTCCGCCACGCCTGCAGATCGCGTAGCGCACGCTGCTCGGCGTCGCGCCGTGCGCGGTCGATGTCGCGTGGCGCTAGCGCGGCGGACGTTTGAACACGTCGTCTCGTGCGGAGTTTGTTGGTACGCATGAGAGCTAGGGACGCGGCGCTGGACGCGGCGGTGCAATGCGATCCGTCAGTGGACGAGTGACCTCCTCAGCGAGTGCTGCCTCGCTCCCAATGACGAGCCGGAGTTGAATGACCGTCGCTTCGGGTTCGAGCGGCCCGAGTTGCATTGGAACGAACTGTTGGTCCGAGTGACCGCTGAGACCAGTGCCCGCCGCCCGCTCGATCGCATCGTCGAAATGCGGCGACGCCGGTCGCACGGGAGGCTCGCTCGTTCGATATGCCGACGTGATCGCCGGCTCGACTGGAAATCGCGATGGCGGGCGCGGTCCATCGTGACTGGGAAGGCGCGGTGTTGTCGTAGGGAACGAAATCATCGGCGGCAGCTCGGCGCGACGATTGTACTGCGGCAACTCTCGACGGAAGCGCGCTTCGATGAGGCCGAGCGCGGCGTTGTCGCGACCACCGTCGGGACCAAACACAGATTCGTCGCCTTCAGCGACGACGGTGAAGCGGCCATCCTCGCTCGCATCGAGCGGGCGCTCGAGCTCAGTAGTGCCGAATGGCTCGAGCACCAAGCCAGCCGCGGTGACCGATCGACCGTCGATCTCTACTTGGACGACGCTGTATAGCGGACCGAAGTTCCGGAGCCGCAGCCGATAGACTTGCCCAGGGCGCGCGAGCACATGCCCCGATTTCCGTTCGTGCAATCGTCCGCCATTGTGCGCCACGACGTCGACGCCGAAATCACCGATACGCATCGAATCTCCTTCGAGACAACATTCGCCGAACCACCAGGCCTCGATGCGATATAGTCTATCAATGGTACAACAATGGTGTCAATAGCGGTGCCGCGCACGAGCAGCGGATTGTCGCGTCCGTCCCGTCAGGCAGCCTGGAGCGCGCGCTTTCTCGCGGCGATCGTTGCGGCGATGCGTTCGGCATCCCGGCTCACACCATGGATCATCGTCGACGAGAACGCATAGAGAAAATGCAACCCGACGAAATAAAGTCCCGGCTCACTCGTAACCACGCCGCCGTCGTGCACGGGTCCGCCAGACTCAGCAAAGATCGGGAGATCGATCCATGAGAAGCCGGGATGAAAGCCGGTGCACCAAATGACGTTGGTGACATCGAGCGTTTGCCCGTCCTCGAGTAACGGCAGTCCGTTCCGCACGCCAACGACTCGCGTAGAGCGCTGGATTCCAGCCCTCGTCAGATCTTTGTCTTTCACCCGAATCAATGGAGCACCGCCCGTGAGCGCCTTCGGACGCACCTTGCGGCCCATCGGGGTCTTGATGGTGAGAATCCGATGGAAGACGACGCGAAACATGAACGGGGCTAGAATCGTGCGCGCGACGAGGCTGTCGATCCGAAACGGTACCTGGCCAGTCTGTCGGCCCGACATCCAGGTCCGATACGATCGCGCGACCTCGATGGCAATCTCCGCCCCTGAGTTCCCCGCTCCGGCAACGAGCACACTGCCCTCTCGAAGCTGTGACGGATTTCGGTATTCGCTCGAATGCATTTGCACGATTGACGGCTTGATCCCCAAAGCGAACGACGGAACGCGAGGGCTTTGAAAGTTCGCCATCGCGACGACAACGCTGTTCGCCTCGAATCGATGGTCACCGGCGCTGACGACAAACTTGTCGCCGCGCTTCGACAGTCGGTCGACCTTCACGCCGGTCCGAACCGGTAGCTTGAATTTCGCCGCGTACGCTTCGAGATAGTCGGCCATCTCATCCTTCGTCGGGAATGAGTGGGCCGGCGCCGGAAACGGCATTCCGGCCAGCCCGTCGAATTGCGCAGGCGTGAAAAGCCTCAGCGAATCCCAGCGTTTGCGCCACGAATCACCTATGCGATCGTTCGCCTCGATGATCAAGAAGGGCACGCCGAGCCGCGACAAGTGGTATCCGACCGACAGGCCAGCCTGACCGCCACCGATGACGATTGTCTCCACACGTTCCGGCTCTCTGTTTCCGCTCATCCTTCGCCTCCGTTGACGGTCGACTTCCTCGATGCGTTGCGTAGCTGCGATCGCGCCCGCGCGATCCGTAAGCGGATTCTAGACTCGGTGACCACGAGCGGCATCGGGCGAACTATCCAGCGTCGAATGTCGCGGACGTGGGTAATTCTATGTAGCAACGTCTCCAACCCTGGCGTGCTACCGAAGGTCGTGCTGAAACGCGTATGCGGTCGCCGCCGCTCTCGTCGACAGATTCAGCTTGACGAAGATATTGCTCATGTGACGTGCGACGGTTTTCTCGCTGATGCACAGCTCGTCGGCAATGGCGCGGTTGGTCCGTCCCGTTGCCACGAGCCGAAGCACTTGCGCTTCGCGGACGCTCAAGCCCGTCGGCGTCTTCAGTGCCTGTTGGCGCGCGACGCCTTCGAGTCGAGCGAGCTCCGAGGCGGCGCCGAGCTGCTCGAAGGTCTGCCGCGCCGCATCGAGCTCCATGGCGGCACCTTCTACGTCTCCCAGAGCCCGACACGCAACCGCGATCGCGACACGCGTTCGCGAAGCATCGTACGGCGCATCCAATTCACGCCACAGCGTCCATGCGCGGCGAAGCGACGCAAGTGCGCTCCTCCAATCGTTCTCCGCGAGAAGCACAGCGCCGAGTGCGTCCGCGGCCAATGCGTGGATGAATGGCGCATCCAGTCGAGCGGCGATCGCCATCAGCTCATCGGCGGCCAATCGTGCGGCTGAAACGTCGCGCGAGGCGAGCATGATCTCGACAAAAGCCGGAAGGATTCTCGCTCGCGTGAGACCCGATGTTTCCTCGAGAGTGAGACGGATCGCGGCCGCCGCCGCATCGACCTGACCCTGCGCCAAGCGCAGCTGGGACAGCCCTGGATATGGTTTTCGCCCGAGTTGGCTGGCTTGCCGATATCCTTCCTCAGCCTTCACCAAATCGCCGCGCAAGCGATGCACCTCGGCCTGCTGATAGAGCGCTTCGCCCATTGCGGGATGATGCTGCGACGAAGAAAGGCGCTCGAAGACTTGTTGCGCTTCCTGAATCGCGTCGAGCCAGGCGCCGTGCAGCCGCATCATCTCGGCCCGATGGACACAGCAGTATCCGCGATGCTGAACCGCATCAGGCTGCGTCGCGCACCATTCGTTCAGTGCGGTCGTCCATTCTTGCGCTCGGCGCAGGTCGAAGATTTCTCGACAGGCCGCGATGACGCTACAGTACACGCCGCCGACGATGATCGGCGAAACCTCGTCGGCGGTGACGGCGACCATGGACTCGTCGAGCAGCATCACCCCTTCGGCGACTTGCCCGAGATGAATGAGGGCGCGCCCGAGTCCATGGCGTGCGAGCGCTGAGAGGTCGCGGTCGTGATGTCGGTCGGCGATCCGACCAGCTTCGACGAAGGCTGCGCACGCCGATTGCGGATCGCCTTCGATGATATGCTGAAGCGCGAGCGGAATGAGTAGCAAGCCGTGAACAGCGGAAGGCTCCCGTTCGTCTTCGAGCAATCGCCGGCCACGAGAGATCCAACCACTCCCGCGCGCCGATTTGCCCGCGGTCATCAGAAGGAACGCGACCCAGAAGGCGCATCGCGCCGCGCGTTGGGTATCTCCGCGATTGAGAAATTCCTGATGCGCCCGCGCCCAAAAATCTGGACCGTCATCGCGACCGATGAGAATCGCGGATGTGGCGAGACGTTCGACATCTTCCGCGGCCAACGGCATCGTGTGGTCGGCCGCTGAGAGATGATCGAACGCTTCACGCCAGGCACGGCGATCGTACGCTTCGCGTCCTCGAGTCAGCGCGTCAACCGCGGTGCTCGGCCCTTTCCTATGCGTTCGCGCTTCGACTTCAGTCACGCACCACTCCAGGATCCCGGGCTGTGCCATGACGACGTCACGGAGCTCCTACAAAGATAGTTCACCGCCGGTCGTGAGCCTGCTAGACGACCCATCGATTGCACGTTCACTGCGGCGGGAGTCGCCGACGTCTGCGCTCGCCGCCGCCGGGAAAGAAGACGCGGGTCGAGCTCATGAGCTCGACCCGCGTTCACCACATCGCCGAAATCGCCGCCGAGCTTAGTGTTTGCGATTCCGCCAGAGCGCGATCGCGCCGATCGCGCTGATGCCTGTCGCGACGAGTCCGATGGTCGCCGGCTCAGGTGTCACCTGCACCGGGACGCCGCCGGCATACGCTGGAACCGCGGCGATGATCAACAACACGAGAGCCTGCCCGACGTGCTTCATGAGTGCCTCGCAACGTGATGGTGTACAGTGCCGCTCCGGCCGACTCCAGACCTGCCCAGCGAGAATGCGGCGATCGGGCATCGTCGTCAAGTCCTCGGCGTTACCGCCGGTCGAGCACGGGATTCCGATCGAAGAAGCCGGACGGTTGCAGGCGGAAGCCGGCCTCATGTACCGGCATCACAGGCCAATCTTCGGGGCGCGGGTTGTGGGTGATGCCGAGTGTATACCAAATCACGATGTCGCCTCCCGCCAACGGGCGGTTCGCGGCCGCCCAGCGTACGAGACCTTCGCCGCCCGCTGATTGGTTCGGATAATTGCCCGCCGAGTACCGTTCGCTGTCGGCGTAGGCTGTGGCCCAAACCGCGAAATCCAGAAAGCCCGCGCGGCGGCGAATCGGACTCCCTTCGGCGGCAAACGGGTCGGCATTCGCGCCGGGGACAAGCTCATATCCGGTCGGTTCGCCGAGGGCGTCGTGGACCGCGGGATTCACGACACGCCATCTGCGGTTCGTGTGCGAATCGAGAGACCGTCGCGCGACCTGTTCCGTCGCGAGCACGCGCGTCTGCATTGCAAAACCGCCACCGTAGGCGTTGCTTGGGCCGGCGGCGAGGGTGTGCGTCTCAGTCTCTTCGATCTGATTGGGTGTCGCGCCATCGATGTCGAAGTCCAACCGGTAGTTGAAGAAGTGCTGATGATGCACCGCGGCGACTCCCGGCGCGACGAGATGTGCGAGCGAGTCGCCGTGACTGCCGGGTTGAATCGCTTTGGGTGTCAGCACCCCGGTGAGCAGCACGCGATGCGCGATCGTGCCGTCTTCGTGAAAGGTCCATTCGAAGCCGTAATCATAGTTTCCTAATCGGCTGACGGAGAGCACCACGAGCTCCCGCGCTCGGCGTGCGTCGCGGCCATGCTTCCATGCAAATCCCGCGTTGCGCTCAAACACGGCGATCGAGTGAGGCAGTTGCCGCACGAGCCGGTCGTTGGCCACGGCGGCGTCGATCAGCGTCGCGTTCGCCGGGCAATCGACGCCGGGCTGGAGGGCCGCGGCTCCCGCGCCCATTCCGATTTCCCCGACGTCGAACGAGTTGCGGAAATACCAGGCAGTCGCGGGGTCGCCGTACGGCACGACCATCTCGGAGAGAGAAGCGCGATACAACACGCTGCGCAGGCGGGTGCCGTCGTCAAAGCCAACGCCGTACAAGACCAATCCTTCTCGCGGACGCAGTGCGACGTGAAAGCGCCATCGATGCCAGCTGATTGCGTGGCCGTCGACGCGCGGTCCACCGATTGCACGTTGCACCGTCGACCAAGCGGACGATGACGGCTCCGGCGTCGTTGGTGGCGGCAATGGACGCCAGGCATTTCGCTCGTTGGCGGCGTCGGGAACCGGCACGCCGCCTTGGTCATCGACCCGAACGACTCGTCGCGCGCTCACGTCGACGAGCGCGACGAGCCCTTCGATCGGTCGCGCCATCTCGTTGCCCATGGCGGCGCGCAGGTAGGCGACCGCGCGCACGAAACGGCCGCGTGCGGGGTCGTCGATCCCGAACTGCCCCGTTGGCCACGCGAAGATGACGACGGCCGTCGGATCCGAGATGCCACGTCGCGCAAGTGCAGCACGCCACGGTTCGCTCTCGCGCACGAGCGCCTCCGCGAGTGCCGCGTCTGCGCCATCGAGTGCTGGCTCGACGCCGGGTACGATGTGCGAGCTCCGAATCACGCCGGCGCCAATATCGATTACCAGTTCGGTCGTCGTGTTATGCCTCGCATCGTACACCACGACGAATGCCTCGCGTGGCATGGCGCGGTGCGCGAGCACATCGGCCTTGGGCGGCTCCTGTAAATCGAGCAGCATGATGCGCGTCGGACCCGCGAGAATCCCGCGCGCGGTCAGAACTGACTGTGTCGCGCGGATTTCGGCTGCGGTGAGCGGATCGAGCGGATGAGGAGCCGCCGATTGGCGACACGCCGCGGCAAGAAGCAGAACGAACGGGCCGATGAACCCGCGACGCATCAAATTTCCAGTCACGCGTCATGATAGCCCGCGGCCATATCGGCGTCGAGGTCGCGGCAGTCGCTCGTTCAGCATGCTATACTCACTCGCCATGACCGAGACGACTGACGAATCTCCGCCAGCCGCCGCCACGCTCGCGTGGGTCGGGCCCTTTGCCGTATTCATGTTGTGGTTGGCGGTGGACAAGCTGTTGCCACTCGCCAATCCGGCGAAAGAAATTCTGCGCGACCTGGTGCTCGTCGCGGCGATCGTCGGCTTTTCGCGGCGCGTTCTTCCGACGCGCGCTCCGCATTGGCTGTCGAGCATCATCCTAGGCGTCGCTGTCTGCGCATTGTGGATCGCTCCCGATACACTCGTTCCGGGGTGGCGCGCCCATTGGCTCTTCCAAAATTCCATCACGGGCCGAGTGACGACGTCGATCGCGCCGGCGACGCTGACACCGCTCATGCTGGTGCTTCGCACCGCACGCGCCGCACTCCTCGTTCCCGTTCTCGAGGAGCTCTTTTGGCGCGGTTGGCTTCCGCGGTGGATTCAGGACCCGCGCGTCGATGACGTTCCGCTCGGCCAGTATACGCCGCTCGCGTTTTGGGCGACGGCGCTGCTGTTCGCGGCGGAGCATGGTCCATTCTGGGACGTTGGACTGCTCGCCGGGATCATCTACAACTGGTGGATGCGTAGGACGAAATCGTTGGGCGATCTCGTGCTCGTGCACGCCGTGACGAACCTCGCGCTGTCACTCTACGTGATCGCGACGCGCAGCTGGGGGTTCTGGATGTGAGATCTGACATCCGGGCTTCATGCCTATCGGAACTTCGGGCGTTGCGTTCAATTTGAGTCGCGCTCATCGCTTTTCCTCCCAGCGCATACCACACGACTCGACTTCCGGAATCTTGTCATGAGCTTGCATCCCTCGAAGCATGGTTGGGTATTGGGCGCGTCCCTCGCGTCGGCCCTCGTCTTGACCCTTGGCGCCGCTCCGCCGCTCGATCCCGGGCTCGTGTCCGGATTGGTCTGGCGCAACATCGGCCCGTTCCGCGGCGGACGTATCTCCGCGGTCAGCGGCGCGGTCGGACAACCCGGCGTGTTCTACGCCGGCCTGCCGCTCGGCGGGGTGTGGAAGACGACCAGCGCCGGCATCACATGGTTCCCGATTTTCGACGACGTCAAAGAAGTCTCATCCATCGGCTCGGTCGCGGTGGCGCCGTCGGATCCCAACATCATTTATGCGGGCACGGGCGATCTCGTCACCGGTGGCGGCATCAATGAAGGCAATGGCGTCTACAAGTCGACGGACGCCGGCAAGACGTGGCAGCACATCGGCCTCGACGAGACGAAGCAAATCCCGTCGATCTTCGTCGATCCGCACGACCCAAGCCTCGTGATGGTTGCCGGACAGGGAGATATCCATAAGCAGTCCGAGTCGCGCGGACTGTTCCGCAGCACAGATGGCGGAAAGACGTGGACGAAGACGCTATTCATCGACAATCAGACGGGCATCCAGAACATCGCCGCGGCGTATGACCGTCCGAACGTCATGCTGCTGACGACAGTGCGGCACTACACGCCGCCCAACGCGGGACGTGGCGGCGGTGGATTTGGAGGCCCGCAGCAAGGGCCGAGTGGGACGGCGCTATACAAGTCTACTGATGAAGGTTTGACGTGGAAGGAGATTACCGGCGATGGATTGCCGGCGCTCGTCGGGCGCACGTGTGCCGCGGTCGCGATGAACACGAACGGCCAGCGCATGTTCTTGATTGGCTCGTTTGGTCTGTATCGCTCCGACGACGGCGGCACGACGTGGCGACAGATGGCGGCGAACGATCGTCGTATCGCGAACGGACAAGGGAACTACACGTCGGGCGTGTACGTCGACCCGAAGAATCCTGACGTCGTCTACACGCTGGCGACGTCGAGCTACAAGTCGACTGACGGTGGCAACACGTTCGCCGCATTCAAGGGTGCTCCAGGCGGTGATGATCCACAGCAGCTATGGATCGATCCGACGGACGGTCAACGAATGTTCCTCGGCGTCGATCAAGGGGCGACAGTTACGCTCGACGGTGGCAAGACGTGGAGCCCGTGGTACAACCAGTCGACCGTGCAAGCGTATCACATCTCGGTCGACAATTCGTATCCGTACTGGGTGTACGCAACGCAACAAGACGCCGGCTCGATCGCGACTCGCAGCCGCGGCGACTTGGGCGCGATCACTCCGCTCGATTGGCTGCCGACGCCGGGATACGAGTTTGGGTATATCGTCGCCGACCCGCTCAATCCGAAAATTGTCTACGCCGGTGGTCCGGCGGCGGGCATCGTCAAGATCACGTACCCGAGCGGGCAGTGGATCAATGTCAGCCCGAACATGGATACGAGCTTGGCGTTGCGCAAAGTCGGCAATCAGCCGATGGCGTGGTCGCCGACGAATCCGCGCGAGCTGATGGTCGGCTTTCAGTATTTGATGTCGAGCATCGACGGCGGGATGCATTGGAAGAAGCTCAGTCCCGATTTGGGATATCCGAAAGGCGTGACGCCGCCGCCGAGAACCGCGACGCCGGCGGGGCGCGGCGGTGGTGGTTCGCCGGTCGGTGGATCGATCGAATCGTTCTCGCCATCGAGCGTTGCGGGCGGTGTGATCTGGGTCGGCACCAATAACGGCTTGATCAAGGTGACGAAGGATCATGGCGCGACGTGGCAGGATGTGACGATCCCCGATCTTCCGAATCCGACGCGCGCCGACATCTCGACGATCGAAGCCTCGCATCACGACGCGGCGGCCGCGTACGTCGCGATCGACTATCACACTACTGGTGACTACGCGCCGTACTTTTACCGCACGCGTGATTACGGCAAAACGTGGACGAAGATCGTCAGTGGTCTTCGGACAGATCAGCCGAGTGGCAGTTTCGGTCGCGTAATTCGCGCGGATACGAAGAGAGCCGGATTGCTCTTCGCGGGCACCGAGAGCTCGATGTATGTCTCGTTCGACGATGGCGACAACTGGCAGTCGCTCATGGTGAATCTGCCGAACACTTCGTATCGCGACATCGTGATCAAGGACAACGATCTCGTCGTCGGCACGTATGGACGCGGCTTTTGGATTCTCGACGACTTCTCGCCGCTGAGACAAATGACGCCGGCAATTGCATCCGAGCCCGCGCATTTGTTCAAACCGGGCGACGCGATTCGCGTGCGCCGCAACGTGAACGGCGATACGCCTTTTCCGCCGGAAGTGCCGCACGCGTTGAATCCGCCGGTCGGAGCGATCATCTATTATCATCTGGCGGCCAAGCCGAGCGGCGACATCACGCTCGACGTTGTCGACGCGAGCGGCAAGACGGTCCGTCACATGTCGAGTGCGGCGATTCCGCCGCTGAATGAGCCGCCACCAGCGGTGCCGGACTACTGGCTCGCCAAGCCGCAGCCGCTACCGACCGACGTCGGCACCAATCGCATCAACTGGGATCTGCGATACGACAACCCACCAGCATTCACGCACAACTATGAGATCAACGCGAACGTTGGCGAAACGCCGGCATCGCCCGAAGGTCCATTGGCATTGCCTGGCGTCTACACGCTCAAGCTCACGGTGAATGGCAAGGCATACACGCAAAACGTCACCGTAAAGAACGATCCACGCTCTCCGGCGACGCTGGCCGATTTGCGCGCGCAGGAAACTTTGCAATTGAAGGTCTATGACGGTGCGAGGGAGGCGTGGGACGGATACAACCAAGTTGCGGCGGTCCGCAGCGCGATCGCTGAATTGCTGCGGTCGAGTCCTCCGGCCGATGTTGCCGGCGCAGCATCGGCGCTCGATGCAAAGCTGTCGTCGGTCGGTGGCCGTGTGGGCGGGGGTCGAGGTGGTGCAGGTGGCGGACGCGGTGGACCTCCAGGCCCGCCGCCGGCGCCAAACTTTGCAGCGATCAACGGCGCGATGAACCGTCAGCTCAACACGCTCGATGCCGGGGACATGGCGCCGAACGAGCCGCAGCTTCGAGCTTACTCGTCGGCGTGCGCGGATCTCAAAGTGGCGGTCGCGACTTGGAAGACGCTCACGTCGCAGGATCTTGCGTCGTTGAACGCAGTGGTGGCGAAGAACAATCTGAAACCGATTCCGGCGCCGTCGGTGGCGTTGGCGTCGCCGTCTTGTTCATGAACCGCCAGCGAGCTGGTGGCGCTTCGGCACCAGCTCGCATCGTTGGACTTTGAGATCGGTGCAGATTCGGTCGGACTACGGAATCACCGGGCCCGCCGCCTCGACGGCGTTCTTCTGCAGATATGGAACGCCGTCCGTCATCCACTTCGGTGCCGGCGCGCCCCGGAGGTAGTGATCGAAGAACTGGAAATAGCGAATCGTCAGATCCTTCCGGTTCGCCAGTCCGCGCAACCCGTGACCTTCGCCCGGGTACGCGAGCAGCACCGCATTCTTTCCGTTGTACCGCAGCGCGTTGTAGAAACCGAGACCGTTTTGGAAGGCGACCGTCGGATCGGCCGTGCCGTGCATGATGAGGAACGGCGCCGTCACCTCAGGCACATGCGTCAACGCGGATTCCTGCATGTAGACGTCGGGCTTCTCCCACGGAGAGAAGCCCCAGCGGCCCTGCCCGTATAGATAGTAGTCGTTGCCGTTTGCGCCGCTGCCGCCGGGCACCTGATATGCCCAGCCCCAGTTCTGGCTGAAATCCTGGTACAGGTCGGTCACACCGGCACCGACGCCGACCGCCGCGAACAAGCGGGAGCGCGTGCCGATGAACGCCGCGCCTTCGCCGCCGTATGAGTGTCCGTTAATGCCGATCTTCTTCGGGTCGACGACGCCCATGGCGATCACTTTTCTCACCGCGGCTTCGACGGAGTTGAGCTGATCGGAATGGCTGGAGCCCGTGTGATAGTAGATATCCGGGACGAGCGTGATGTAGCCGTCGCTCACGGCCTGCATCGGCGACGATCCCATGCCGGTGAGATAACTCGGCGCCGAATACCGATGGAGGTTCTGCGAGTTCTTCTCGTAGAAGTTCACGAGCATCGGACGCTTCTCGCCGACCTTGTAGTCGTCGGGGAACGTGAGCAGCGCTTGAAGTCGGTGGCCATCCTTGTCCTTGAAATCCACGAGCTGGCGATGACCCCACATGTACTCGGCCTGCTGGGGATTGGCGTCACTGATCTTTTTAGTGTTCTTGAAATCCAATCCGACGGCGACGTGGAGGTCGGGGTACTCGGTGAACGTCTCGCGCCGGAGCAGGAACACGTCGGCCTTCGCGGCCCGCGTCAGTCCGGCGAATGCGGCATCCTCGTACGTGATCTCCTTCATGTCGCCATTCGGCATCAGCTGCGAGAAGCCGGACTTCTTGGTCCATTCGCCGTAGGTCGCCAAGACCAACGGCTTCGTCAGATCGATCTTCGTCTCGCGCGCGGCCCCACCGCGTCCGCCGCCGAATCCACCCGGAGTTGGAGCCGGAGTCGGTGCCGTCGTATCAGGCTCGATTTGTACGTAGCGGTAGTGCACTTCGTTCTTCGAGCCAACGCCCTTCGTGAGATTTACCGGGGCGCCGCCGTCGAACGGCACGTAAAAGAGATCGTATCTGTGTCGCGCGACCAGACCCTTCCCGTCGGCGGTGTATCCGTCGATGCCATACGGCGGCTTCGGTCCAGGATGATCGTATTCCGCGTCGACGAAGCTCACCGGACTCGTGGCGCCGAGTGTCTTCGTCGAGTTCGCGTCGAGGTCGTATGCCTGGAATTTGTTGTCCTTCCAGAACACGAACTGTTTTCCGTCGGGTGAGATGCCGAGAATGTTTTGTCCGGTGAGCTGTCCCTTGGCAATGAGTGTGCGCTCACCGGTGGACGTATTCACGCGGTAAATGTCGGCGGCGGGACGTTTGTAGTCGGAGATGTACGCGCGCGCGTCCTGGCCAACCGCCCAGCGGCCGTCCTGACTGATCGCGACGTCGCGCATCGTGCTGTCGGCCAGCTTCACGAACTTCGCCGGCCCGATGTCGAACGACTCGCGATAGGTGAAATTCCGGTCTTGGTCGGCGCGCGTCATCTGCACGGACTGAAGGCGCTCATCCTTGGTGTTCCACACGTCGACATCGGCCACTTCGTCTGTGCCCTTGCGACGCGCCGTGTCCGGCGCCGCAACTTGCTCTTTCATGCCGAAGAAGACGCGCCTGCCGTCGCCGCTCCAATCGAGCCGAGCACGATCGCTGATCACGAAGCCTCTCGGGAATCCGTTCGCCGTCTTGTCGAGCTTCGCCGGCGCGGCTTCGGCCGATCCGATCAGCTGACGAATGTTCGGGTAAACGAGCAGCGTGTTGTCACGTTCGCGCATCTTGTCGACGTCGACGCCTTTGAGCACCGCGAGCCCGGTGCCGGCGTCATTCCACTCCAGGCGATTGTAGACCTTGGCGTCATTGTCGATAGGGGCGACGCGGCCCTGCTGAAGATCGAGCACGAACAAGCCGTTGCCGTCGCGCGGCATCGCGTCGACGTCGTAGGCGAGAAGATCGCCGGCTTTGTTGAACGCGATGTCGGCAACCGAACCGAGGAACTGATCGTGCCCGGTGACGAGATCGTGAAGAATGACATCCGATCCGCGCGGCCCGCTTGGCTCGGGCGCCGGCGCGCCCTGAGCGGCCGGCGTGGCGTTGGCAGCCCCGCCCCGCCCCGCGCCGCCCGTTGCAATCGGCGCGCGACGGCGCAGCACGATGTAATTCGAGCTCGCTGAAAAGGTGAAGGACGCCACGTCCTGCCAGTCTTGAACGGCGCCCGTTGAGAGATTTCTCAATTCGACGCGGCGGGGCTGTGCGTTTGCCTGAGTACCCGGAGTGGTAGAGCCAGGGGCTGGCGGCGTGCCTGCCCCTCCACGACCACGACCGCCGCGACCGCCGGGGTTCGCCGGATCAATCTGGTACGCGACCCACTTGGAGTCGTTCGAGAAAGCGGGGTTCGTGGCATTCGCGACGTCGACATCTTGATTCGTGTCGAGCCGTAGCAAGTGCATGACCGGCTTGGATTCCTGCGGCGTCGTGTTGGTGAGAGCCAGAACGTACGTCACCCATCTGCCGTCGCCCGAAATGGAAGAGCTGTTGATACTCTTCCACTTGGTGTAGTCGGCCACCGTCAGCGCCTTCTTGACTCTGGGATCGGCGGGAGTGCCAGCTTGGATCTGGGCCTGAACGCTACCAAACGAGATGACGACGGCGAAGAACGCGGAGGCGAGGCGGCGCACGATGGGAATCCTCTGGTGTGTCGAGCGGATGAATGGGCAACGATAGCGTTCAGCGCGCCGCTTGGGGAGGTGTCATCGCCGCCCTGATTGTTCCGCGCGGCTGATCGACGGTGTAGACGACGAGCGCCAGCTTGCCGTCGACGAGATCGCGGCGCTCCGCGTCGCCAAGTTTGAGAACGCCTGACGTCCGTGCGAGACCCGGCCTGCCGAGCACGCGAATGACGGGGCCTTTCTTCGCGTCAGCGACGCGGTCGATGCTGATGCTGTAGATACTGGCGGCCGGAGCACCGGTCACGTGCACCGAGTACTCGAGTGAGCGCCGGGTCGGATCGAACGAGAACGTTCCAACGGCGTTGACTGGACCGGCCTTTGCGTTCGTGATGAATGGAACCGGCTTTGGCGCGCGACCAGCGATGAGCGGAGGTGTCGTGCTCGGCGCACGTCGCGGATGGGCGGACTGCTCGTAGTCGTACGCGAAGGAGACGAGTCGCGCGTCGGAAAGCGGTCGGCCGAGTAGCTCCATGCCGATCGGTAGACCATCGGGCGTGAATCCGGCGGGCATGCTGAGTGCCGGCAATCCAGTGACTGCACTGAGCTGACAATTCGCGCCTCGTTGCGGTTCGCCGATGAACGCGGCTTTGCGCCGGACAGTTGGATAGACGATCGCGTCGAGCTTGGCCGAGTCGAGGAATGCGACGAGCATGTCGCGCGCCGTCGTGCGACGAGCGATCGCCGCTCGATAGAGCTCGTTGTCACGAGTGCCATTCGCCTCGCGCGCGTGTAATGGTTGGTCGAGCGCGATGTCGTACAAGCCGTTGTCCAACGCTTCGCCGAGTGACTTGAGTGGCGCATTGGGAATCTTGGCGAGGTAGTCGATGAGATCGTACTTGAACTCGAAGTTGATCACATTGGCGCGACCGGCGATGCTATCGAGTCCAGGTATGGTGATGTCGACGAGCGTCGCGCCGCGAGCCTTCACTTTGCCGAGTGCTGCGCGGATGATTCGCGTCGCTTCTTGATCGTCGGCTTCGGTGCCGAAGTATTCGGTGAACACGCCGATGCGTGCGCCGCGCAAGGAGGTCGTATCGAGTGCACTGACGAAGCGCGGCGTTGGTTGATTGTCGAGCAAGTGCGTCGCGCTGTCCGCCGCGTCGGGTCCGACGGTGGCGTCGAGCGCAATCGCCAGGTCCACCACCGAGCGCGCCAAGGGACCGGCGACGTCTTGCGTGTGAGAGAGCGGGACAATGCCGGCGATGCTCGTGAGGCCCTTCGTCGGGCGGAGACCGAACAGATTCTGCACGGCCGACGGAATGCGAATCGAGCCGCAAGTGTCCGATCCCCAAGCGACCGCGGCGAAGCTCGCGGCGACCGCGGCGCCGCTACCGCCGCTCGAGCCGCCAGGATTGCGGTCGGGGTCGTATGGATTGCACGTCTGTCCGCCGATCGAGCTGATGGTCGTGATGCCGCTCGCAAACTCGTGCATGTTCGATTTGCCGAGTATGACGGCGCCCGCCTCGCGGAGCTTGCGGACTTCGAATGCGTCATCGGGCGTTCGCATTCCGGCGAGGGCGATGGTGCCTGCCGACGTGATCATGTCACGCGTGCCGTAGTTGTCTTTGACGATGACCGGAATGCCGTGCAGCGGGCCGCGGACTTTCCCAGCTTTACGCTCGGCGTCGAGCGCGGCCGCTTCAGCGCGTGCGTCGGGATTGAGACGAATGATCGCGTTGAGCGCGGGGCCCGCGTGGTCGTACGCGTTGATGCGTGCAATGTACGCGTCGACCAAGTCGACCGAGCGCAGGCGGCCGGCTTTCATTGCTGATTGCAGTTCTGTGATGCTCGATTCGTAGACGACGTCGGTCCGCGGCGTCGCGGCAGTTTGCGCGTGGAGCGCCGCCGCGACAGTCAATGCCAGCAGTACAGAGACGCGTTTCATTTCGACGCCGCGACCGACTTCATCTCCTTCTCGACGGCCACGAGCTCCGCCTTCGCGTCAGCTACGACTTGGCGTTGTGTCGTCGTTGGCGGTAGGAAGCTTCCCTGCTGCGCCCCAGTGCCATTGAAGAATCGCGCCACGCCACCGAGCTTCGCGCGTACTCCATCGCGACCGCCCGTCAGTCGACGCTCGAGCGCGACGAGGTGGGTCGAATCGGCACCGGTCGTGGAAGCGCGACGCGATCGAAGGTCGGCCGCGCGCTGTTCTGTTTGCGTTTGGAGATTTTGGACGTCGACAAGAAACGCTTCTCGCGCTTTCTGTTGTGCGAGCGTTGCGATACCCGCCGGGTCGCCACGAACCTCGAAGGTGCGCGAGGCCGTGTCGCCATCGACGTCCAGCGTAACAGTGTACGTGCCGGGCGCGACATACGGGCCGCGCAGTCCAATGTCGTGTGGCGGAACCGGAAGCTGCACGACCGCTTCGGCGCGCGCACGGCCGCCTCGTCCGCCACCCGCTCCCGCTTCCGGTGGCGGGCCTCCTTCTTCGCCACCGAATCCGCCCGCTCCCGCCGACGCTGGCGGCGGCGCGTGGCGCAGATCCCACGACACGCGATGCAGCGCGTTGGGTGATGTCGGCCCATTCAGTTCGCGAATCACTTTGCCGCCGGTCCCGCGCACGATCATCCGCACTTTCTGCGCGGGCTTCGCCAGATGGTACGTGAACGTCGCGCCCTCCGCCGGATTCTCCGCGGTGTACATACTTTGTGCGGTGTTCGAGATGTCTTCCCAGTATTGCAGCAGCGTCGCGCGCGGCACCGCGAAGAGATGCATCGGCTTGCTCGCGATGGCCGCCGACCAATCCGCGATCGGCGATGCGTCGTCGAGAATCCAGACGCTGCGACCGTGCGTAGCGAGGATGAGGTCTTTCGTGCGCGGATGGATGACGATGTCGTCGTAGCGCGTGGTTGGCAGATTGGCGGCGAGTCTCGTCCAGTGCGCGCCGCTGTCATTGCTCACGAACAGGTAGCGCTCTGTTCCGGCGAACACCACGTTCGCTTTGCCCGGATATTCTTGGATGCTGCGCACCGAGCCGTCAGTCGGCAGTCCGCTCGTGATCGATTTCCATGTCTTGCCGAAGTCGGTCGTGCGAACGATGTACGGCGCGAAGTCGCCAACGCGATGCTGATCGAACGCGACGTACGCCGTGCCTCGTGACGCGCTCGATGCGACGATGCGCGAAACGTAGCTGCCGTCGTGAACTCCAGCATTCGTGATCGCGGCGCTCAGCTCGTGCCAGGTTTTCCCAGCGTCGGTCGAGAGCTGGACGTTGCCGTCGTCAGTGCCAACCCACAGGACCTTTGCATCAATTGGCGACTCGGCGATTGCTGTGAGTTGGCTGAAAGAGGATTCGCCATCGTTCTTCGAGATCTTGATGTCTTTGTCGCGCACGCCCATGAGCGTGAGCGTGTCGCGATTGATCTTCCGCGTCAGATCCTCCGTGCGCGTCCACGTCGAGCCGAAGTCTTTCGAGATGAAGAGGCGATTGCCGCCGAGGTAGACCGTTCCGGCCGTGTGTCGCGATGCAGCGAGCGGTGCGTCCCAATCCCAGCGATACGCTGAATCGCCTTTCGGAGGTTGGGGCTTGATGTCGAGCCGATCGCCGGTCTCGGGATCGAAGCGCTGCACGTTGCCACCATCGGACGATGTGTAGACCACGCGATACCCCGCTTTGTCCACCGCCTGACCGGTGCCGTCGCTGAAGCCGATCTGCTTCCAGTCTTGATTCAGAATGCCCAGCCAGTGACGCGTCGCGCTCGGCCCCATCCACGAGTGCGTGTCCTGCAAGCCGCCGTAAATCCAATATGGATCGCGATCGTCCACGGCGATTTTATAGAACTGTCCAATCGGAATGTTGTTCTCGCGCACGTAGGTGAGACCCAAATCCCAGCTTTCGTGCAAGCCGCCGTCGCCGCCGACCAGCGTGTGTCGCGTGTCGCGCGGATCGATCCACATCGTATGATGATCGGTCTTGAGACCAACGTCGTACGTCGGCGAGTTCGGCATGTTCTCGAACGTTGCGCCGCCGTCTTCGCTCTTGAAGATCGTGACGCCGAGCTCCCAGATGCGCTTGTCATTCGTGGGATCGATGTACGGCGCGCTGAAGTACATCGGACGCGGATTGGAGCGACTCATCTTTTTCCACGTCGCGCCCGCGTCTTCGCTACGATACGTGCCCGACTCCGTCGCATGCTCGACGAGCGCGATCACCACATTGGGATTCGACTGCGCGATCGCGAGCGCGATGCGGCCTTTGTCGCCGGCGGGGATTCCATTCTCGAGTTTCTTCCAGGTCGCGCCGGCATCAGTCGTCTTGTAGATCGCGCTGCCCGGCCCGCCGCCGTTGTAGCCAAATGTGCTGCGCAAACGTTGATACGTCGCCGCGTAGAGCACATTCGGGTCGCGCGGATCCATCGCGAGATCAGTGGCGCCGGTCAGCGTGTCGACGTAGAGAACCTTCGTCCACGTTTTGCCGGCGTCGGTCGTCTTGAACACACCGCGCTCGGGATTCGGTTTCCACAAATTTCCGGCAGCGGCAACGTACGCGACGTTTGCGTCGGTTGGATGCAGCACGACGCGACCGATCTGTCGCGTCTCTTCCAGCCCGACGTGCTGCCAAGTCGCGCCGCCGTTAGTCGAGCGGTACACGCCGCCACCCCACGACGTGCTCTGTCGATTGTTCTGCTCTCCAGTTCCCGCCCAAATGATCTGCGAGTTGCCGGCGAAGATCGCGAGGTCGCCGAACGTGTTGTCGGGTTGTCCGTCGAAGATTGGCGCCCAGAACGTGCCGTGATTCGTCGTCTTCCAAATGCCGCCCGACGCCGCCGCGACATATATAGTAGACGGATCTTTGGGATCGACCTCGATGTCGTGGATGCGGCCACCGGTGGCCGCGGGTCCGATCGACCGGACGTGTAGTAAGTCAAATGGCGACTGAGCGATCGCGGTGGCTGGAACGAGCGCGACAATGGCGAAGCGGAGAGCGATGCGCACGACGAGCGACTCCGATGGTGGGAGAAGAGTGGGAGTCGCTCAATGTGTCGAGCGGATGAGTGTTACGAAAGTCCGCCGGTTGTGCGGATCGCGCTTGCGCCGCGCTCCCTCGCGCGCCATCCATTAATTGTCAGCTGCCGGCTAGACCCAGGAGGTCCATATGAAGAAGAAAGGCAATCGTTCGATCCCGGATTTCTCGCGAAAGCGTCCAAGCTCGCCGACAGTGCCGTTGAATCAGCAGCAGCCGACGCCAGTTCGCGCGGCACCGCCGTCGCCGATCGTCAAGCCGCACTCGACGTCATCGAAATCGGGTCGCCGCGGCTCGTAGCTGGATCATCGCTCGTGCGGGTCGCGGCGGCGTTCCGCATGGGATGCACCGCGAGGGCTTTTAGCTCCGCGCGTCAAGCATCGGGGGCCGCTCGCAGTCGCATCGTCAGCCGTGCGCCCCCATCGGGGGTATTGTCCGCGTGCACCGTTCCTCCGAACTCCTGCACGAAACGGTGGACCAGGGCGAGGCCAAGACCGGTGCCGGTACCGATTGCCTTCGTTGTATAGAACGGATCGAATGCGCGATGCGGCTGCTGAAACCCCGCTCCCTCATCTTCGAAGACTAACAACACCGAAGTGCCGTCGCGAGTCGCTTCGATGCGCAGCGCCGTGCCATCACCGTCGCGGAGCGCGTCGAGGGCGTTGTTCGCGATGTTGATGACCGCATGCTGAAGCTTCTGCGCCTGCGCGACGACGTAGAGATCGTCCGCGACATGAAGCTCGATCGTCTTTTCCGCTTGTGCGAACACGTGTCGCCGAAGCCCAACCGCCACCTCGACCGCGCCGAGCAAGTGAACGTGCTCGAGTTGCTCCGTCGACTGCCGGGCGAAGTGTAAGAGATTTCGCACGAGATCACGCGCACGCAGTGATTCGGCCACCAAGGGTCCGACCATACTTTCGCACAACTCGCGTGCCTTCGGGTCATCGGAATCCGCGAGATCCATCTTGATGCATTCGGCAATGCCGAGGATGCCCGCGAGCGGATTGTTCAGCTCGTGGGCAAGACCCGCCAACATCTCGCCCATCGCGCGCAGCTTCTCGTGTTGCACGAGCTCTTGTTGGGCGCGGCGCAGGTCGTCGAGCGTTTGAGTCAACTCGCGATTCCTCGCGTGCAGCTCTTCCCGAGAATGCCGGATGCGGTCGGCCATTCCGTCGAAGCCGTCAGCGACGAGCTGGAACTCCTGATATCGCTGCGGCGCAACGCGCACGTGATCGGCGCCTTCACTGAGCTCGCGCACCGCGGTCGACAGATCGTAGAGCGGTAGCATCACCCGCCGCCGCAGCAGATGCGCCAAGAGAATCGCCGCGAGCGCGAACGCGAGCGCAACGGCTCCCGTCGCCATCTGCAATCGATGCAATGCAGCCTCTTGTTCTGCGCGCAGCACCAATCGCTGATGGTCGCGCTCGGCGATGAAGCTCCGAACTGATTGCTCGAGCGCCGCGGCTTGCGCGGTGAGTGTTCCCACGCGCGCGCGTGCCGCTGACGAATCGCCGCTCGACAACAGATCGAATGCGTGCTGCGCCGCGACCTCGAAATCCTGATGCGCCTCCTTGATCGCCTCCACTTTGAGGCGCGCGCTCAGCGGCATTTCGCGAAATAGATATTGCCGAATCTCCGCGTACACCTGCTGTCCGCGATCATGAAACTCGGCCAGGCCCGCCGCGCTCGGCTTCTCGAGGTAGCGATACGCCAGTAACTGCTGGCCATATGACGAGCTCACGATTGCGTCGGCAATTTGTTCCTCGGCCATCGATTGCTCTGTACCGTTGTCGACCTCTTTGTGTATGGAGTTGGAGAGCGACACGAAGGTCAACACCGATGCCGTCACGATGACGCCGAACGTAATGGCGCTGACGAACATCACCTGTCGCAGCGAACGCCGGCGCGCCTTCATGCCGTTCACCGGTGCGACCGGGGTAACGAGACCGCCACGTCGACGGCTTTCGACCCCGTAGACGTGACTTCCGCGACATAGTATGACGGACTCGGATCTCCATGTGCGTCGAATGTGATCGGTCCCGAGATACCCGGAAATGCCGGCCGCGTCGAGCCGAGCTCGGACAGATAATTGCGAATCGCCTCGCGATCATCGCCTCCATCTCGGATTGCCTCGGCGAGCAATCGCACCGCCTGATAGGCCATCAGGTACTGGTCGGTGTACTCCTCGCCGGCCCAGATCCGATTGAACCGCTCTCGCAGGGCCTGCTCGGCGGGCGTTGGATTTCCGATGTCGAGGAAGCGAATGTATCGCACGCCGACGATTCCTCCGGTCGTGTCGACCCGGAGTCCAGGACCGCTGAAACCATCGCTCGCCAACACGCGAAGGTGCGGCAGCTCTGCGCGCAGTGTCGGCAGCAGACGTCGAAGTTCCGGCGCTCTGCCGAGCCACACGAGCAATCGCGGACGGGAGCGCGCAATTGCGTGGGCGACATCAGCGATGTCGTCGAAACCCTTGCCGTCTGAATACGGACCTTCGTACACTGGAGAGATGCCACGCGCCGACAGACCTCGAACGAACGTTTCATGCAGCGCGCGACCATAGTCGTCATTGACGTACGCAAGCGCGGTCCGTGGATGCGTCGAATCGGCGAGCACGATGCTGGCGAGGAATGCGCCTTGATGAGAATCGCTCGCGACGAGTCGGAAGCTGTAGCGACCCGCTTGGCTAAATAGCGGCGCCGTTGTCGTCGGCGCGATCTGCACCAGGTGATGCTCGTTGTAGACTTGCGCCGCCGCGAGACTCGCGCTGCTGTTCGTGTGGCCGACCACCGCGAGGATTGTTGGATCGGTCGCCAAACTTTCTGCGGCCGCCAGTGCCACCTTGGCCGACGTCGATGATAGTCCGCGCAGGATTTGCAGCTGAAGTGGATGGCCGCGAATTCCACCCTCTGCATTCACATCGGTCGCGGCTAGAGTCGCTCCGCGCTCTCCATCGCCGTCGAGCACGAGGCCGATCCGAATCGGCTTGGGCGAGCCGCAGCCAACGCTCACCAAGCAGGAGATCGCGACCAATAGAAGTCGTCGCATTGCTCGCAGCCTCATCGTCGCGGGGCACAGGAAACCAGCGGCCAAGTCCGGTGGACAGTCTCAAGTATCGGTCGCGGACCAGCCGGGCTTTACCGGTTTGTCGTCTTGTGTCACGATGGCGAGCCAAACCGTAGGTTGATGACGGTCAATGACTTGGGCGATTTGCCGAAGCCAGGCTCAGACGACGAAGGGTCTACCGTCAGCCTGGTAGACCCTTCGTCGCTACGCCAACGCCTCAGCGAATCGAATCAGTCGCCGGTCGCGGGAATCGGATGCTCGGCCGTCATCTGCTTCGGCTTCCTGCCGACCCAGCGTGAGAACGTCTGTCGCCACTCATCCAGGATCTCATATCCCGTCGGAATCACCAGCAGGGTCAGGAACGTCGACGTGATCACGCCTCCCATGACTGCAACACCGAGTGGCGCGCGGAATTGCGCACCCTCGCCGCGGCCAAGGGCGACCGGGATCATGCCGGCGATCAGCGCGAACGTCGTCATGAGAATCGGACGCAGACGAATCGAGCCAGCTTCGATCAGTGCGTCGCGGAGCGGAAGGCCACGCTCCTCGCGCGCCCATTTTGCGAAGTCGATCAACAGAATCGCGTTCTTCGCTACGATTCCCATGAGCAGGATCACTCCGATCAAGCTCATGATGTTGATCGTCATGCCGGTGATCGCCAGCGCAACCATCACGCCGATGAGCGACAGCGGGAGCGACATCAAGATCGCCACCGGATCGACGAATGACCCGAATTGCACGACGAGGATCAAATACATCAGCAGCACGGCCAGCCCGAGCGCCGAAAAAATCTGCCCGAAGACTTCCGCCTGTGACTCGGCGTCTCCACCGATGGTGAAGCGCACCCCAGCCGGGAGCTGCATCTTCTCGAGTCGCGACTGAATATCTGCGGTGACATCTCCTGGCGCGCGCCCCGATGTGTTCAGCTCGACTGTCACGACTGGATCGCGATTCAAGTGGTCGATGATCGCCGGACCAACGCCACTCTTGATCGACGCGACCTGACCAAGCGGCATCGTCGTCGGTATGCCGTCCGGACCAACCACCATCATCGGCAGCTGCTCCAGGTCTGACGCGCGCTGACGCGATTCCGGCGTCAGTCGAATCGTGACCTTGCGCGACTTGCCCGACGGATCGATCCAGTAGCCTGCGTCGATGCCGGCGAAGGCTGGCCGCAGCGACTGCGCGACTTGACCAACCGTGAGACCAAGCGCGCCCGCAACGCCACGATTGAGATCGATCTCGAGCTCGGGCTTCTGGCCTTTCGTCGAAAGCCCGATGTCGACTGCGCCCGGCACCTTCTGCACTTCGGCGCGTACCATTTCCGCGGCCTGCGACAGAGCGGCGACGTCTTGTCCGCGAAGCTGAAGCTGGATCTGCTTGAATCCCGCGTTGAAGTCGCTCGTGAACACGGAGATCGTCGCGCCCGACATGCGTCCCGTTTCGTGACGAAGCTGCTCAGCGAGCTGCTCGATAGAGACGTGACGGTCACCTTTCGGCACGGTACGAACATAGATGTTTCCTTCATCCACGCCACCGGTCGCGCTGTTGCCCAGTGTGGCGTAGGTGTAGAGAACTTCGGGATGCGAGCGCGCGATGTTTGCCGCTTCTTGTGCTTTCAGGCGCGTGTACTCGAGGTTGGACCCCGGCGGCGTCTCGAGCGCCATGATGAATTCGGCGCGGTCGTCCTCAGGGAAAAATCCGGTGCCGACCGTGCGCAATGGTTTGACCTGCTGCGGCAACACCACGAACGCCACAAGACCAAGTGCGACGATCGCAACCCGCCCAGTCCAATGAACACGACGCGTGTTGAGACCGAAGACGACGACGGCGATACCGACGAGCGATGCCGCCAACCCGGTTAGTCCGCGGGTCGGCAACAAGAACGACGCGAAGAAGGTCAACGTCGCGATCGTCACCATTGCGGCGCGGTGATCGAGCGCCCACGCGATGACGTGCTTGTAGTTCTCCGCCTGACGATTGAACCACGCGTTGAACTTGTCGAGCTGCCGCGTAATCCAACCGCGCATGTGAGGCGGCTTGTGCGGATCCGGCCAGTACGCGGACAACATCGGGTCGAGCGAGAACGAAACGAAGAGCGACACCGCTACTGAACACGCGATGGTGAGCGCGAACGGCTTGAACCATTGGCCACCGATGCCTGGCATGAAGCCAATCGGCACGAACACGGCGAGAATCGAAAACGTCGTCGCGGCGACGGCGAGTCCGATCTCATCGGTGCCATCGTGCGCCGCTGTGAAATGGTCTTTCCCCATCTCGACGTGTCGCACGATGTTTTCGCGCACCACGATCGCGTCGTCGATCAGAATGCCGATCGCCAGCGACAGGCCGAGGAGCGACATCGTCTCGAGCTTGAACCCCATTGCCCAGACCGCGATGAAGCTCGCCAACACCGAGATCGGCAGCGCGACGCCGGTGATGACCGTCGAGCGCCACGAATTGAGGAACAGGAAGACGACGAGCACCGTGAGCACGGCACCGAGCACCAGGGCTTCTTCGACGTTTTTCACGGCATTCGTCACCCGGACGCCCGAGTCCTTCACCAGATCCATCGTCGTACCCTTCGGCAACGTCGTCTCGATCTGCGCCAAACGATCGCGCACCTTCGAGGCTACCTCAGTCGTGCTGTACCCATTCGCCTTCTTGACGTCGATGCCAATCGCTTCTTGCTTGTTGTACACCGCGAGCGTTCGCGGCTCTTCAGTGGCATCCTTGATCGTCGCCACTTGGCCCAGTCGGACGAGCGCACCATTGCGGTCGGCGACGACGAGGTTCTCGAACTCTGCCGGGTTCTCCAATCGTCCACGGAGTCGAATTGCGCGTTCGTCCAGTTCTCCGTTCACACGACCGACCGGGGCGGCGAGATTCTGCGCCTCGAGCGCTTGCACCACTTGTGCGACGCTCACATTGGCCGCCTGTAGCTTGTGCGGATCCACCTCGACCGTGAGCTCGCGCTCGACCTTCCCGAAGATCTGCACGTCAGCGACGCCCGGGATCGCGCGCAACTCACGCGTGATGCCGGGATCGGCGATGCGCGTGAGCTCGGCCGGCGACAGCACCGACGACGAAATGGCAATGGAGACGATTGGCCGGTCGGTGTTATTGAACTTCTGAATGATCGGCTCTTTCATCTCCGCCGGCAGATCCGAGCGAACGGACGAGATCGCGTCGCGGACTTCCTGCGACGCCACGTTCATGTCTTTGCCGAACAGGAACTCGATCATGATCATCGAGTAGCCGTCGTAGGCTTTTCCCATGATCCGCTTCACACCGGAGATCGAGCCGATCTGCTCCTCGACCGGCTTGAGTACTTCGCTCTCGACGACATCCGGCGAGGCACCCGGGTAGACGATACCCACCGTGAGGAACTGCGGCGTCACGTCGGGGAACTCGTCGGTCTTGAGCTTGAGCAATGCGAACAAGCCGAAGATCACCAGCGCGACCATGGCCACGACGGTGATCAGCGGGCGCTTGATCGCGAAATCGGAAATGATCATGGCTTCCTCATCGTGTCCTGCGGTGCACTCACCTTGATCGGCGTCTTCTCGGAGATGCCGCGCGCGGCGCCGAGAAGGATCGTATCACCGGGCGTCACACCTTTTCGAATTTCCACCGTTTCCGTCGCTGCGTCGCGAATTCCCAATTCGACTTCTGTCTTCTCGACGACCCCATTCTTGATTCGCATGACGAACGGATGCAGCTCACGTTCGTCGACCGCCGCGGTGGGCACCACCGGCGCGGAACGCACCTCGCTCGCGACATGGCCGTCAGCGAACAACCCGCCGACCAGCACTCCACCGGCGTTCGGCAGCGATGCGATGATGCGGACCTGTCGCGTTGCCGGATCGGCCACGGGATTGATGCGCGTGATGCGTCCGGTGAATTGTCGTCCGGGATATCCATTCACGGAGAAGTCGACGGGAGCGCCGATACGAATCGCCGATAACTGGTCGGCGGGCACCGATGCCTCGAGCCGCATCGTTGCCGGATTCACGACCGTGAACATCAGCGCGCCAATCTGCACGATGTCGCCGGCGCTCACCTGTCGCGCGCTGACGATTCCCGCGAACGGCGCCTTCACGGTCGCTTTGCTCAGCTGCTTCTGAGCATTGGCCAACTGTGATTTCGCATTCGCCAGCTGCGCCTCGGCCGCAGAATACTGATTGCGCGCGAGCTCGAGATCGCGCTCCGCGATCGCGCCTGCTTTGATCAGTGCTTCATTGCGCTCGACCTGACGCTTGTTGACGTCGACTGTGCTCTGCGCGGTGGTCACCGCGGCGCGCGCCGATAACTCCGCTTCGCGCAATGCCGAATCGTCGATGCGAGCAAGCGTTTGCCCTTGCGCAACACGCTGGCCCTGCTCGGCGAGCGTTTGCAGCACGGCACCTGCGACTTCGGCGCGGACGGTCGCCTGCTCTTCGGGCTCCAGGGTTCCCGAGATCGCGGGACCCGAACGAATCTGTTGCGCGCGTACGATCGCAACGTTCTCCGGACCAACAAGCATGGCAGCCGGTGTCGTCGCCGCTTTCGTGTCACCCGCGCCCTTGCAGGCGGCAAGTGCTCCGAGCGCTAACACCAACATCGTCGTGGTGCCCTGGCGGATCACTTCGTGGTTCCTTCCCCAAATCATGGTTGAATGCTCCCTGTGAACCCGCTCGTGCCGCCAGCGGCCTGTGGAGAACTTCCCGAACGTTGTTGTTGTGTTTGTTGCTGCTGTTGTTGCTGCTGCTGCTGCTGGACTGCACCGGCCGCGCCCTGCGTCGAGCTTGCTGCGCCAGTTCCTGATTGAAGTGGGAGGTCGCGCAGCAACGCGAGCCGCACTCGTGCGACGGCGAGATTGCGTGCCGCTTGCGCGCGGTTCGCTAACGCCTGCTCGAGCAGCAGCCGCGATTGTGCGAGATCTGTTTGCGTCGAGATCCCCTCGCGATAACGAACCTGATCGATTGCATATGCGCGTTGCGCTTGATCTGCCGTGCCCCGGCTCGCGTCCCATGTCGCTTGCGCTTCCTCGAGCGAGTTGAGCGCGACGCGTGTATCGAGCGCGGCGAATTGGCGCGTTTGCTCTCGCTGCGCGCGCGCCTGCTGCAATCCCGCCTGCGCGATCAGCTGATCGCCTTTGATGCGGCCGCCGTCGAAAATCGGGAAGTTGGTCGATACGCCGACCGTCCAGTTGTTCACGCCTGCGCTCAGAGCCGGGAACACGTTGCTCGGGAAGTACAGACGTTGATAGTTCGACACGATCGCGAGCGACGGAATTCGCTCGGCGCGAGCGACGCGGACCTGCGCCTCCTGTGCGCGCACGGCCTCTTCGACGTCACGCATGGGCGCGCGGCTCGAAACCGCGGTGTCCGTCGACACGTTCGCCGCGATCGCCGGAAGCGTCGGGCCATTCGCGCCTTCGATGCCCGTCGTGAGCGAAAGCGCGTCATCGAGCGGCATGTTGAGCAATTGTTTGAGCCGCAGATACGCGACCTGACGATTCGCTCGAGCCTGAATCGCGACCGGTAGCTGGTTGTCATGCGTGACCTGCGCGCGAAGCAACTCGTACTCCGACGCATTGCCGACTTGCTTCGAGACTTTGGTCTGCGCCAGCACCGCTTCGGTTTCCGCAACCGACGAGTCGGCGATGGTAACGAGTTGATCGGCCAACGCGGCGTCGTAGTATGCGGACGTTACGTCGAGCGAAACCTGCGCACGCTGCGCCGCGACTTCGATGTTCGCCGAGCGAACCTGCGCCGCGGCGGCTTGATTCTGCGCGGAGATGCGACCGCCGGCGAACACGTTTTGCGAGAAACTCAAGCCGCCCGACCATTGGTTGGTCGCGCCGAAGCTGGTCTTGCTCAGATCGAAGCCGCCCGTGCTCGACTGCGTCTTGGTCGTGTCGGTCTTCGGCGCGCTCGACGACGCAAAGCCTGAAAACTGGGACTCGAGTGTTTTTGTATAGCCTGCCGTGGCGTTGAGCTGTGGCAGGTATTGGCTTCGCGCCTGGTATTGTTGTCCGGTCGCGCGCACGACGCCTGCTCGCGCGAGCTCGACGGTTTGGCTCTGCGCTTGTGCGATCTTGAGTGCGTCGTCGAGCGAGAGGTGGACCGTCGCGGCGGCGCGCGCTCCGGTCGTTGGTTGTTGCGCGCGCGCTGGCGCGACGGATCCAACGAGTAGCGTGGCGGCGGTGAAAGCCGTGACGGCGGCTCTGATGAACGGCGCGTCGAGTCTACGCGGCGCACCGCGAACGGCGACAAAGGTCATGGTGGTGTCTGAAGAAAGTCTGTCGATGGACACGGTCATTCTCCGGCAGCGGAGCGCATGACCGGCGCGCGGTATCTATTTGGGTCGACGCCCAGGGCGCGCATGAAAACCCGTACGTATCGTGCTGGCGCTTCTGATTCAGGCTGTGGGAATGCGGTCGGCATGACGTCGCGTGAGATCGCGTCGCCGATCATCGAGCTCATGAGCATGGCCACCGCGGTCGACGTGTCGGCGTCGTCAGCCGCGAGGCCCGTCGCCTGCAAACGCTGGGCGTATCCGCTCAAGATGGCGCCGGCGCAGTTCGGCCCTTCGCAGATCAAGACCGCGGCGGCCGGTCGGTCCTCCATCTCTCCGAACGATGTGCGGATGATCGCCCGATTCTCGCGCAGGTGATGGAGTATGGCCGAGCACCACTCGGTCATTTCCCGTTCAGGATCGGCGGGAATGTCCGGGAGATCGGGGATCGGTGAGGCCGCCACGTGCGCATGCATGAGCGCCTCGAACAGCGCGGCTTTGGAGCCGAACGTGCGGAACAAGGTGACTTCGTTGACGCCCGCCTCGATCGCGATGAGGCGCGTCGTCGCGCCGCGGAAGCCGTGCTGTGCGTAGACTTTCTTCGCGGCGTCGAGAATTCGGTCTCGGATGTCCATGGGCGCGAAGGCTAGGGACTTCCCTGACGCGATGCAAGTGGTTACTTACTTGCTCCATCTGTTTCTCCGCGACGCTCCCCAACAGACAGGAGCGCGTCAGCCCACGCCATGACGGCGCAGAACTTCAAGCACCGCATCACTTACATCAGGCCTATCCGCGACTCGCGACGCGTTTGCTCCTTTGCCCAGCAACGCCTCGACCACTCCGGCGTAGTCGCCTGATGGAGCGCGCGGGCTATTCCTCGAACCATGAAGCGCCCAGTCCAGCGGCGTACCATTGAACGTGTGCTCGACCGCCTCGAGCGGCGCTCCACGCCCAATGAGCTCGCGCACGAGCTCCGCGTTGCCCAACCACGCGGCGAAATGAAGCGCCGTCGCGCCATCGGTGCGCTGCGCATCGACTGGCCAACCGACGGCCAACATGCGGCGTACGGCGCTCGTATTGTCGTCCTCGGCCGCGTCGACCACCGCGGCGAGTTCGTCGCTCGATAAACCGCGTGCGATCTCTGGTCGCCGCGCGATCAGATCGTCGACAATTGTCTCGTCGCCGACAGTGCACGCCTGCACCAGCCGGAGTACGTCAGGGCTCCGCTCCATGAGGAGACGGAAAACGTCATCGTGCCCAAACGCCCGCGCGACGGCGTACGCCGTCTTTGCGCGGCCAAGTGTCCAGATGTAGATCGTGCCGCCGGCGCGTGCGTCCCTCATTGGGAAGTACTCCTCCGACACGCGCGTGCGAATTGAGGCTGGATCATCCCCGAGGTGACGACGGACTCGATCGACGTCGCCGAGCGCCGCCGTCATGAGAATGTCGGTGCGACAACCGCGCTCCACGAGAAAACGCGCGATGTCTTGTCGGCTGCCCACCATGTACTGAGCCGGCGTCGATTCATGATCGACGTCTCGCGCATCCATGTCCGCACCATGTGCCAGGAGATATTGCGCGATCTCGAGCGTGCTCGCGAAATGAAGGGGCGTCTGTCCGTCGCCACCGCGCGCGTGCACCCGATCAGGATTCGTGGTGACGAGTGCATCGAGTCGATCGAGCATACCCAAACGAGCCGCCGAATGCGCATCGATGCGCGCGCCCCGTTCGATGAGAAACGGAGCGAGCTCCGGGTCGCAAAGATCGAGTGCGCCAAAGCTCCCTGCCCACCAATGACTTCGTGCGTTGACGTCGGCACCGTGACGTAAGAGCAGATCGATCATCTCGCGATTTTGTCGATGAATCGCGGGACCGAGCACCGGCGCACCAAAATCTCCACCAGGCATTGGATCGTTCAGACACAACCGGAGCTCGCGATGCGTGCGCAACAACGCGGCGACTCGTGAGACGTCGTCGGCGCGGACTGCCGCCGCAAGCGCCTCGAATGGATCGGCGCCGGCGGCGCGCGTCTCAACCTGCTCTTTGAGAGCGGACCAAGTCGCGAACCCGTACTCGCGTGCAATCACATGCTGCGCGTCCGCGAGGTTGTGCGCGGATGGTTCTTGCTTCGAGACGAACTCGCGAAAGCGACGAATCGCGTCGGGCTCGTGCTGCCGAACGTCATGCAGCAGCGCTTTCGCTTGCTTCTTGAGATGCTCGAGATTGGCCCGAGCGGGCAGGTCGCGAGACACGATGCCTCCTTCTGTACGCCCGGGGTCCGCTGCACAGGGCAGAAGGGGGTGAATGCTCGGCGTGATCAACGAGCGCAGGCGGGATCATCCCTATCCGCGGACGGGGCGCAACCTGCATTGCGTCGTAGGATTTTATGATCGACGCGATCCGCTGACAAGCGGGGGCGTCCGCGCGAGGCACCGCGATCCGGCTGAACCGCCGTCTAGTGCTACTCCCCCGGACGACGATGCGTGCGCCGCTCGAGCACGACTTCGTCCTGGACGATCATGAACCGAATCACTCGGTCGCGCGCTTCCGGAAATTGTTTGATGCGATCGCGGAAGCGATCATTCGAGACGATGCTCGCGCTCAGCTCTCTGGCAAAGGAAAGAATGAAATAATCGGCATCGGTGCCCGCCGGAGCCTGACGCACTTGTCCCGCGTCGATCAGCTGCTCGTATTGCTTGGGGTCGTCGATCGAATGCCGCAGCGCCGCGTCGGCAACGATGATCGGCTCGAATCCTTCCTCGCGGAGCTTGTCGCGAATCGCGATGATGTTCGTCACGCGCGGAGGTTCGCCTTCGACCGCGTATGCCACGTTCGATCCATCGACGAGAACGACGTTACTCGTTTCCTCACGTCGAGGTTCTGATTGCACGCTCATGGAACGGTGTTCCTCCTCGTGCGTTTCGCCGCGAGCCTGGCGGCCAGCTTCGCGGCCGAATCCGCCGCCGCGACCGAATCGGACACGGCCAATCTCACTTGCAAGGCGCGAGCGTGATTCAACTGCGTTGCCGCTCCATCTCGTGCCGTCGATAACAGCGCTTGTACATCCGGATTTTCGGCAACCGCGGCGAGCTGACTGAGGTAGTCAGTCATGAACTGATAGCTGGCCACTTGCTGCCGCATGAACACACGATCGAGCGCGCGTCCCTCCGCGCGCAAGACCGTATCGGTCCGCGCTTGCAACGTTGCCGAGGCGGTTTGGGCAAGCGCTGGAGCGACCGGCATGAGGTGCAAGCGCTCCGACAGCGAATCGGCCGAGTGCTGAAGCTCCGCATGTTCGCGAGCGACTCCGGCGGCGAAGGCGCGCACGCTGTCGACATGCCAGCCCTCGAGCTCCACGTCGGCGGCGGCGATCTGGCGCGAATTCATCACGCCTAGCAACGACAGGAGATTCGCGTCGCTCAGCCATCGGACGCGTGGCTTCGCACTCGCCGTATCTGGATTGACGTGAACGGCGACGTCTCCCGCTGCTTCGTTCGTATCCATGTTCGAGGTAGAACAAGCAAGCCCGGCCGCCGCCACCGCGACCAGCAATGAGCTCATTCCTCTCGCGAAATGGTTGCGCATTTGGACATCTCCCTGAACGCCCGCCGGCGGCCTCGATAGAAAGAACGCCCGGGCTTTCACCCGAGCGTTCTTTCAAGTAGCGCGCCCAACCGAACTGTCGCGGATGAGGCCGATCGAATCAGGGCTTCTTTTTGGCGGAATCGCCTCCGGCCTTTGTGGAATCACTCGCCCCGGCGGCGGGTGCCGCATTCAGCTTGCCCTGAATGTCCTGCGCTTTGGTCAAATGCGCCTGAAGATTCGGAATCGCCTTGGTGATGAGGTCCTTGAGCTCAGCGTTTTGCGCGGCCCCTTCCGCGGTCTGAGCCGTCTGTATCACGGCTTGATGGTACGAGACCTCATGATCGATGTAGGCCTTGTCCCACGCCGAACCCTTCGGCATCGCGTTCAGACTGTCCTGCCAGTGCTGCGCCGCCATCTGACTCGTATCGCCCGCGGGCATTGCCGGCGTGACGTTCAACTTCTTCACCAAATCCTGGCCCATTTTCCGCAACGCGTGATGGTCGCGCATCATCATGCGGCCAAAGTCCTTAACGTCGGCACGTGTTCCTTTGGTCGACGCGACCTTCCCTGCGGCGCTATCAGCGGCGTTTGCCGCATCGAGTATCGCCGCGATGTTCGCATCGGTCAGCGCCGCTGGTGCCGGCGTCGTGGGAGCCGGCGTTGCCGCGGCGGCCGCCTTCGCGGCACTGTCGGCGGCGGCCGTCGAGTCAGCTTTGTTGTCAGACTTTGCGCATGCTCCCGACAATACGCACGCGCCGACGAGAGCTGCGGCACGCGCAAGGCGAATCGACATACGTTCCTCCGAACAGTTGTGAGACGGGCAGAATGTCGCTGGCTAGCCGTCGCGACTTTAGCAAAATCTGTACGAGCGGCGGCTGTTGCGTCGGCTAACACCGTGGTGTGAGGAACGTCACACGACTGCCGGCGTAGTCACTGGAGCGGCAACGCTCCATCGCTTCGCTGTTCTCGCGCGCCGCGCTCCACGCAAACCCACTCGAATGAACAAACGAACTCTACGGAGTGCGATCACTCTCGTGATCGCAGGCCTCTCAGCGTCGATTGAAGCTCCCCGGCTCGCGCGGGAACCGTTGCGCGCGACCGTCGAGCTGGCTGACGTGCCGACGGCGATCGGCAACGCGGTCGAGCACGCCGCGTCGACCGTCACCGCTAGCCACCTCGGGTTCGATACGAACATTTACCCAGGCGACAAGGCGATGGCCGCGTGGAAGCAGTCCGGTGAGTACGAATGGGTGGGCTACTACCTCAAGGCACCCTGCCACAGCGACAATTCATGGTTGGGCACACGTGAGCGTTTGGTGAACCAGGGCTGGGGCCTTGCGGTGATTTACGTCGGCCAGCAAACGTGGGGAAGGAAGCTCACGCTCGCGAGCGCTCCCAAACAATCGGCCTCGCGCTCGACGGCCAAGCACTCGAAGGCTTCGAAGAAGTCGCATAAGAAATCACATGCGCGGACGATGACGCGCCGATCGTCGACGCCGGTCGCGACGACGGGGTCGCGCTGTTCGGCGTCGTATGTCAATTCGATCCAAGGCGCGATCGATGCGCAGGATGCCATCGCGACGACCGCGCGTGAAGGCTTTCCGAAGGGGACCGTCGTGTTCCTCGACGTCGAGCACATGGATGTCGTTCCACAGCCGATGCGCGAGTACTACAAAGCCTGGACGCGGGTGGTGCTCGCCGACGGTCGCTATCAGCCCGGCATCTACGCGCACACCAGGAACGCCAAGACGATCTACGATGACGTGAGCGACGTCTATGACCAGGCCGGAGTCGACGCCGACCCGCCCTTCTGGATCGCGGGCTCGAGCGGATTCTCCCCTGAGAGTGCCCCGACGGATGTCGGCCATACATTCGCGTCGGCATGGCAAGGCATGCTCGATGTAGTCCGCACACACAACGGTGTACGGTTGCCGATCGACATCAGCGTCGCATCGGCCGCGTCCCCGAGCCTGGCGTCGGTTCAGTAGCGCTGTTCAGCGCTGAGCGGAATCAGTCGCCGGGCTCGGGCACCGGCGCGGCAACGTGAGCCACGGCTCGCCGGCCGAACCGCGCGAGCAGCCGCTCGCGCCACTCATCAAGGATCTCATACACGGTCGGGATCACGACGAGCGTCAACACCGTCGACGTGATGACGCCGCCGATCACCGCGCGCCCGAGCGGTGCACGGAAGTCCGCGCCTTCGCCCAGCCCGAGCGCGACCGGAATCATCCCGGCGATGAGCGCGAGCGTCGTCATCAAGATCGGCCGCAAGCGGATTCGCCCCGCCTCGATGAGCGCTTCACGACGCGGCAGCCCTCGATCCTTGTGCGCCCACTTGGCGAAATCGATCAGCAGAATCGCATTTTTGGCGACGATCCCCATCAAGAGGATCACACCGATGAGACTCATGAGGTTCAGCGTATCGCGGGTAATGATGAGCGCGAGCACGACCCCGATGAGCGACAACGGCAGCGAGATGAGAATCGCCAGTGGGTCGAGGAACGAACCGAATTGCACGACGAGAATGAGGTACATCAACATCACCGCCACCCCGAGCGCGACGAAGATGCTGCCGAAGACTTCACTCTGGCTTTGCGCTTGACCGCCGGCGGAGACGTGATATCCGGTCGGGAGTTGGACGTCGCGTAGCTTGCGCATCACCGCTTGGGAGACGTTGCCGAACGATGCTCCCTCGACGTTCGCGCCAATCGTGACGACGCGTTCTCGCTGATAGTGATCGATCTGCGACGGCCCGAAGCCTGGAATGATCTGCGCAACTTGGCCAAGCGGAACGAACGCCGGCACGCCCGCCGGCGCTGTACTCGTCCCACTCGGCGGGGCTTGCGCGCTGGCGGGCGCGATCATGACGGGCAGCGTCGCGAGATCGTGAGCGTTCTCTCGCGCTGCGGGCGCGAGCCGCACGTGCACATAGCGCGAGATGCCCGACGGATCGATCCACGTGCCGGCGTCGACCCCGGCGAACGCAAAGCGCAGCGAGGTTGCGAGCTGATTCAGGCTGACACCGAGTGTGCCGGCCAATCCGCGATTCACCCGAACGTCGAATTCCGGCTTTTGGCCGCGCGTCGAGAGTCCGACGTCGACCGCGCCTGGGGTAGACGCCACGATCTTCTGGATTTCGTCGGCGTACCGATTGAGCGTTGTCTGATCGGGGCCTTGGAGTTGAAGCAGCAACTGCTTCTGCGCGCCGCCGAAGCCGGACGCGTAAGTGTATGCCGTCGCGCCGCCGATGTTGCGCATCTCTCCGCGGATGATTTGCCCGAGCTCGTCCTGACTCAGCTTTCGACTACGCTTGGGTGTGAGGTGAACGTAGATGCTGGCGTTGTCGACGGTGCCGGAGCCGGTCGAGCTGCCGACGGTCGTGTACGTGTATTCTACCTCGGGCCGCTCGCGAATCAGTCGCGCGACTTGCTCAGCCTTGAGCGTTGTATAATCGAGGCTCGATCCCGGCGGCGTCTCGATGGCGATGTTCAACTCACTGTTGTCGCTGACGGGAACGAACCCAAACCCGCCGATGACGATTTGCAATCCAATCGCGAAGACGAAGGAGGCGGCCGCGAGGCCGATCATGATCCACCGGTGATCGAGTGCCCAAGCGATGACGCCTTTGTATCGCTCCGCCTGGCGATCGAACCATTCGTTGAATCGCTCGAGCGCGCGCGCGATCGGATTGCGTCGCTCGTGCGCCTCGAGCTGCGGGTCGGACCAGTATGCCGACAACATCGGGTCGAGCGAGAATGACACGAAGAGCGAGACGAGCACCGCGGCGGCGATGGTGAGCGCGAACGGCTTGAACCATTGACCGGCGATGCCCGGCATGAAGCCGACCGGCACGAAGACGGCGACGATCGAGAACGTCGTCGCGGCAACGGCGAGTCCGATTTCATCGGTTCCTTCGTGCGCGGCATGCATGTGATCGGAGCCCATCTCGACGTGTCGCACGATGTTCTCGCGGACGACGATCGCGTCATCGATCAGAATTCCGATGGCGAGCGAAAGCCCCAGCAGCGACATCGTGTTGAGCGTGAAGCCGAACATGAGCAGCGGCACGAACGACGCGAGCACCGACACCGGCAGCGCGAGACCAGTGATGACTGTCGAGCGCCACGAATTGAGGAACAGAAACACGACCAACACCGTGAGGATCGCGCCCTCGACGAGCGCTTCCTCGACGTTGCGGACGGAGTTCTTCACACGCGTGCCGGCGTCCCTCACCACTTCGATGGTCGTGCCCGGCGGCAGCGTCGCTTGCAGATCCTTCACGCGGTCCCTGACGCCCTTTGCGACAGCGGTCGTGCTGTATTCGCGCGACTTCACAATATCGAGACCAATCGCTTGCCTGCCGTTGAATAGCGCCGACGATTTAGGCTCGGCGGCTCCGGCTTCGACGTCGGCGACTTGACCGAGCGTGACGAGCTGACCGCCGCGTTGCGCGATCACCAGGCCGGCGAAGTCCTCTGGATGCTCGAAGCGTCCCTCGAGTCGAATCGAACGCTGCTCGAGCGGGCTGTTCACATTGCCGACTGGTGCGGCGAGGTTTTGCGCCCGCAGCGCGCTCACGACCTGGTCGATGCCCACACCCGCGGCCGCGAGGTCCGTCGGTCGCACGTTGACGTTCAGTTGCGCGCTGTCTCCGCCGACGACGTTGACTTGCGCAACGCCGCCGATCGCGCGCAAGTCGCCGGCGAGACGCTGATCCGCGAGCTGCGTGAGTTGGGGCGGCGTGAGCACCGATGAAGTGATCGCGAGCGAGACGATCGGCAACTGGTTCGGATCGAAGCGCTGGATGATGGGCTCGAGGATTTCCGCGGGGAGCTGCGCACGCACCGCCGAGATGGCGTCGCGAATGTCCTGAGTCGCCTGGTCTACCGGCTTGGAGTAGACGAACTGCACGATGATCTGCGCGAAGCCGTCGGTCGATGTGGAATTGATTTTGTCGACGCCGCTGATGCCGGAGATTTTGTCTTCGATGCGGGTCACGACCTCGCGTTCGACGACGTCGGGCGCCGCGCCGGGATAAGCGATGCCCAGGAAGACGATCGGCGCGTCGATATCGGGAAACTCATCGGTATCGAGACGGGTCAGCGCCGCGAGTCCAAACACGACGAGTGCGATCATCGTCACGACGGTGACGATGGGACGGCGAATGGCGAAATCAGAGATGAACATGCATTGCCTCGAGTCGCAACATGTCTGCCGCTGGCGCGCGGCTTGAATCTAGGTCCGAACGATGGAATCAGCCGGGCGTTCCCGACGCGTCGCCGGCAGCTTCCTCGATGGTTCCTTGCGCGAGTAGAAGCTCGAGCTCGCGCGCCGAGGCGGTGGGCACTCGGCCGCGTAGCTTGATCTGAGCAAGAGTCCGCCGAATCACGAGCCCGTTAACGGACAGGACGGCGATCTTTCCGAGCGCGAGCTGATCGGCAGCGGCGGCGCGCGAAACGATCGCGAGTCCCAAGCCGGCTGCGACCGCCTGTTTGATCGATTCGGTGCCGCCGACGCGCATGGTGTTCGTCAGTCGGACTCCGTGGAGCGCCAGCGCGCGTGCACTGACGTCTCTGGTTCCAGATCCCGGCTCGCGAACGATGAACTGTTCTCGCACCAGCATGCCAACATCAACATCGTTGCGAGACAGCAGTCGGTGTTCTGGATGCGATATCACAACAAGCTCGTCATCCAGCCAGGGCTGAACCTCTACCTGCGGATGCGACACCGGACCCTCCACGAGGGCGATGTCCGCGCGCGACTCGAGGAGCATGCGCAGAACGGCCCTCGTGTTCGCGCTCGTCGCTCGAATGCGGATCCCCGGGTGACGCAGGTGAAATCGCCCCAGGTACGGCGGCAACATATAGGTAGCGATCGTGGTGCTCGCACCAATCCGCAACACCCCGCGCTTGAGTCCCCTGATCTCGCGCAACTCCTGTTCGGCGATCCACTCCACACCGAAAAGCTCGCGCGCGCGCGCATAGAGGGCTTGGCCGGCGTCGGTCAGCCGGATTGATCGACCACTCCGCTCGAGTAGCGTGAGATTGAGTTGCCGCTCCAACTCATTGAGTGACTTGGAGATCGCCGGCTGGCTCAGATGCAGCGATGCGGCCGCCTTCGTAAAACCGCCCTGGTTGACGACGGCGGTGAAGAGCCGGAGGTGATGAAGGTTCATATGTATTACTGGTTCTCATGAATGTATGAGAATAATGTACTGGCTTTATGATACCGCGAGCGTCTACCATGAAGTCATGGCTAGCGCCTCTGCATCGATCGCCGCATCCGCTACCCGAAGACCGCCGCCGAGCGCGCTCGTGCCAGGGCTCGCGGTGTCGCTCATCGTGTCGGCGATCGCTGTCGCTGGCGGCGCGATCGAGGAACGGACTTTGGGCCGCGCGATCATCGAGCCGCTCGTGCTGGCGATCCTCGTCGGCA
>JAICYT010000131.1 GCA_025934075.1 Gemmatimonadaceae bacterium
GACTCGCGGCGCTCTTCGTGGGAGCGTTCGAGTGTTTGGTGTGTCAGTTCGCGGACTGTTTGTTCAGGAGGTTCTGCGCGGCTTGCATGTGGGCCGTGAACGCCGGCGCGACCTTGGTGACGAGATCCTTCACCTCTGCGTTCTGCAGCGCTGGGAGCAGCGTCGTGGTGACGGCGTCGAGCACAGCCTTGTGGAAATCGACTTCGTGCTGTAAGAACGCCTTGTCGAACTCTTTACCGCTCAAGCTGTTGAGCTTCTTGACGGCGGCCTGGTGATCCTTCGCCATCGCGAAGTCCTTCGGGGGCGTAGGAGTCACGCCCAACTTCTTTGCGAGGTCGCGTCCTTGCTGACGAACCATCTTGTGATCGCGCGCGAGCATGGCGCCGAAGTCACGGACTTCCTTGTTCGAGCCCTTTTTCTCGGCGATCTGGCCCGTCTCGATGTCCCAGGTGTTCGCGGCATCGAAGATCGCGACGATTGTCGGATCATTGAGTTTGGCGGCACCGGGTTGCGCAGCCTGTGCGCTCGCGTACGATGTAGCGCTGAACATACCGGACGCAACGGTCACGGCGACGGCGGCAACACGACTCAGGCGAATCTTCGACATGGTTTCTTGTTCTCCGTCCAGATGGCAGGATGATTGATATCGGTGACCGATGCTCCGGTTCGAGTTGATCGTATCGACAGTGGAACAATTTGTCAAGATTATTATTGACTAATTATGGCCGAGCGATAAGTTTTGATAGCGACGGGGGACATATGCGCTGGTGGGAAACGTCGATTGGCGGGGCGGTTCGCGGACGGATCATCGCGCTCCTGAGGCGCAATGAACGAAGCGTCGAGGAATTGGCGTCAGAGCTCGACGTCACTGACAACGCCGTTCGTGCGCAGCTACAGGCGCTCGAGCGACATGGCGTCGTTCATCAAGCGCGCATCCGGCGCGAAGGAGCCGTCGGTAAGCCAGCGGTGATGTACGGTATTGCGCCCGACGCCGAATCGCTGTTCTCGTCCGCATACGCGCCGGTGCTCAAGGCGCTTCTCGTCTCGCTCGAAGAGCGTCTCGACGGACCGGAGCTCGACGCCGTGTTTCGCGACGCGGGACGACGACTCGCTGAGGAGATGACGAGTGCCGAGGGCGCCGCTCCGAAGCAGCTCGAGGCTCGCGTTCGTGCGGCGGCGGCGATCCTCTCGGCACTTGGCGCCGAGATCGATGTCGAGGCCGCGTCGAACGGATATGTGCTGCGCGGATTTGCATGCCCGTTGTCGGACGCTGTCCGTGCGCAGCCAAAGGTGTGTCACGCCCTCGAGGAACTGGTTGCTGGCGTTACGGGTGCGCACGTGCGCGAGTGCTGCGATCGCGACGGTCAGGCGAAGTGTCGCTTCGAGGTGCGCCGGACAGCCTGACCGCGCAGCGCTACTTCTTGCACAGATAGTCGAGCGCAACCTGTGAAAGCGAGCCTTTAATCGCCGGGCCGTAGCCCGGCAGCGCGTTCACCTTGCGTTCGACGACCTTGTTCGTCTTTTCGTTGGCGTAGTAGACGCTCTCCTTTACGGCGATCGTCGACTTCGCGCAGTCGAACATGGCGAGATGTTGCGACGTGGCCCACGCACCCTGTGGCGTCTGGACCGGCGGATCGAATTTGACTCGGACGCGGGCCGTGATGATGCCGTTGACGGTCGTGATGCTGCGGGGGTCTACAAATACCGAGTTGCCCGATGACGTCTTGCCGATCTCTTTCCACCGTGCTTGGGCATGGGCGGAAAGCGATAACGCAGCCAGGAAAAGCGGCGGAAGCATGAGAATGCGCATGGACGAACTATGCCTCGTGGTCGGCCCATTTGACAATCGTTCGGGTCACATCCCGTTACGCGATAGGCCGACGCGCGGGTCGGTGGTCCTGTCTTAACAGCTTTGGTCCCATGGCGTCTTCCAACGACGTCCGAACCACGTCGTTCTCTCGTAGGCTCTCTCGTAGGCGAGGAGATCTGCATGCGCATCACGACCGGCGCGAAGGCGCAGCATCCGGATGCCGAGTCATCCGCGGACCAGGCCACCGATAACGAAGACGACGCGCGCGAGGTGAGTGAGCGACGATCGCGCCGGTCATTTGTGTTCTTCGGCGCGCTGACGGCGGCCACGTTGATGCCCAAAGCATCGCGCGCGCAGGCGCCGTCGAGAACGCGTCGGTCCAGACCCACGGAGCCGGTCGACGCGGAAACTGGAATCGTCCCCAGCGAAAGCGTTGCCGCCTTCGCGGAGTGGGACAATCCGAGCAGCCGGCTGGTGCGGCGAGCCACGTACGGCATCACGAACGCGGAACTCGCACGCGCGAGCCAGTTGGGTTGGCAAGGATACGTCAACTATCAGCTCAATTACACGCGCATCAACGATGACGCGGTCGAATCGGTGGTCGCGGCAAAATACCCATTTCTCGCACAGACGTCCGATCAGCTTTTCAGCGCGGCCGCCGGCGACGTTAGAAATCAGCTCGTGGAATCGACGATCTATCGAGCCGCATTCTCACAGCGGCAGCTCTACCAGCGTATGGTCGAGCTTTGGAGTGATCACTTCAATCAGGATCTCGACAAAGTTGGGTATCTGCTGGTTGCCGATCAGCGAGACGTGATTCGAAAAAACGCGCTCGGGAAGTTCCCGGACCTTTTGAAGGCGAGCGCGCACAGCGCGTCGATGATGCTGTATCTCGATCAGTCGTCGAGCCGCAACACCGCGCCGAACCAGAACTACGCCCGCGAGATCATGGAGCTCCACACGCTCGGCGTGGATGGCGGGTACACACAGACGGATGTCGCCGAATTGTCGCGCGTCTTGACGGGATGGACGATCCAGGGCCGCGGCAACTTCATCTTCAATCCGGCGATTCACGATTGGGGATCGAAGACGGTGCTGGGCGTCACGATTCCGGCAGGCTCGCCTTCGCTTGGTCAAGCGGGAATCCAAGAAGGCGAGAAGATGCTGGACGTGCTCGCGAATCATCCGAGCACGGCACGATTCGTCGGCACGAAGATGCTTCGCTGGCTGCTCACGCCCGATCCGACCGAGACGCAGATCAGCACGATTGCGTCGGTGTACCGCGCGACGGGCGGAGACATCAAGTCGATGATCCGAGCGATCTTGAATGACACGTGGTTGCCGGCGGCGCCGATGAAGCTCAAGCGGCCATTCCACTATCTCGCTTCGGCACTACGATCGGCGTCGCCGAACGTATCGGCGCTGACGCCGATGAATCAGCAGTTGACGGTGCTCGGGCATCCGATCTTCAGCTGGGACACGCCCGATGGCTTTCCGGACCGGATCGAATATTGGGCCGGCAACATCGTTCCGCGCTGGGGCTTTGGCACGGCGCTCTCGAATCTGAATTCCGCGACGACGCTCGCGCTCGATACCACGCTCTACCGCGCCGGTTCTCCCGACGCGGCAGTCGACCTGATGAATCAGAATTTCTTCGGCGGCGAAATGCCGACGGCGACGCGGACCGCTCTCTTGAACTACATCAAGGCCGGAACGTTCAACGATGCGCGAGTCCGCGAGACGATCGCGCTTGCCATCAGCGCCAACGCCTTCCAGTGGTACTGACCCGGAGCGTGACCATGGACGACCAACACGACGCCGACTGCGGCTGTCAGGAGTACAACGAGCTCTCGCGGCGTCAGTTCCTGGCCACGAGCGCCGGTGTGTCCGCCGCCGCGTTCTTCCCGGCGTGGCTGCCCAAGATCGTGATGTCGAAGAACTACGCATCGAGCCGCGACATCATCGTGTCGATCTTCATGCGTGGCGGTGCCGACGGATTGAGCATCTGCGTTCCCTTCGCGGACCCGAACTACTACAGCTCGCGCTCGACGATCGCGATCCCGCGTCCCGACTCGCAGTCCACGAACAAGGGAATCAATCTCGACGGGTTCTTCATGTTTCCGCAGGCCATGGCCGGCGGCGCCGCTGGAACCGGAGGTCTCATTCCAGCATACAAGGCGAGCGACCTGCTCGTCGTTCACGCGACTGGGCAGCTCAACAACTCGCGCTCGCACTTCGACGCGCAACGCTACATGGAGGTCGGCAAGCCGGTTGATCCGGCGCTCGTCACCGGTTGGCTCGGTCGCCACCTCGCGAGCATTCCTCCGCTCAAGGCCAACGCGCCGCTCCGTGCGCTGGGCGTCGCGAGCGGTCTGCAAAAAACGCTCGTCGGTGCGCCGAAGACGCTTCCGATCGCCGATCCGACGAACTACAGCATCGGCGGATCGGCGACGACGCAGCCGCAACGCATCGCCTTCCTACAAGGTGACTACGTCGATGCCGAAGAGCCGCTGCATTCCGCGGCGCTCGACGCGACCAACACGGTGAGCTTGCTCAAATCGGTGAATTTCACGGGATACGTTCCGGCGAATGGCGCAAGCTATCCGAATAGCTCATTCGGCCGCGCGCTTCGATCGGTCGCGGTGTTGATCAAGAACGACGTCGGCATCGAAGCCGCGCAGGTCGACCTCGGCGGGTGGGACACGCACTCGGCACAAGATCCAATCGCCGGATCCATGTTCCGAACGATGCAGGACTTCTCGAATTCGCTCGCCGCGTTCTACGCCGACATCATCGCGACTGGGTACAGCGTGACCGTCGTCTCGGTGTCGGAGTTCGGGCGCAACGTGCGCGAGAACGGCAGCCAAGGCACCGACCATGGTCGCGGAACCGTGATGTTCGCGATGGGCAAGGGAATCGCCGGCGGTCGCGTGCTGACGAAGAATTGGCCCGGTCTCGCGCGCGAAGTGCTCACCGACGGGCAGGATCTCACGGTGACGGTCGACTACAAGGACATTCTCGCCGAGATCGTGCAGAATCGACTCGCCAATCCAAACCTCGACGTGGTGTTCCCAACGTGGAAGCCGACGATGTTGGGTGTCACGAGATAGAGCAGGTGGAACGGTGGAGCGCTACTGAACCACGATGTCGCCTGACATGCCCGGATGGACGAAGCAGTTGTAGTGGAAGGTGCCTTTCGTTGAGAAGACGCGAGGGATGACGCCGTTGAGCGTGACCTTGATGTTGGCTGGCACGCCGCTTTGCGGATCGAATGTCACGTCATGTCCTTCGCCGTTCGCCGCTGGAACGATGTTGAAGCGAACCGTGTCTCCCTGCGCGATCTGTAGGAAGTTCGGGCTGAACGCGGAGCTGAGTGTGAAGACGTCGACCGATTTGTTGTTGGACGTGGGCGGTGTCGTCGTACCACCGTCGGAGCCGCAGCCCGCGGTTACTACTGCAAGCACCACTGCGGCGGAGATGAAAACACGCATGGGATGGGTCCGATGAAGGAAATCAAACGACGGCGTTCCTTGTCACATTGGACGAACGGATGGCTTCGTTCGTTAGCGTTCGTCGCGGCGTTCAGCGCCCTCACGGCCGCCGCGGCGTGTGGCGGAGATTCGCCGAGTGCGCCGGCGACCCCGACGCCGTCGAAGACTCCGGATGGGAGCTACAACATCTCGACGGTGAACGGCAAGGTGCTACCCGTCGCGATCTTCGCGGACACGAATTACACCTACGAGGTCATGAGCGGCTCGCTGGTCCTGACGACCGACGGAAAATATTCCATCATGACCAAATTTCGGCAGACCATCCCTGGAAACGTGTCGATATTCCCGGACAGCACCGGCGGCACATGGGTACTGTCCGGCACGTCGATCACGTTCACGAACTCGGACGACGAGTCGACGGACACGGCGACATGGGCGAACAATCAGCTCACGTTCACCGAAACCGATGGCAAGGCGACGACGACGTACGTGTACTCTCGGAAATAATCCGGGCAGCGCCGACGGTCGCACTGGTGTTCGCCAAATCCGTTAGCTATCGACGAGCAACTTCTTGCACGCGCGCACGGCACTGCTGATGAATTCGTCGACTTGCGTCTGTTGTCCGGTCGCGCCGAGGCGAGACGCCGGGAGCACGGCACCAATCCAGTTGCGCGTATGCCACATGCCGTTCCCCGCGAGGTCGTCACGCGGCGCGTCGGTGCCTGGCGACGGATACACGCTCGCGTAGAAATAAGGCTCCGGGTAGTCGTCGTCGCCGGGGTCCATGCCAAGACTGATCGTTTTCCCTGGTGCAACCTGAATCAGCGTGGCGATGTCGAAGTGGTGCGGCCAGCAGCGGACGGGCGATCCATTTGGCACCGTCGCGACAACAGGCTCGAGCGCGGATGCAGCGTTGGCGTACCAGTTCGCGAGCGCCTGAAACGATGGCGCTGAAGTCGACGACTCGAACGCGGCGCCGTCGTCGACACGGTGTCTCGGGATCTCGTAATGCCGCTCGAGCGTGTAGCGCCCGCTGTCGAAGCCATGCGTCGCGAGTTGACCGCGCACCCATTGTGTAGCCTCGCCGATCGGTCGACCGTCGAGCGAGTACGTTGCGAGCGCGCTGGCTTTTGCGTCGAGGACGAGAATCGCAAACGGACTCGCTCGAACAGCGATCCGGATGTTCGCCGAGCCGGACGCCTTCGACGAAAGCGCGCCGAGCGAGTCGATCCATTCGAGATTCGTATGGCTGTCGTCGGGTTGCGCCGGGAGATACGAGATCCCGAACGCCGCCGCGAACTGCGCCGCGTGATGCAATTGGAGACGTGCATCGACGAGATCTCTGCCGCCGGCGGGATCGAGCTCGCGCCATGTTCGCCGCCGCTCGTTGCGAGGCTCCATCACACGCCGCCGTACCACTCGTAGCCGCGATCGCTCCAATAGCCGCCGTTGCGCGTGGGCATGAAGGTGATGCGCGTCAGATACTTCGTGTTCTTGTATCCCAACTTCGTCGGCGAGTAGATGCGCGCCGGCGCGCCCCACGCCGCATTGAGATAGTGTCCGTCCTGCGCGTAGACGACGAGCGTCTGGGGATGCATCGCGCTCTCGATGTCCCAGCTCTCATGGTAGTCGCTATCGAACGATTGAAAATCCACGTATTGCGCGGTGGGCTGCGCGCCAACAAAACGCGCGATGTCGGAGAGACGAACACCGGTCCGCGTCGCGACGGCGGTCCAGCCTTCGACGCAGAAGTGATCGAGCTTGTAGCCGACGCGTGGCAGCGCGGCGAGGTCCGCCAAGGAAAGTTGGACGGGTTTGCTCACGAGGCCACCAACCTCGAGATGCCACGCGCCACGCGCCGCCTCGTCCCACACCGGCACGCTGTCCGAGACGAAGTACGATGGAAAATGTGAGCCGGCGGGCTTCGCACCCGCGGGCGGAGCATCCATCGACGTATGCCTCAACAGCAGGCGCTCGATCGATTCATTTTTTCGTTCGGCGAACTTGAGCAGCGACGTTGCCGAGCGCGGGCCCATCGAGTCGCAGGCGGCGAGCACCATTGCGCCGAGTGCGCCACCGGTCGCGGCAAGAAACCGTCGCCGGTCGATGCCCGCACGCTCGGCGAGATGTGTCAACTCGCGAATCCGCGGCCGATCGCGAAGTTCGAATGGGTCGCTCATTCGTCGCGCGGCAGAAGATGAATGAACGGGCGCGCATTGCGCGCTTCGGGTGACAAATCCTCGCGATAACGGCCCGTGATCATCGACGGGATCGAGTATGGATCGACCGTGAAGACCATGAAGATGTGCGCAATCGTCAGCGCGACGAGAAGAAGCATCGTCCAGAAATGCCAGTAACGCGCCCACACGTAGCCGCCCATGAGGTTGGTGAGCGGCGCGAGCTCCACCGGTTTCCAGATGGCAATACCCGTGACGACGGCAAGCACGCCGACGATCGGCATCGCGAAATACGCCATACGCTGAAGCGCGTTGTGTTTGCCCTGGCGCGGATGGTCCTTTCGAATCGTGAGATAGAACTTCAGCATCTCACGGATGTCCCTCACGATGCCACGACGCGGAACGAGGTCGCGCCATTCACCGTGCAAATAGATGAACGCGAGATAGACGAGCCCATTGATGACCAGCACCCACATCATCGCGAAGTGCCAGTTGCGCGCGCCGGCGAGCCAACCGCCAAAGGTCAGGTTTGCGGGAATTGGCTTTCCGGCGAACGGATAGCAGCAGAACGTTCCGCCCTTCCGCGCGAACGACGGATATGCGTTGAAGATGCGCAGGCCGCTCCCGACCATGATTGTCAGCGCAATCGCGTTCACCCAGTGGGTGATCCGGACAATGGCGTGATGTCGTTTCATGCGTGTCCAAATACTAAGCCGTAGAGGAGCAATGCCAAGACGAGCGCCGTCACGGCGACGTACGTTCGGTCGCGCTGAAGAACGAACGCGACAAGGGTGAACGCCACGCGTGCGACGGGCGTCGCGATCAAGAGCAAGAGTCCAAGCTGCACGATCGCTTGGCTCTGCATCGCTCCGACGCCACGCAGGATTCCGGCGATCGATCGTAACCCGTCTGGCTCTCCATGAAATACCGAAAAGGAGGCCGGTGCACCACCATGCTGCGCGAGCAGCAACATGCCGCCAGCGAGAACGACGAGTGCAGCGATCAGTACACCGAGCTGCAGCAGTCGTCCCACAATTTGCTCGACCGTGTGGTCGCTGACTCGCGGCGCTGAATCCGTCATAGCGACCCCGTGAAGCCCTTGTACAACATCTCGATTGCCATGACGATCACGACGCCGGTGAAGACTTGCCGGAGCACCTTGGCGTTCACGGCACTCAGAATTCTCGCGCCGAGCAGAGCGCCGCAGAGCACGCCGAGCATGACCGGGAAGGCGACCGTCGGGTCGATGTAGCCGCGATGGAGGTAGACGCCAGCGCTGGCGGCCGCGGTAACGCCGATCATGAAGTTGCTGGTCGTCGTCGAGACCTTGAATGGCAGCCGCATCGTTTGATCCATTGCCAGCACCTTCACGATTCCAGATCCAATACCGAGCAGCGCGGATAGAATCCCCGCGACGAACATCAGCAGAAAGCCAGCGGGGACGTGCTGAACAGAATACGCCTGCTTGCCTCCAGCGGATGGGTATGTCGAATCGAGACGCAGGCGCGCCGACCATTTGTCCGGCGTCGTGAGCAGCGCGTGCTCCTGGCGTGGACGTATCGAACGAATGGCGGTGAAGAGGAGAATCAATCCAAATAGGATCGCGAGATAGCTCGTCGGAGTGACTCCGGCGAGTGCCGCGCCGACGAGCGCGCCGATCGTCGTGGCTACCTCGAGGAGAATGCCGACGCGAACGTTGGTGAACCCTTCGCGGACGTAGGCCGCGGCTGCGCCCGACGATGTTGCGATCACGGACACGAGTGACGCGCCGATCGCGTACCGCAGATCGACATGAAAGAGCAGGGTGAGCATCGGGACGACGACGATGCCGCCGCCGAGTCCGGTAAGTGCGCCCAACAAGCCGGCTCCAAACGATCCGCCAGCGACCAGGAGCGCGAAAGCAATGGCCGTCATCCCCGCGAAATCTCGCAGGAAGAGGTTGGCGACGTTAGGCCTTGCTCTGTCCGCCTCTTCGCAGCAGCGCACTCGGCACTGGCCCACATTTCGCCTTATCTAAACGCATGATGCCCGAATCCAAGAGTACCCGACGAATGCAGACGAGCGCGCTGCGTCTCGCCGCGCTGGCTGCCGCCATGACCGTTGTCGCTGCGATCGGCTGCAAGAAAGTCGAGCATGCGAACGGCGAGGTGACACGCAACTGGACGCCGCCGCAACAAGACGCGTACCTGGGTGTCCCTGCGACCGAGGTGCGATCGGCGATCGAAAAGCGACTCGCGTCCGCACCGCCGAGCTCGATCAACGCCGATGCGTGGAAGCACGTGAAGCGGCTCTACAAGACGTTCCCCAGCGGGATGTTGTGGTTGACGGAAAAAGGTGCGCACGAGCCGCGTGTGGATGCGCTGCTCAACGCGGTTGCCGATGCCGACAGCGACGCAATTCGTCTCGACGCGTTCCCGCTTGTGGACCTGAGCCGATCGCTTGACGCGGTGCATAAATCGAAGCCGACTGCCGACCAGCTCGCGGACGCGGACCTGATGTTGTCGTCGACCTACGTGATTTACGGCGAGAGCATGTTGACGGGCCAGATCAATCCGGCCGGTCTCGCACAGAACTGGCACATCAATACACAAGAGGAAAAGGTCGACAGCGCGCTCACATTGACGCTTCGCGAAGACGACTTCGGCGCGGGCCTCGTACGCATGCGACCGCAGGATCCGGGTTACGACTCGCTCCGCACGCAATTCATCCGTCTGCGAGATCAGGTCGCACACGGCTTGTCGTGGGACACCATACCGGCGGGAAAACAGCTCAAGCCCGGCGACAACGATTCGCCGGCACGTCTGGCCGCGCTTCGCACGCGGCTCATGGCCGAAGGCTATTTGAGCGATAGTAGCGCGACGGCAACGGCGGCATCTGACAGCGGCATGGCCGGCAGCGCCGACAGCAGCTCATCAGATAGCGCCGCACGGACGACCACGAAGCGCGCCAAGAAGACTGCACGTCCGAGTGCGAATCGTACGGGCCCCGGCGTGTACGACCGACATCTCGCCGCCGCAGTCGCGGATTTTCAGGCGCATCATTCCATCGGCGTCGACAGCATGTTGGGCAAGGAGACTGTCGACGCGATGAACGTGTCCCCGACGTATCGTCTGGCCCAGGTCGCGGCGAATCTCGAGCGCTATCGCTGGATGCCCCGATCGCTGGGCAGTCGATACGTCATCGTCAACGTGCCGCAATTCCATCTCGAGGCGTTCGACAGTGGACAGAAGGCGCTCGAGATGAAAGTGATCGTCGGACAGGAGTACGAAGACAAGGCGACGCCCGTCTTCAGCGACTCCATGGAGTTCGTGGTCTTCCGTCCGTACTGGAACATCACCGACGCGATCGCGGCCAAGGAAATCTGGCCGAAGGTGAACTCCGACCCTGGCTATCTCGCCGCCAACAACATGGAGGTGTACAACGACCACGGCACGCGTCGTGTGCGCCAGCTTCCGGGACCCAAGAACTCCCTCGGTCTGGTGAAGTTCATGTTCCCGAACGATTTCAACATCTACCTCCATGACACGCCGAACGACGAGCTGTTCAAGAAAGACGTACGCGCGTTCAGCCACGGGTGCATTCGAGTGGAGAAACCCGCGGAGCTGGCGCAGTGGGTTCTTGGTTGGGACGCCGACAAGGTGCAACAGGCAATGCACGATGGGCCAAACAACAAGCAGGTGAATCTGCCGAAGAAGATTCCCGTGTATATCGTGTACTTCACGACGTACGCGCGCGGGGGCCAGCTCTACTTCGGCAACGACTTGTATGATCGCGACAGCAAATTGGTGCAGCAGGTTCAAGACGTCGCGGTGCAATCGCCCGAGACGCTGAAGGCGCTGGAGTCGCTGCGACAGATGGCCAAGAGCTGACGGGGGGGCTTCTTTCCGAATACAATCCGATCGACACCTTTCGATCGGATTCCATGACCCGAGGTTCTCTCGCCGCCGCCGCGTATCTCGAGCGTGCGGCGGCGATGCGTGCCGCCGCCGACCGATTACGACGCGAGCAGCAACGGCTCGGCCTGGCGCGACTCGCTGTGTTTGCCCTCATCGTGCTCGCGGGCGCGGCCGCCATCACGTATCCGGCGCGTCGAACCGAATGGCTCGTCGTTGTTGTGATCGTCGTGTTCTCGTTCGCGCGCCTACTCGCGGCGACCCGGCGTGTCGGCGCGGCACGAGTGCGAGCATTGACTGTCGTCGCGGTGAACGAGCGGTCCGCCGCGCGCGTCGAACGCCAGTGGGACGGAGTGCCATTGCCAGCGGTTGCAGCGCCCACATCGGACGACGATCCGCTCCAAAGCGA
>JAICYT010000060.1 GCA_025934075.1 Gemmatimonadaceae bacterium
CGCGAAGAGACGTACGGCGAAGACATCGGACAAAGCAGCTGGATGACTGCCAACGAGTGGCTCCATTTTGCCGATCAACTCGGGATTCGGGCCGGAAGCGAAGTCCTCGAGATTGGCAGCGGCTCGGGTGGTCCCGCCGCTTATCTGGCCGCGACGAGACAATGCAACGTCACCGGCGTCGACATCAATGAGCACGGAATCCGGAACGGCCGGGAGCTGGCGCATGCCAAGCGGCTCGACGATCGTTTGCGTTTCGAGGCCGTCGATGCGTCTCGACCGCTTCCGTTTCCGGCCGCGAGCTTCGACGCCGTAATCTCCAATGACGCGATGTGCCACATTCGCGATCGCCTCGCCGTCCTGCGCGACTGGCGACGCGTCGTGCGGCCTGGTGGACGAATTCTCTTCACCGACGCGATGGTCGTCACCGGATTACTGAGCAACGAAGAGATCGCGACGAGAAGCTCTATTGGGTTCTATCTCTTCGTTCCGCCGGGCGAAAACGAACGCCTGATCGCGGACGCGGGCTTCGTTCATCTCGCAACCGAAGACGTCACGGAAGCGCCTGGAGTCATTGCTTCCAAGTGGTTCGCGGCGCGCGAGCATCACCGGGACGCACTCGTCGCTCGGGAAGGTGAAGCCAATTTCACCGGCCTGCAGCGGTTTCTCGATACCGTTCGGATCGTCTCCGTCGAGCGAAGGTTGTCGCGGTACGCCTATTTGGCCCAAGCCCCGGGATGAACCCTTTCGCAATCTCGACCGTATAAAGAGCTCGAGGCGGGCTCCCACGGCCGCCCAAGTCAGTGGCGTGGTTTCGCTCTCTGGAGAAAGTACGCGTGTTCGTTCCGAGTCTTGCGGCTGTTTGGCGCGGTACGATGCTCATTTTGGGACTCGCCGCCATGGTGCCGGCGACGACGGGCGACGTGCGGTCGCATCCCAATCCGGCGCACACTTATGCCGCTGCCGTCGCGCGCGCCAAGCGACAGATCGCCGGCGACGACAGCATCGCCGCGATCGGTGGCTCGACGATCCTGCTCACGCATGGCTCCCGCGCCCCGCGCGCCGTCGTGCTCTTTCACGGTTTCACCGACTCGCCTCGGCAGTTCGCCGCCCTCGCCGACTCGTTGTACGCGCAGGGCGACAACGTGCTCGTCCCGCGGCTGCCACACCATGCCGAACGCGGAAAGGACGCAAGCGAGCTCGCGCGGCTCACGGCGGCGGAGTTGTGTCATACGGGCGACGCCGCGGTCGACGTTGCGGCGGGGCTGGGAGACACTGTCGTCGTGATGGGACTGAGCGTCGGAGGTACCGTCGCCGCATGGACGGCCGAGCATCGCACGGAGGTGCGGCGGGCCGTGGTGATCGCACCGGCATTCGAGGTCGCACACGTGCCCTCGATGCTCGAGCGGCCGCTGGTCAACTTGGGCGCGCACGTGCCCAATCTCTCTCATCGCGCGGCCGCCGACACGGCGCGCCCGGACCGCGACCCTGGCTTCGCGACGCACGGTCTCGCACAGGTGCTACGGCTTGGCCTCGCCGTGCGCCGCGACGCTGATCGGATCTCGCCGGCGAATGCCGAGGTGCTGTTCCTCGTCAATGCGAATGATCGAACGGTGAAGACGGCACCGGTGCTCGATCTCGCGCGCGTTTGGAATCGGCGCGGCGTTCCGGTCGCAGTGTACGAATTTCCGGACACGCTCGCGTTGCCTCACAACATCGTCGATCCAATCAATCGGCCGGCGAAGGCGGGCGCGGTCTACCCAGTGCTGGAGGCCCTGGCACACGGCGATCATCCGCCGTCTTGGCTGAACGTGCGCCGCTGATGTTTTAGGCGCAGTCGGGGCCCGCGTGTGCTCATTGGCCGCGCGTTGAAGGCGAGGCTAATGAACGTGAAGCCCGCGCGACGCGAAATCGGGAACGAACATTGCAGCCAGTATATCGTCCGCTGAAGTTTCCCGCCCTTCTGTTTTCCGCCCCTCCTCTCTGTGGCCAAGCGCCAGTTCAAGACCGACGACGACGTCACTTGGATCGTTTGGGACGTGCATCCCGAAGATCTCGGACGATTGGCCTATGATCGCCGCGCAGCGGCGCCGGCGGCCGAAGGCTCGGCGCGCGTTGATGGCTCCCGGCGAAGTGAACGACTCGTCCATCCTGAGCTGCAGCATGGCTGGCTCTGCTTCCAATCGGGGACGGACAAGCGTCGCCTCACGCCAATTCCCACGGCTTGGCACGAATTGCCGGATGCAGTCCTGTGTGAGTTGCTCGATGCAGCCATTCCGGCGCCGCAGCCCGACGGGCGAGTCTCACGCCCGTCGGCCAGCGACTGACCTCGTTCAGCGAATGAAGACCCGGCTATTCCGCATCTCCGGCCCAACTGTGAAATCGATCGTCTGACCCGGCGCGACCGTCACAGCGCCGGTTGACGCACGACCGTTTCCACCGATCGGAGTCGCGACAATACGCAGGTCGCGGGAGGCGAGCGACGCATCAAGCACGAAGTTGCGCGAACCGTTGCCCGATACCGTACCGAGCCGCGTGGCAAGCCCGTCCGACACGGCGTACACGTCCATGTCGAGGAAGTTTTCGTTCTTTACGTGCACGCCGATAGCGCTCGCGGGCGCAACTTCGCCGCCGGCCTCGTTCGTGTGCGAGCACGCGGCGAGCCCAGAGAGCGACGTCGTCGCGGCGACCATTCCGACCAAGAAATATTTGACACGCATGCAGCTACCCTCTCGTCAGTTCGTTGAACAGCCCCTCATCCGTCCGTCCACACCTCCTCTTTCGCATCGACGGTGCCAACTCGAGATAATTCGTTGCGTCTGCGGCTTGAGGTAATTCGTTGTGTCTGTTATGATTAGAGGCTAATTGCTCGCGTGAGCCGCACGCTGCGGTAGGCGCAGCACAAAAACTTCCCCTCCCCCCACTCCGGCAACCAGCGGGGGGCGGACACGACCAAAGGGAGGATTGCCAACGCATGACGCGTCAATATGAGGCTGTCTACGTCTTCGATTCGACACTCGAGGACGCCGCCATCAACGACAAGCTCGGCCGCTTTCACGGCCTTCTCGGAAATCCGGGAGACCTCCAGGTGAATCACTGGGGCCGCCGCCAGCTTGCGTATCCGATCGGCCGTCGCGAATCCGGCTACTACGCCGTCGCTCGCTTCACCGCCGAAGCCGCCACGCTTCCCGAATACGAGCGTGCGATCAAGCTGGATGACGGCATCGTCCGTCATCTCATCACCCTCTATGAGCACGAGCTCGGCGCGCCGCCGATGTCGGAAGAAGAGCTCGCACTCGCCAACCGCCGTCGCGAGATGGAAGACGATGAGGACGAAGAATGAACATGCGCCGGCCACAAAAGACCTGTCCGTTCTGCGAGACCCGCGTGCACTTCATCGACTACAAGGATGACCGCACGCTCGGGCGCTTCATTACGGATCACGGCAAGATTTTGCCGAGCCGCTTGAGCGGCGTGTGTGCGCGTCATCAGCGTCAACTATCGACCGCGATCAAGCGCGCGCGTTATCTGGCGATCATTCCGTACATTCGCGGGATGCAGGCCTGACGCAATGACGCAACCCGCGTCAGCTCCACCAACCGTATCAACGCCAGCGCCGGCGCCAAGCGAGCGCGGATGGGGCAAGCTCCTCATCGCGATCGTCGCGTTCCTGATCATTCCCGCGCAGCTGGGCGCACTGTTGCCGATCAATCAGGCAATGATGCTATTGGTCCCAGCCATCGCGGCGTGCGCGTTGGTGGGTTGGTGGGCCGGCGGCCGGCCGTTCTTGGCCATCGCCTGGGTCGCCATTGCGACGCTGATGACGATGCAAACTGGAACAGGGCCGAATGCCTTCTACAATCTGGCGCGAGGATGGAGTCTCCTACTCGCCGGATCGTTCGGGCTTGTGTGCCTGTTCACGATGACACGACCGTTGTTCACACGCGCGCTGCTGGCGCTGGGCATCACGCTCACGATGGCGACGGTGATGAGCCTTCTGGGTCCGGTGACGCTCTCGCAGGCGAAGAAGACCGTTGCCGACGAATTCACTCGACGTGACGCCGAAGTCATGGCGGCGGTGAACGGCGTCATTCAGTCTCACCCGAAAGAGTGGGCCGATCTGTCGGCGAAGATCCCACGGTTGGCAACGTTCCCCGACAGCGCGGAGAAAGAATTGGCCACGGTGTCGAAGACCGGCCTCGCCGTGTTTCCGGCATTGCTCGCGCTTCAATCGTTGGCCGCGCTCGCGCTGGCGTGGGCTATTTACCATCGGTTGGGTCGCTCGCGACTCGGCGCTCCGCTGCGCCCGCTCCGTGAGTTTCGCTTCAACGACCAACTCGTTTGGGGCTTGATCGTTGGTCTGACCATCGTGCTGCTGCCAACGCTGGCGTCGGTGCGTGGCTTCGGCAAAAACCTTCTCGTCTTTTTCGGCGCGCTGTACGCCGTGCGTGGATTCGGAGTGCTGTCGTGGTTCATGGCGCCAGGCAGTCTCGGCATCACGCTGGCCATCGGCTTCGTCATGCTCTGCGCTCCTGTCGTCAATGTCTTCGCGTTGCTCGCGTTCACCATGCTCGGCGTTGCGTCACTCGCCTTGGGACTCGGCGACACATGGGCGGATTGGCGGAGCCGGGCGCGCTCCACCTCGTAATTCTTTCCAAGCTCTTTTCATCGATCGGAGTCAATCATGGAAATCATCCTCCGCCAAGCGGTCGAAAATCTCGGCAGCCCGGGCGACGTGGTGAAGGTCAAGTCCGGCTACGCCCGGAATTATTTGCTGCCGCACGGTCTCGCCTACGAAGCGACGCCGGGCAACCTCAAGCGCATTCAGCAGGAGCGTGATCGGCTCGATGCTGCCGAGAACGAGCGGCGTACCGCAGCACAGACGCAAGCGGAGCGGCTCGAACAAGTGTCGCTGACATTCTCCGCGCGGGTCGGAGAGGAAGGAAAGCTCTTCGGGTCCGTCACCACGGCCGACATCGCGCAGCAGCTCGAGGCGCAGGGCTTCCACATCGAGAAGCGCCAGATCGACCTTCACGAGCCGATCAAGGCGCTCGGCGTCTACCGAGTGCCGATCCGTCTCCACGCGGACGTAAAGCCGGAAATCAGGGTCTGGGTCATCAAGCAATAAGGACGCAAAGGCCCTGACTTTCGTCGGGGCGTTGGCAAAAGAATTGGGGTCAGACTCCATTTCGCGCAAATGGAGTCTGACCCCAATTACTGCTGACTCCAACTAGCGGTCGGACCAGCAACCAACCGACCCATTCCCGGGTACATCCTCGTGGCGCCCACTGTGCTCTACAAAGGTACGTCCCGGCGTTATGCTACGGGGAGCCGTCCTTTCGCACGGCCCCTTCACGTTCAAGGAGCACCGAGCTCGACTTCATGCCAGCGACTTCCTCCGCAACTGCCACCACCTCGGACTCTCTCGCCCTCGCCCAACGCGCTGCACAAATCGCCATCGACAACAAAGCACAGGATGTCGTGCTCCTGGATCTCCGTGGAGTGACCGACATGACTGACTTCTTCCTGATCGTCAGCGGCACGTCTGACACGCACGTCCGATCAATCGGTCAGCACTTGATCGAAGACATGAAGAAGAAGGAAGGGTCGCCGGCGCATCACATCGAAGGACTGGAGAAGGGACGGTGGGTGCTGTTGGACTTCGTCGACTTCGTGGTGCACGTGTTTCATCCGACGCTGCGCAACTTCTACCAACTCGAACGCCTGTGGGCCGACGCCGAGCAAATTCCGTTGGAGACAGCGCAAGAGAGCCGTGCGTGACGGGCCGGCGGCGTGAGGGCACGCGCGTCGCCAGCCTTGCGGTCGCGCTGGCACTTCTCGCCGCCTTCGGCGCGCCCGCCGCGGCCCAAAATTACTTCGGCCAAAACCAAGTTCAGTACGACAAGTTCGACTGGCGCATTCGCGAGACCGAACACTTCCTCATCTACTATTACCCCGAGGAAGACCGCGCTGCATTCGACGCGGCCCGGATGGCCGAGCGCGCGTACGCTCGACTATCGATCGTTCTCGATCACCAGTTCCGCGAGAAGAAGCCCATCATGCTCTTCTCGTCGCGAACGGATTTCGGCCAAAACAACGTCACGGGAGATCTCGGCGAAGGCACAGGCGGCGTAACCGAAGCGACGCGTCACCGCATGCTGCTCAACTTCACCGGCGACTACCGCAGCTTCGAGCACGTGTTGACGCACGAGATGGTGCACGCCTTCCAGTACGACATCTTCGCGCGCGGCAAGGCGGGCAACGGACTTCAGACGCTCGTGCAGTTCCTGCCGCCGCTCTGGTTCGCCGAGGGCATGGCGGAGTACTTGTCGCTCGGTCCGAACTCCGCGCTGACGACGACGTGGATGCGCGACGCCGCGCTGAATGGCAAGATCCCGACGATCGAGCAGCTTGGCAACGAGCCGGACAAATACTTCCCCTACCGTTACGGCCACTCCCTCTGGAGCTACATCGGGCAGAAGTGGGGCGATGAAGTCATCGGTCAGATCATGAACTCTGTGCCGAGCGTGGGAGTCGAACGCGCATTCCGCCGCGAGCTCGGCATCTCGTTCGAAGACCTGGGCGACGAATGGCGCGAGGATCTTCAGAACAGACTTCTACCCGCCGTCGGGACGATGGAGCGGCCACGGCGCTTCGCTCAGCCACTGCTGACCGCGGAGCGCAGTGGTGGCGAGATCTTCCTCGCGCCGGCACTGTCGAACGACGGCAAGACGATCGCGTTCTTATCCAACGGCAGCTTCATCCGCGGCCAGGTGTTCATCGACCTCTGGTTGGGTGATGCGGAAACAGGCAAACGCATCACACGGCTGGTCAAGAGCACCCTGAATCCGGACTTCGAGGAGTTGCGGCTCCTCTACTCGCAGAGCGCGTTCTCACCCGACGGACGAATGCTTGCCGTGACCGCGCAGCGCCGCGGACGTGACGTGTTGTACCTGTTCGACGTTCATTCGCGCAAAGAAGTCAAACGCTTCGACCTGGACATGGAATCGGTCACGGGGCCGAGCTGGTCACCGGATGGACGGCAACTGGTGTTCAGCGGCAACACCGGTGGCATCACGGATCTTTATATCGTGAACGCAGACGGTACAGGACTGCGGCGGTTGTTGAACGACCGATACGGCGACCTGCAGCCGCAGTGGTCGCCCGACGGCAAGACGATCGCGTTCGCGACGGACCGCGACAGCGCGAGCTTCGATCATCTTGCGTTCAAGCCGTGGCGCATCGCGCTGCTCGACATCGAGTCGGGATCGACGACGGTGATCCCCGGACAGGAAGGGTTGAACCTCAACCCGCAGTGGGCCCCGGACGGGCGATCGATCGCGTACATCTCCGACCGATCCGGAACGGCCAACGTGTTTCTTTACGACTTCGATGCCCGCGAGCATTACCAGTTGACCAACGTCCCGGGGGCGGTCTCGGCGCTCACCGAATACAGCCCGGCGATCAGTTGGGCGCGACAGGCCGACCGGCTCGCGTTCACGTATTACGAGAACGCTCAATACACGATCTGGACGGTCAACAATCCGCGCGCACTGCGAAAGTCACCGTATCGGGATCCGGCCAAGCCGGTCGTCGCCGCAGCCGCGCCGATACCCGCCGACTCGGCGACCAAAGCGGTGTCGATCGTGGCATTGCTCGATTCAGTCGACATCGGACTTCCAGACACGACGAAGTTCCGTATCGATCCGTATCGAGTTCGGCTGCAACCCGACTACGCCGCCCGTCCGAGCATCGCCTACACGCCCGACGCATTCGGCCGCAGCGTGTTCGGCGGCACGACGCTCGTCATGAGCGACATGCTCGGCAACAATCACGTGGCGATCTCGGGAGAGATCAACGGGCGCATAAGTGAGGCGCGCGCATTCCTTGGCTACACGAATCTGTCGAACCGCTGGCAATATTCGACGGGTCTGTCGCAGGCGCCGTACTACTTCCTGTCGTCCGATTCCCTCTCCAATACCTTCGAACCTGGCGTCGCGCTCGAGAATCAGGAGATCACGACGTATGTGACGCGACAGGCTTTTGGCGTCACGGCGTATCCGCTCGATCGGTTCACGCGGTTCGAGTTCGGTGCGGGCTTCAACAACATCGACCGCAGCCGCTGGTTCGTCACGCGAAAGATTTTCAACGGCAACTCGGCCGGCGGCTACTCGGTCGACAGCACGCGCCGCGATCCGTCGCTCAACTATGTCGACGGTCAGATCGCGCTCGTCTCCGACAACACGTTGTTCGGCTACACTGGTCCCATCATGGGACGACGCTTTCGCCTGCAGGTGAGCCCCGTCGTCGGCTCGTACGATTGGGTCGAATACTTGGCGGACTATCGCCGCTACGATCCGATCATCTTCAACTACCTGACGCTCGCGACGCGCGTCTACAGCGATCTCTCGATCGGACCTGACGAGACGGCGTTCCCGAAATACATCGCGCGCCCTGACTTCGTGCGGGGCTACGATCGCAACAGCACGTTCTATCTCTCCTGCCCGGTGATCGGCGCCAATCCGACCAACTGCAGCGCGGTTCAGTTGCTCGGCAGTCGCGTCGCCGTGGCCAACGTCGAGCTACGGTTCCCATTGGTGCGCCGTGTCGAGCTCGGGTTTCTGCCGGTCGATCTCCCGCCGCTCGACGGCCTGTTCTTCTACGACGCGGGGCTGGCCTGGTCGCGCGGACAAGCGGTGTCTGCATCGCGCCCGGCCGACTACAACGTTGCGAACCAGCGATATCCGCTGCGCAGCTACGGGTTCGGGCTGCGACTGAATCTCTTCAACTACGCCATCGTGCGCTGGGATTACGCCATCCCGGTGGACCAGGCCGGCCACAAGGGAGTGTGGACCTGGTCGTTGTGGCCGAGCTTCTAAGGCGCGGCCCTTCGCGACTGCGGATAGCTGGCCGGGCCTCGCCGTGTATGTTTCTCCGGTGCGTTCGTTCATTGCCTTCGCGCTCGTACTCGCCGCCTGCGGCGGTGGCGACAGATCCGCGGTCCCGGCCACTCGAACGGCCTCGTCGACGTCCTCGCAACGAGGGCCAGACGCGCTGCTATTGCGAGTGCCGCGAGGCGGCGGAGTTGCGCGGGTCACCGCCTATCCCAACATCGATTCGGTGGCTTGGACCGCGACCGACGCGGCACCAGCGCTCGATCGCGTGCTTGCCTTCGACCCGGATGCCGGCTTGATCGCCACCATCGACTCGCGCGGACTACCGGCGTGGATCGATCTCCGCGTTGGCAGCGTCGCACTCCCGCATCAGCGCGGCGCTCTGCACGGAACCACCTCGATCGACGGATCGACGATCTTCGCCGTGGGCGACGACGGCGCGGTCCTTCGGTTCACCCCTGCGGGAACGTGGCTGTTCAAGCCGCCAGCGCCTGCGCGCAGCATCTTCCCACTGTCCGGGGGCAACCTTCTGATCGTGGGCGGAACGCATGCGAGCGAGCGATTGTGGCGCATACGTCCGCCGGCGACCAAGATTCTCGACTCGCTCACGCTGCCCGGAACTACGCCAGGCATGGGAGCGGTCGCGCCATTCGCGGACCGCGTGTATCTCGCGACCTCGAGCCGAACGTTACTCGGCATTCACGCCCGGCGTCTCGCATCCACGAAGCCCATCGAATTCGCGCATACGATCGGCGACATCGTCGCCACGCCGAGCGGCGATCGATTCTATGTCATCACGGACTCCTCGAACCGCGTGAATATCGTCGATCAATACCAGGATCGTGTCAGCGGGACGATCGAGCTCGCGGACCGGCCTCGAGATTTGCGCGTCGACCCGTTCGGACGCTTCTTGCTCGTGCGTGCAGCGAGCGGAGACGACGTGTGGGTCGTGAGCGTGGGTACGGACAAGGTAGTCGGCACAGTCCACTCGGTCTGGCGCGGGGACGTTCCCTTCGTCGCGCCCGACGGGGCCATCGCGGTGTCGGACGGCCGCGACGTGACGTTTCTCGATCGATCGACTTTTCAGCCAGTTCAGCGCGCGGTTGGCGGCGCATCAGAGTTCTGGTATCCGTTCTTGTGGAACGGTCTGCGAGCACGCGCCGCGGCGTTGGACAAGCCCGTCGAGTTTCCAACTGACAGCCCCGCGACCCTTCCGCCGCCGCGGCCAGTCGTCCGCGACACGGTGGTCGCCCCGGCACCCATCACACCGCGCGTCGATTCGACGAAGATCGGATTCACAGTCTCGTTCGCGGCCGTCCTCAATGAGAACGTCGCGCGCGAGCAGGCCGCAAAGATCATCGTCGAAGGACATCAAGCCCGAATCGTGACCGGGACCACGAGCGGCATGACGGTCTACCGCGTTGTTCTCGGCCCGTATCCGACGCGTGAGGAGGCGGATCGCGTCGGTCGTGCGTCGGGTTTGAGCTACGTCGTCATTGTGGGTTCGCCGTGACCGCGCCCGCCATCAGCCGCGGCTTCGACTGGGAAGCAGCCGCTCGTGAATTCGGCGAGGGTCTGGATGGCTATAATGCCATCGTTGTGATCGGCGCGGACCCGGTGGCAACCGGTCGCGTGGCAATTGGACTCGGGCGCGCGCAGTCGTCGAAGCGGCGCGTCGCGGTCGGCGACCTGTTCGCAGAATCGCCGCCGATCCAGGAGCTCGTCACGACCGACGATCCGCATGGATTGGTCGACAGCTTTCTCTACGGCGTGTCGATCAGCAGAATCGCGTACCAGGTTCCTGACTCCGGCCAACTGTTCGTCATGCCGAGCGGCACCGAGCCGCCAACGTACGAAGACATTCTTCCTCACCCCCGCTGGAGCCGGCTGGCCGCTGGTTTCCGCGAAGTTGGCGCATTGCTCATTCTCGCCGCGCCGGCCAGCGCGCCGCACATCGAGGATCTCGTTGCTGCGCTGGACGGGGTGGTGCTCGTGGGAGATTCGGCGCCGCGTCAGCTTCCGATGGCCGCGGTCATCGGCACGGTGCGCGAACCCAGGGCACCATCCGCCGAACCCCCGGCACCTGCCACAACACTGCCTTCGCCGTGGTACAAGCGCCGGCTTCCGCTGATCCCCGGCGTCGTCTTGACCGTCGCGTTGGTCGCGATCGGACTTTGGTTGGCGTATCGTCCGCTCTCGCGCGCCGGAAAGCCGAGCACCGGAAGAAATCCGGATACAGCCGGGGCGCTCGGCAAAACCCTTCCGATCGCCGCCGAATCGCTACGCCGGGATTCAACGACGGACAGCGCCACCGCCGCGGCTGCGGTGCCGCGAGTGATCAACCCCGATGATTCCGCGGCCGCGGCGCCGTTCGCCGTTGAATTGCTGGCTGCGAATACGCAGGCGGGTGCTATCTTGAAGCTTCAGCAAGACGGCAAGAATTTGCCGGCCGCGACCTTTGCGCCGGTGCTCATTCAGAACGGCCGGTGGTTCAAGGTAATTGCGGGCGCCTTCACCCGTCGTTCCGAAGCGGACTCGTTGTTGGGCGCGCTCCGTCGGCGACGACTGCTGGATGCCGCGAGTGGTACTGTAGTTCGACTGCCGTTCGCATTCTTGATCGACTCCGGCGTCCCGTCAGGGGCGGTCACCGGAATGGTGGCGACGTATGCGGACCGGGGCCAGCCGGTGTACGCGCTTCGCCAACCGAATGGATCCGCATGGCTTTTCGCCGGGGCGTTCGAAACGCCCGCGCAATCGACGTTGTACGCTGAATCGCTTCACGCATCGGGCATCACACCCGTGCTCGTGTATCGCAAAGGGAGAACGTTCTAGTGCGGCTGACCAAGCTCGAGTTGCAGGGGTTCAAATCGTTCGCCGACAATACGGAGATGGTGTTCAACCCGGGTGTGACGGCGATCGTTGGCCCCAACGGGTGCGGCAAATCGAACGTGTCGGACGCGGTACGCTGGGTCCTCGGCGAGCAGCGCGCGCGATTGCTGCGCGGCGCCAAGATGGAAGAGGTCATCTTCCAGGGGTCGTCGGCGCGTCGCGCGGTGAACGTCGCCGAAGTCTCTTTGCATTTCTCCAATGAAGACGGCGCGCTTCCGATCGCGTTTCAGGAAGTCGTCATCACGCGGCGCCTTTCCCGTTCGGGAGAGAGCGAGTATTTCCTGAATCGCGCGCCCTGCCGCCTCCGCGACATTGCCGATCTACTTCGCGGGACGGGGCTGGGTGCTGACACAGGCGTCGTCATCGAGAGCAAGATGATCGACGCGCTGCTGTCGGACCGCCCCGACGATCGCCGCGAGTTGTTCGAAGAGGCCGCGGGCGTCGGTCTGTATCGCGATCGTCGCCGCACAACGGAACGACGTCTCGAGGAGACGACCGTCGACTTGCAGCGACTGGACGACTTGATCTCCGAAGTCCAGAGTCAGGTGCGATCACTCGCCCGACAGCGCAAACGCGCCGAGCGACACGCGGAGCTCATGGGACGACGGTTCACCATCGAGATCGCGCTGGCCAAGCGGGAGATGGTGGCGTGGCACGACGAGTTGGGTCGCCTCGACGAACGCGTCCGCTTCCTCCGCGACACAGCGCCCCACGCCGAAGGGGCCGTCGCGGACGCAGAACAGGCGCGCGACGCGGCACACGGGCAGCGAGCGGCCGCCGAAGCGCAGCGCACGGAACTGCTGCGTCTCGTTTCGTCACAGCGTGAACGCGTTCAGCAAATTCGCGCCGAAATGGCCGTCGCCGAGGAGCGCCAGCGCAATGCATTGGCGCGCCGGCAGCGCGCGGAGCTCGAGGCGAACGAGGGCGAGGCATACGGCGAACGCATCTCGACCGACCGCGAACAGGCCGCATCCGAGCGCGCGCAAGTGGAGCAAGAGCTCAGTGCCGCGCGAGAGGCATTGTCCGAACGACAGCGTCACGAGGACGAAACGCGGCAGGCAGTCGGGCATGCGCGCGCAGCGCTGGAGGAAGCCGATCGGCATCACCGCGAGCTTCAAGATCGCGCGCGCCGGGTCGAGATCGATCGTGAACGCGCACGACACGAAAGCGACGAGCTCTCGCAGCGACTCGAGCAGCTCGCGCAAGAGCGCAGTCAGCTCGTCGATGCGCTGACGGCAATAGACCGCGAGTTGGAAACCGCCGGCGTTGCCGTCGAGGATGCGCGCGCTCGCGCAACCGACTCTGCGGCGAGACTCGAGTCGGTCCGCGCCGCCGATCGCGCGACACGCGACCGTGAAGCGACCGCACGCGCTGAATTATTCCGCGCTGACGAAGCACACACGTCGCTGCAGGGTAAGGTCAACGCACTCGACGCGTTGGAGCGCGAACGCGTCGGTCTCGCGCCGGCTGCCGCGCGTCTGCTGCGCGAGCGCGACCAGTTTGGCGACGGTGCCGTGCTCGGACCATTGAGCGATTTCATCAGCGCTGATCAGGATTCCGCGTTGCTCGTCGAACGCTTCCTTGGCGCCACCGTGCATGCGGTGCTGGTGCGGGACCGCGCCGCAACCGAAGCCGTGCGCGCATGGCATGCGACGGCCAATCCTGGCCCTCTGCTCCTTCTTCCGCTGGATGCCGGCCAGGATTCACAAACCGGTGAGGTCACTGCCGACGCACTCTCGCACCGCGTCGACGCGACCGGCCCCGGACGAGCGTGGGTACGCGCGCTGCTCGGTCACGCGCACTCGGTCGACGATGGCTCCGCATTCACGGACGCTCGCGGCGCTGTTTGGCTGCCGGGCACCACGGCCGGCCCAGGCCCGCTGCGCCGCCGTGCGGAGCTCTTTGCGCTGCGCGCTGAACTGATCGCGACGGAGAACGCGCGACAACACGCGATGGCCGCGGCCGACGCGCTTCGCGCAGCGGTTCAGGAATCCGAGAAGCAGGTCATCGAAGCCTCGGCCGCACTCGAGGCAGCGCAGGTCGATGCGCGCCGTGCGGCCGAGCATCACGGCGAGCTTGCGCGCCGGCGGCAGCGCGCCGAACGAGAAGTTGCCGACGCCGATGCGCTTGCCGAGCGTCTCACGTCACGTCGCGATCAACTCGTCGAGCAACTCGCACGACTCGACGACGACAGTCGCACGCTCATCGACTCGCTCTCGGCGCGGAGCGACGCGGCGGCGCAGGCCCGCGCCCGGCTCACTGTCGCGGAACGTGCGCACGAAGAAGCGCGCGAAGCTCGCACGACGGCGCAAGTCGCCGAAGCTCAGGCGCAGGCTCGAGTGCAAGTGGCGCACGATCGTGAACGACGACTCGCCGAGGAGTTGCAATCAGCGGCGACGCGGTTGGCGTCGCTCAAAGCCGAGTTGACCGATCTCTCGCAGGCCGATTCGGCGCTGGCCGAGCAGATGGGCACGTGGCAGTTCGATCTGGAGACGCGCGAAGCAACACTCGCCGACGGCGAAGCGCGACTCGAGGCTGCCGAGACAGCGGTTCGCGCCGCTGATGAGGCGCTCACTGCGGCCGACCACGCGCTGGACGACGCGCGCCGCCAAGCGCAGACCCACAGCGACGAGCTGCACCAAGCCGAGCTTCGCCACACGGAGCTCGGCGGCCGCCGTGCAGCCATCCGCGAGCGCTTGGAAACTGAATGGCGTCGCCCGCTCGACGAAATGCTCGCCGAAGCGCAGCCGATCGACATGGACGACGACTCGCTCCGCACGGAAGCCGAGGCGTTGCGGCAGGAGCTGGAGCGGCTCGGACCGGCGAACGTGCTGGCGATCGAAGAACATGAGGAAACACTCAAGCGCCAGGATTTCCTCACGGGCCAGCGCGCCGATCTCGCCGACGCCAAGCAGTCGCTGCTCCAGGCGATCCGCGAGATCGACAGCACGGCGCGAGAGCTCTTCTTGGCGACGTTCACGCAGGTACGCGAGAACTTCCGTCAGATCTTCATGTCGTTGTTCGGCGGCGGTGAATGCGATCTGCGTCTGGAGAATCCTGACGCGCCGCTCGATTGCGACATCGAGATCCATGCGTCGCCGCGCGGCAAGCGCACGCAACGCATTCACTTGTTGTCGAGCGGAGAGCGGGCGCTCGTCGCCCTCTCACTGTTGTTCGGCATCTTCCTCACCAAGCCGAGTCCGTTCTGTCTGCTCGACGAAGTGGACGCTCCGCTCGACGACGCCAACGTTGGACGATTCGTCCGCATGCTCACGCAGTTCAAGACCCGGACGCAGTTCATCGTCATCACGCACAATCCGCGGACGACGACCGAAGCTGCCGACGCGGTGTACGGCGTGACCATGCAGGAGCCGGGCGTGTCGTCACTCGTGAGCGTCCGGATGCGCGGTGCTTCCGTCGTGGACGAAGCGATGGCCGTCGCGGCGATCAGCGGCGCGGTACCGACCACGGTATGAAGCCGTGGCGCCGCTCGGCGGCGCTCGCGCTCGTGTCGGGAGTGATCGCGGGCGGAGCACGGACGGCGTCCGCGCAGGACATCACGATTCTCGTGACCGCGGCCTCGGACAGCATCTCGCCGGCGCCGACGATCGCCGTCCAAGGCGCGCCGGTGCCCGAGCCCTCTCAACCGTCCACGGTGACGCTCGAGCTGTCCCGGGAATCGTTGTTTCGGTCGCCTTTTCTCGTGAGGAGCGCGGCCGGCTCGGCCGCATCATTCGTCGTCGACTCGCTGCTGCCCGAGCGCACGAAAATCTACTTCAGGGCGCGCGTGATCGATGCGGCAGGCGTCGTCCGCCAGCAGAGGGTCGACTCGTTTCCGGTGCGCAGCTGGTTGCGCCTCGTCGACCCCGTCGCATCGAGCAACAACGTCGTCTTCAGCAACAAACCTCGATTCGTCTGGAGTAGTCCGCCGATCACGTTGCCGCCGGGCCCGTGGCAGTACGTGATCGAGATCATCAATACGCGGACGGGACAGGTCGACCGCCAGAACTCCGTGAACGATACGTTGTTCGTTCCAACGACGCCGCTGGATGCGTGCACCTCGTATCGATGGCGGGTAACCGCGCACGCCGCGAATGGCGGTCCGCATGATCAGACAACGATCACCGCGCCGGGCACGTTCGTCATTCAGAGTCAGGAGTGCCCGAGCCTCACGCTGTTTTATCAAAACTTTCCGAATCCGTTTGGCCACGGCGCGCTGTCGAGCAGCACGTGCTTCTGGTTCGACCTCGCGCATCGCAGCAACGTCACGCTCACCATCTACGACCTTCGGCTGCACGAAGTGCGGAAGATCGTCCCCGGCGGGCTGGCGGCGCAGCTCGACTCCGGCGCATACGGCCGACAGCCAAACAGTGAATCTGGCTGCGACACTCGGCTCGCGTGGGACGGCACCGACGATCGCGGCCGCAGTGTGCCACCCGGCGTGTACATCGCGGTGTTCGTCGCGGACGGTGCGAGATCGTCAAAGAAGATCTTGTTCAAAGGACCGTGATCGGTGCGCTTCACGACGCTGGGAACCGGAACCGTCTCGCTGTCGCGCGAGCGGAGCTGCGCCGGTCATCTGATCGAGACGAACGAGCTGCGCCTCTTGCTCGACTGCGGCAGCGGAATCACTCGCCGGCTTGCCGAACGCGGCGACGAATGGCGGACCATCACCCACGTCGCGCTCACACATTTTCATATCGATCATCATGGCGATCTCCCGACGCTCATTTTCGCGTGGAAGTACGGATTTCTTCCGGCGCGCAGTGCTCCGCTGACGATCATCGGGCCTGTCGGTACGGTCGCCCTGCTCGACCGTCTCGCCGCGGCGTACGGCTCGTGGGTCATCGCGCCCGGATTTCCCGTGACAATTCTGGAAATCACTCCCGCTGACAGGCTGGAGCTGCCCGGCGGTGCCCGGCTGACGTGCCACGCAGTTCCCCATACGCCGGAAAGTGTGGCATATTCACTGGAGCACGGCGGACGGCGAATTGTCTACACCGGCGACACCGGGCCGTCGAGCGCGCTCGCCGCGTGGGCTCAGGGCTGCGATCTCCTCGTGTGCGAATGCTCGCTGCCGGCGAACATGGCAATTCCGGAGCATCTGACGCCGGAGCAGTGCGGTGAGCTTGCCGGCGCCGCGACGCCGGGACATTTGGCATTGACGCACTTCTATCCACCCGTCGAGCATGTCGACACCCGCGCGCTGGTTGGCGCGCGGTACACAGGACCCGTCACGCTGGCGACCGACGGGTGGCACTTCGATCTCGAGGACGAGTAATGCTGGTCGTGATGCAAAATCAGGCGACGCAGGCCGACATCGATCGCGTCGTGAAGACGATAGAAGAGATGGGCTATTCCGCCCGACCCATGCCGGGCGAGACGCGCACGACGATTGGGCTCGTCGGGAACGACGGTCGCGTCGACGGCTCACGCGTCGAGGCGCTCCCTGGAGTCGCGGAGATCATTCACGTGAGCAAGCCGTACAAACAAGTCTCACGAGAATGGAAGGGCGACAACACGATCGTCACCATCGCTCCTGGCGTTTCGTTCGGCGGGTCCGAGATCGTGATCATCGCCGGACCATGCTCCGTCGAATCGGAGGAGCAGATTGTCGCCGCCGCACGCGCGGTCCATGACGCGGGGGCAACGGCGCTGCGTGGCGGCGCGTTCAAGCCGCGCAGCTCTCCGTATTCCTTCCAAGGACTCGGCAAAGCTGGTCTCGAGCTGCTCGCGCTCGCGCGACAAGAGACCGGGTTGCCGATCGTCACCGAAGCGCTCGACGAAGAGGGCGCGCATATCGTCGCTGAATACGCCGACTGCATTCAAATCGGCGCACGCAATATGCAGAACTACTCGCTGCTGCGCGCCGTCGGACGCATGAACAAGCCCGTGCTCCTGAAGCGCGGCATGGCCGCGACGATTACCGATCTGCTCATGAGCGCCGAGTACATTCTCGCCGAAGGAAATGGCCAGGTGATCCTGTGCGAGCGCGGTATCCGGAGCTTCGACACGATCACGCGGAATCTGTTCGATATCACGGCGATTCCGATCGTGCAGCGTCTGTCACACTTGCCAATGATCGCCGATCCGAGTCATGGCACCGGGCTGCGCGACAAAGTGATCCCGATGGCGCGTGCCGCGGTCGCGGCGGGCGCAGACGGCGTGTTGGTCGAAGTACATCCGAACCCCGATCGGGCGCTGTCCGACGGCGGTCAGTCATTGTTCCCCGAACAGTTCGCTCGCCTCGTCACCGAATTGCGCGCCATCACGAACGCAATCGGACGCTCCGTCGCGCCCGCCAACGGAACGGCTGCCGCCGCTGATGGGTAGTACCTGACATGCGCAATCCAATCCTCGCCATGCTGATCGCGGCTCCGCTGGCCGCCGGCGCGCCAAGCGCTTCGGCGTCTCAGTCGGTCGACGCCACCATCGATCGAGCGGTCGCCGCGTGGGCCAAGGTCGCGACGGTCCGCGGAACCTTCGAGCAGACCGTCAGCAACTCATTGACCGGATCGAGCGCGACCGCACATGGCGAGTACACGCAAGAGCGTCCAAACCGTCTGTCCATTCGATTTGCGGCACCGGATTCGGGCGCGATCGTCTCCGATGGCAAGGCAATTTGGGTTTATCTGCCAAGCAGTGCGCCGGGCCAAGTCGTGAAGCGGCCGGCCACCGACCGCAGTGCATCACCCATCGACCTCACGGGCCAATTCCTCGACGCGCCGCGGACCAAGTACGACATCTCCGCCGCCGCTCCGCGGACCGTCGACGGCCATGCGACGCGCGGCCTGATTCTCGTTCCCAAAAAGGGCGGAGCGGCCCCGTTCAGCAAGGCGACTGTCTGGGTCGACGATGATGATTCGTTAATTCGCGAGTTCGAAGAGACCGAGCCGAGTGGAGTGACTCGCCACGTGCACATCACGTCGATTCAGACGAATGTGCCGATCGATCGGACGGCGTTTATCTTCACGATCCCAAAGGGCGCGAAGGTCGTCGATCAAACCAAGCCGAACTGAGTTGCCATGTCCTGCTCGGGGCTACGACTTGGTCCGCGGCTTCGGAGCCGCTGCCGCCCTGCGCAGCAATTCTTGCTCGGTCGTGGCGCCGGTCACGAACTGGACGGCCGCCGCAACCGTGGCATCGTCACGCAAACGGCGAGCTGATTCGGCCTGTTCGCCAAACACATATCGCGCGATCTCGTAACCGAGCAGCCGATCGAGCAGCGACGACGACGCCTCGTAGACCGCGGTGTCGATCGTCACTCCGCGCGCCCGCATGCGGCGCAGCAGCTCGGCGCGCATGTCCGGTGTCACGGTGAAATCCGGCGAGGCAATCGCATGCTTGCCGGCGAGCGAGAGCGCATAGTCCGTGAGCGCGTCGCGGAACTGAGGAATCTGTTTTCCGAGCGCGCGTTGGAACGCCGAGTCAGCCGACGACTGCGACGTCACAGGTAGCACGACGTCGGGGTTGATTCCGCCTCCACCCAGCACCGTCCGACCTGCATCCGTCTTGTAGGTCGGCGGCGTGCGCTTGGTAGCGATGGTGTCGGCGTTGTCGTCGTCCGGCGTGGGATGCTTGCGATTGATGCTGCGTCCGGACGGAGTGTACCACAAAGCGGTGGTCAGCTTGACGGCGCCGCCATCAGCGACGCGAAACACGTTTTGCGCGCTTCCCTTGCCGTACGTCGGCGCCCCGAGGACAACTGCGCGATCATGGTCTTGCAGCGCGCCGGCAACGATCTCCGCGGCGCTCGCCGTGTTCGTGTCGACAAGGACGGCGACCGGAAGATCCGGCCACGGCTGCGGTGCGCGATCGTCGAAGCTGCGCGTGATATCCGGCGTGCGACCGCGCATACTCACGATTCGTTGTCCCGGATTCAAGAAGAGATCGGCGACGCCCACGCCTTGATCTAGCAGACCGCCCGGATCACCGCGGAGGTCGAACACCAGCGAACGCATTCCGGCCGAGCGGAGAGAATCGATTGCATGACGAAGATCAGCCGCCGATGCTTCGCTGAAGATGGTGAGCGCGACATAACCAACGCCGTCGCGCAGCATCGTAGCGTGTTGCACCGAGCCGACGCGAATCTCGCGTCGAGTGATCGCGAAGTTGAGCGGCGCTGTCACCGCGGGACGTTCGATCGTCAACCGCACGACCGACGATGGCGCGCCACGCAGCACCTTCTGCGCTTCCTCGACTGTGAGTCCGCGCATTGGCTTTCCGTCGACTTCAGTGATGCGATCGCCCGTTTGAATGCCGGCGTTACGGGCAGGCCCGCCGGGAAGTGGTGAGATGACCGTCATCCATCCGTCGCGCACGTCGATCTGCGCGCCGACGCCCGCATATCGGCCTGATGTTCGCTCCGCCAGGCTCGCGAGCAGCTTCGGCGACAAGTATACACTGTGCGGATCATGCAACTCGGCGACGAGACCCTCGGCGGCGCGCACGTACACCGTCGAGTCAGACAGCGTGTCCACATAGTCGCGCGCCACGTGTTGGATTACTTCCTGGAGGAGGCGCGCCCGTTCGCCGCCGCCG